>JAUIAG010000067.1 GCA_030425355.1 Verrucomicrobiia bacterium
CAGGACAGGTTTATCCATTTTTATTCAGAAAAATTTGAGGTCGGACCGGGGTTAGGCAGGATTGGATATCGGCGTGGCCCCAATGGACTCGAGGATCTGTTCCACATCGACGTGTCTGGCGACGAGATTGCGGATCACCTCGATTTTCTGGGTGTCGGTGGGGCGGGTCTTGACTGTGAGGTCATGGACTGCCGACGCGACCGCAAAGGTCTCCGAGCGGGTCATGAGAACAGGGAAGGGCACATTGCTGATGATGTCCATGAGATCGTCCGAGACTGAATCCGAACCGGTGAGGAGCACTCCGGCAATTCCCTCTTCAGCCTGGCCGAGGAGGGAACTCGCCAGTGCGCGGAGGATATCCTTGCGGTCGGAGGGCATGATGATCAGTGAGCCTTTGCGGATGAAATTGACGACTTCCTTGGGGCTCATGGCCCCGACCACCACGTTGTCGACCAGGTGCTTGAGCGGTCCCACCGAGTTGAGGATACGGGCGTTGAGTGAGGAGTAAACGAGATCCATGGTGGGTCTGGAAAGGACCGGTTCATAGGGGAGCACTCCGAGAAGCTTGAGGCCCCGGCGCTGGAAACCAATCCGTGTGATGCGTTCGATCTCCTCGAGTTTCTGGGGCAGGACCTTGTTGAGAATAACTCCGATGACCTCGACGCCTTCCTTTTCGAACAGGGCCTGGTTGAGAGCCACCTCATCTATCGGCTTGCCGATACCGCCGCGGGACACAATGACCACCTTGGCATTGAGCACCTTGGCGGCGCGGGCGTTGGAGAAATCAAAGACAGCGCCCACTCCGGCATGGCCTGACCCCTCGCAGAGGACGAAATCCTTCTCCCACGCAACGCGGTCAAATGCCTGCTGCGTTCGCCTGACCAGCCACTCCGGATTGGAATTCTCGATGTATTTGCGGGTGAAATCGGGTTCTATGGCGATCGGCGACATCTCCATCAGCGGGCAGTTGAGCCGGTAGACAGAATCCATGAGGAGGGTATCCTCATCGATGCGCTGTTCCTCGACTTCCACGATGCGCTGCCCAACCGGTTTGATATACCCGACCCTCGGGTAGTATTTCTTGAGGGCGGCCATCAGCCCGAGAGATGTGGTGGTCTTGCCGTCATTCTGACGGGTGGCGGCGATAAAGACTCGAGGTGTGACCTTGTTCATCATGAGTAATCTGAAGTGGAGAGCTTGAGCGCCTCCGGGTAGAGGCTGGTAAGCTGGTTGGAGAGCAGCCCGGTGATGGCCGAAACCCCAAGGATGTCGTGAGAGCTTGACCCCCGGGAGACATCGGCCGCGGCCCGGTTAAGGCCGAGGATGATCTGGCCATAGGCATTTGACCGCCCGAGGTGCTGGGCCAGCTTGCTGGCGATATTACCCGAGTTGAGGTCAGGGAAAATCAGCACATTGGCCCGACCGGCCACGATGCTCTGCGGTGCCTTGGTTTCTGCTATACTCGGGACAATGGCGGCGTCCAGCTGCATCTCACCTTCAAAGTCCGCATCGAGCCCCATCTCGGCGGCAATCCCGCGCGCCATTTCAGTCGCTTTCTTGACTTTCGAAATCATCGGGTTTGCGGAATTGCTGAGAGTTGAATAGGCGAGCATGGCCACTCTCGGACACTTTCCAAGGAGGTTGTGGGCCAGCTCGGCGGTTGAAACGGCAATATTGGCCAGCTGCACATCGGTCGGCTCGGGGATGACACCGCAGTCGGCCATGAAGAGAATGCCATCATCGCCAATGCTGGCATTCTCCAGTTCGAGAATCATGCAGGAGGATGCCGTTTTCCGGTGGGGAACAACATTGACCACCTGGAATAGGGCCCGGAGCAGGGATTCTGCCTCCTCGCTGGCACCGGATACAATGCAGTCGGCGCGGCTGGTGGCCGCCATCATCGCTCCAAAATAGGCAGGATTCAGGATCAGCTTCGATGCCTCCACGCGGGTCAGGCCCTTGGATTTGCGGATGTCGTAAAGGATATTCCCGAACAGCCTGAGATCGTCGGAATCCTTGGGGTCGAGAATGCGGACGCCGTCGAGCGGGACATTCAGTCGATTGGCGCAGTCCTTGATGCGGGTGCGGTTTCCCAGAAGAATGGGCACTCCCAGACGCAGCGAACAATACTGACGAGCCGCCTGAATCACACGGGGCTCCATCCCTTCAGGAAAGACGACCCGCTTGGGATGGCGCTGCAATTTTTCAATGACACTCCCGATGAACCGCATCACCCTGTTTATAGGGCACGGAAGCATCGTTCATCGAGAAAGATTCTCAGTGGGGCGGGACTTTTTACTGCTGGCGGGACTGATAGATGGCCTCCGGGTGGAGGGACTTGCCAGCTGTGACCGTCGGAGGCATGATCTGTTGCGAGCGAATGGCAGGTGCCCCCTCCAGATCCCTGATCACCCGAATAGGCCGGAAAATCAATCCGGTGCGCACACTCATCTCGGCCATGGCCGGTCTGGCAGGAAGCCTCGCCTACTTTGATTTCCCTCTGGCCGGAATCGGGTGGGTCTGGCCGTTTCTGCTTCTTTTGTGCTGCAGCGGCCGGCTGGGAGAAGCATTCCGCAGTGGCTGGACAGCCGGTACCGCCTTTTTCGGCGCCAGTCTCTACTGGCTTTGGAACAATCCCTATCCTCAGGGAGCGATTCCCGGCTGGATGATCCTGTCGCTCTATGCCGGACTCTACCCTGCTGTCTGGACGTGGCTTTGTGCCTTTGCATGGCGGGAGGTCGCCGGACTGACTGGTCCGCGCAGCGGTCACAGCTACCTTCTTGGTTTCAGCCGCTGGCCAGGCTATCCGCGGCGGCTTCTCTGGGCGATATTCTGCTCCTGTGCATGGGTCTCCCTTGAGTGGCTGAGGTCGGTGATGATTACCGGTTTTCCCTGGAATCTCCTGGGAATTTCCCAATCATCAATGCCGGTGGTCAGCCAGCTGGCACAGTGGGGCGGGGTGCCATTGGTTTCCCTGACGGTGTGTCTTTCATCTCTTGTGCTGGGTCTCGCCGGTCTGCAGGTGATCCGCTCGGCCGGTGCCCCGGGAGCCGGTATCCGTGAAGCAGCTCCGGTGCTGGTCATAGCCGGCTTCCTCATCGTCCTCCAGACAGCCACCCGGTCCCAGCCGGCAGAACGGACTCTCCGCATAGCCGCCATTCAGCCCGGATTCACCCAGTCGGAAATATGGAATGCCAGCGGCGAACTCCGCGACCGCATGTGGCAGAAGCTGCTTGATCTCACCCGCCAGGCCCTTGAATCCGATCCCGCCCCGGAGCTGGTTCTGTGGCCCGAAGGGGCGGCACCGGTGCTCGGGCAGCCCGAGCTTGATCTGGTCTCCCGGATGGCCGCTGACTCATCCACCCCCTTTGCCATCTGCCTCGAGACACGGGATGTCGACCCGGACAATCCGGAAGAATTCCGGTATTTCAACTCCGCCATGTTCATCGATGCTGAAGGGAATTGGACCGACGAAAACGGAAACTGGTATTGTCTCTACAGCAAGCAGCACCTGGTGCCCTTCGGCGAATTCATTCCACTCGAATCAGTATTTCCATGGCTGGCCAGGCTGATTCCAATCGGGAGTTTTTCCCGTGGCGACGGTCCGGGGACCTTTTACTGGAAAGACAAGGATGTTCATCTGGCTTTCTGCATATGTTTCGAGGATTCCGTATCCGGGCTGATTCGTCGATCGACGACTGAACAGACACAGATCATCCTGAACATGACCAATGACGCATGGTTCGGGAAAGGGTCCGCGCAGGTGCTTCATGCACGCCATGCCCTGTTTCGCTCCATTGAACTGGGCATCCCCATGGTTCGGGCCACCAATAACGGCCTGACCTGCTGGACATCCCCAGAGGGTGTCATCCATGGCAGAAAATTTGAGAAATTTCCTCAAAACTCTGTTCATGATGCCGGTTTTAAGATATTCAATGTTCCAGTCAGGAGCCCGGACACCACCTTTTACCGAAAACACGGAAACCTGGTGAATCCCATATGCCTGGTGGTGTCATTGGTGCTGCTGGTGAGCATCCTGTTTTCCCGCAGGATGCTGGTGGCCAGAGGGTAATACAGGGGTATACGGAACCGGCCACCTTCTGAATCAGGCGGGAAATGCCCTGATTCTGGAAAAAAATTTCTAAATTCAGTACACTTCCCGTTCGTTAATGAATGTGTATCGAAGTCGTGGTGGTTGCCCTGGCAGCAGCGCATCCGGCATAATCCGCCAGAAAGATGAATAGTAATCCGCTGAAAATGAATGGCTACGGCCTGATTACGGGATCCCGGCAGATCACCGGACTGATGACCGGCATTCTGGGTGTTTGTGGAACCTGGTACGCCGGCGCACAGGAAGGCCTCGACTACCTCGAGCCATACCGTCCCCAGTCACTTCAGGAATATGACCTTAAGTTTAATGACCTGGTGATGGATCTGGTATTCCAGACCGGTGCCTCCTTCACCGATAACCTCGGCTTTGAGGAATCAGCGCAGGCTGGCGATTTCTCGCTCTCAGCGGGGATGAATCTGAGGACATTCTACCAGCCGAGGTCCGACTTCGCCCTCAACCTCGACATGTTTCTCGGCTACCAGCATTTCTTTGAATACAGCGAACTCAACACCCTGCTGATTCAGCCCGGTTCCGAATTCCGCGTCGAAAGGAAACTGGGTGATTTCAAGCTGGGTGTCTACGACCAGATCGGAGTGGAAATGAACCCGCTCACGAGGCCCTTTGTTTCCGGCGACGCTGCAACCCTTGGTGGCTCCGAGACCCTCGAATGGCGCCGCTTGCGGAATTTGGTCGGTGCCGCCCTGACCTGGCAGCCGACCCGGTATTTTCACTCCCTTTCCGCCTATGAGTTCGATATTGACCGGACTCTCACCGACACCTTTGTCACCCTCGACCGCAACCGGCATATTTTCCGGACCGGCGGTTACTATGATTTCAGCCGCCAGCTGAATGTCGGTCTCGAAGGTCAGTACTCGATTACTGAATTCACAGAAAACAATCTCCCCGGCAGCCAGAACGACAGTAACTCGGTGGAAGTTGGTCCACGGGTGATCATCCGGCCGACCCAGACAACCGATCTCAACCTCAAAGTCGCCTACAATACTATAGATTTTGATCAGACCGGTCAGATCACCGACATTGAAAACTTTGAGGGCATAAGCTTCGATGCCCGATTCAACTGGGAGCAAACCAGGAACCTCACCCACAGCGTCTACGGACGTCGATTCATCAGCGATGGCTTCGGAACCAATTTCGCCGACCAGAAGCAGTTCGGTTACCGGCTGAGTTCACAGCTCTCCCAGACGCTTCAGGCCACTCTTGATGCCAGCTACATGTGGCTCTCCACTTCAGGCGGGGCCCTGTCAGAAGACGCGACACTACTCCTGACATCCGTTTCCCTCACAAAAAGTCTGAACCGGAAGTCAACCCTTGGTCTCACATATTCTTTCAACTATAAGGATAGCGAAATAAATCTGAGGGACTTCCAGCAGAATCTCGTCATCCTGAATTTCAGCTACGACCTATAGAATCCTCAGCTGCATCTCTGTTCTTTCAACAATGCCACGGCCATTACTGTCGATTCACGTAGATACAATTAATTTTTAAAGGGTCCACACCCACACCATTTTTATCATGAGAGTTCTTACTTCAATTTTTCTCTTTGTCCTGATGCACTCCGCTGTCACGGCCCAGGTCGGGTCAGTCAGACCACAATCCGGCGGCAGCTCGGGGACCTCAACAGCCGTGCGCAGCACCATTGACAACCACATCCTCAAGGAAGGGGACGAAATTTCCTTTTCCATCAGGACCGATCCGTATTTCAACAGCGAGCCGCCACACCGCATCCCGGTCAACAATTACGAAATGCGCTTTCCCGTCACTCACGATCCCGATCACCGTGGCCTCTACGTGACTCTGAACGCTGCCGGAAAGTCCGTGGCCCAGGTGCGCCGTGAAGTCTCTTCGCTTCTCCTGCAGGATTACTACAACCGTGTGGAAGTCGACATCTTCATCGAGGACAAGGCTGCACGACTCGGCAAGGTCACGGTTTTTGACAAGGGCGGTCTCATTATCGACAGGGAGTTCGATATAGATCTGGAGGACCCTCCACGGTTGACAGAGCTGCTCACCAAGGCTTCGGACAATTTCAAGGACACACGTTTTCTCGATCCTGACAAAGTTCGACTGATTCGCGTCACCAATGGCCAGACCACCTTCCGGGAGTTGCCATGGTCTGAAATCAAACGCTCCGGAAAGCAGTCTGACGACCCGGTTCTCCAGGATGGGGACCGCATCCAGATCCGCGAACGCAACACCTTTGGCGGCTGGTAAACCCCGTTCACGTCCCTCCGATAATAAGGACCGTTATCTGAAACAGTCACCGTATGATTCGAGGGACCAGTCTCCACCCGGTCATTTGAAAAATATGCCGTCTATCCCGTCCAGAGTCAGAAAAACCCCAATACCCAGAATTTAAGACCCCACACTCATGCCAGCGAAATCGAGCCAATCTCTTCCCAATCCGCCATCCTACGGCACCGGACTGGTGGACCGCATGAACATCTTCATGCATGTCCTTCGAGCCGGACGATTCATTATCCGCCGATGGTGGATTTTTCTTATCTGTCTGTCACTGACCGGCGGGTTTGCGGTTTACAAGGCACTGAGCACCCCGAATCAGTACCGGGCGGTTGCCGAGCTGGCCCCGCCATTGTCGACTCTCGACAACAGCGCGCTGATCGTGGAGCAGTTCAACGCGGATCGGGAGGTCCAGATCATCTACAGCCAGGACATCGTCAACTCTCTGAGGGCGAAGTGGGCGGACTACCGGTCACCTGATGGCACCAATCCTGTGGCCAGCATGCGCATGACCCACCAGTTCGGCGGTTCCGCGAGTTTCAAATTCGACCTCCAGATCACCAGCACGGACGAGGACTTCTCCGAAAAAGTCGTCCAGGACTGGGCACAGATGATCATGGACAAAAAGCGTGAAAACGCCCTCAAATACAAGCAGCGCATCCTGGACAACAAGACGGACACCCTCGACGAGCTCGAAGCGAAACGGGAATCCGTGCGCACTGAAATAGACAGTTTTCTCCGCAATAATCCTGATTTTGACCTGAATGGCGACGACACCTTCAAACGCCTCCAGACCGACAGACAGGAACTTCAGACCGCTCTCGATGAGATCGAATGGCAGCTGGACATGATCCGCGGCACCGACAACGGCAACCCGTTCCTCACCTTCCTCGACAAATATGGTTCCGGAACTTCCGGAGTCATCAACACACAGGGCAGCGACGGCGGCACCAGTGACCTGGTATTCACCCGCAACCAGATCCAGGATGCGCTCAGTCTCCGGAATCAGCTGGAGGAAAAAACCGCCGACAGGCAGCGATACAGTCTCGACCTCAAGGACAGACACCCGTTCATGCAGGAACTCAATGCGGAAATTGCCGGACTGCAGCGCAGCTTCGACCAGATGGCAACGCTTTTCAATGGCCAGATCAAGGGCAAGGAATCGAGTCTGCGTCGCCAGAAGGACCTCTATGTCAGTCGCATCGCCGCCAAACAGCTTGAAATCGAAAGCCTCGGGCCCAAGCAGAAAGCCTACAACGACCTCGTCATGAAACAGCGCGACATCGAGGCATCCATCAAGGACAAGATG
Organism: Verrucomicrobiia bacterium; assembly: GCA_030425355.1. GTDB lineage: Bacteria > Verrucomicrobiota > Verrucomicrobiia > Limisphaerales > JAJOIW01 > JAJOIW01. Next base: position 7,680 of record JAUIAG010000067.1, read on the forward strand.
GACGAGTTCAACAAGGACAGGGAAGGGGGCCTGAGCCTGAACCTTGAGATTCTTCAGGACGGACGCTCCATTGGTAAGATAGGCCCCAACCGCCCATTCATCATCGCAGCCGGAGTCATTGCCGGATTCATCCTCGCCGGGGTCACAGTCTTCTTCCTGAGCAAACTGGATGACCGCCTCGAACTTGCCGAAGATTTTGAGCGAGAACTCCAGGAACACGTTCTGGGCCAGATTCCAAAAGTCTCAACTCCTCCTGCCGGGAAAAACCGTTTCCTCATCACCGATCTCGGGCTGCATGACATGTTCTGTGAATCCCTTCGAGGCGTGCGCTCCGCATTCAAATATTACACCAAGGGTCAAAGCCAGATCCGCTCCCTCCTTATCACCAGTGCCGTTCCCGGCGACGGAAAATCAACGGTGACCGTGAATTTCAGTGCAACCCTCGCCATGTCCGGAAGCCGTGTGCTCCTGATTGATGCCGACCTCCGACGCGGTTCGGTCAACGAGTTCTTCGAATTCAAGCGCTCGGGTGGACTGAGCGACGTCCTCAGTGGCAAAGTCCACTGGCTGGATGTCACCCGCGAATCATTGATTCCCAATCTGGAAGTCATAACCACCGGGAAACTCCCGCTCAACCCCGGCGAGCTGCTTTCATCCCCGGTGCTTCCGGTAATGATCAAGCAGGCACTCGAGGAGTACGATTACGTGATCATCGACTGTCCGCCTCTCACCGCCATCGACGACACCTTTTCTGTGTTTGAACACGTGGATACCGGCCTTTTCGTTGTCAGGGCAGGGCAGACATCCCTTCGGTTCATCAAGAACTCACTCCATGAACTGGACAAGCGCGGCCAGCAGATTCTCGGCCTCGTGCTCAACGGCATCACCACAGCGGATCCGTCCTATTACTACGCCAAATACTACCACTCCTACTACAACAAGGACCTGCCAAACTCCGCGGTGGAAACATCCTCCGTCTACCAACCCGCTTCCGCCATGCCTGAACCGAAAAGACGGCAGTTCCGCAACGTAAACCAGAGCGCAGCCGGGCAGGCTCCTCACCCACGACATGCCGGGGATGCCGGCGGGAGTGGAGAGAATTCAGGCCAGGAGACTCAGAATCAGGGCAAGACCGTCCGTTACAAAGCCCGGAGGGCCTACCGCGTTCGCAAGGACGGCGGCCAGCAGACCTCCGGTGTCGGCTCCGGCAAAAACAACTCCTGACAGGACCGCCCTTCCGGACCGCAAGTCCTTTCCCTGGATGAGGTCAGTCACTGGTTCACACCTTTCATGACTGCCTCATCCAGGTTCCCGTGTCTGTTGTTTTTTAAGCTCCGGCTTCCGTCTTTTCCCGGCTACGATACGTCTTCACAACTGTAGGCATCCATCGCCTCTTCGAGTTTGGGCATTTCACGCCCTTCCTCCCCCTGGCTGGCCCTCCATTCCCGGGCCATACGGCATCTGACTGCAGGGCCGGCACACCATCAAGGTGATATCCCGAGAATGAGTTTGTCTTTTTTGAAAAAGAGCCTTGCGCAGCAGGGGCGACGAATATACATTGTCAACACAAGCCACCTGGGAATCCCCGACGAGGTCCGCCCACCCCGTCGATTAAGATTCGAGGCTTATGAAACTGAAATCATCTGGTCGGGGCACCATTGCCCCGAACGAGGAACCATTCAAAACGGTCCCGGACGACAATAAGGATTCCCTTATCGAGCTGGATACAACAGCTCACCATTACAATAATCATCGCTCCGTCAGTTCCGACCAGGATCTGACCTACAGCCTATACCTGAGGGAAATCGGAAAGTTCGACCTTCTGACACCTCAGGAGGAAATCGTGCTTGCCGACCGCATCAGCAAAGGCGACGACGAGGCACGCGAAATAATGATCAAAGCCAACCTCCGTCTCGTGGTCAAAATTGCGCGTGACTACGAAGGCTACGGTCTCCCTTTGCTGGATTTGATCAACGAAGGCAACATGGGCCTGATGAAGGCCGTGGAGCGTTTCGATCCCTCCAAGGGCGGTAAACTCTCAACTTACGGAGCGTGGTGGATCAAGCAGAGTATCAAACGCGCTCTCGCCAATCAGTCCAAAACTATCCGGCTCCCTGTTCATCTGGTGGACAAAATTGCCCGCATGCGCCGGGCCACCACTTCGCTTCAGGACAAACTGGGTCGTGAACCCAGCGACGAGGAGATATCACAGGAGCTTGGCATCTCGGTGTTCAAGGTCCAGGAAATGAAGAGAGCGGCCATTCGACCGGCTTCTCTGGATGCGCCTCTTGCCGATGAGCCTGAATCCGCCAACTTCGCGGAGATCGTGCAGGATGAGAACGCGACTGATCCTTACAGCGACCTTGAAAAACGCACTGTCCAGTCGATGCTCGACAATCTCCTGAATTCACTTCCGGAACGGGAGGCCAGGATTCTGGACTATCGATTCGGACTGAGTGGCGGCGAGGAACGGACGCTTGAGGAAGTCGGGGCCCATTTTGGCGTCACCCGCGAGCGTGTCAGGCAGATACAGAATAATGCCCTTGGAAAATTGCGGAAAATGATTGAGGCTCTTGAGGAGGGTGAGGCTGCCTGATGGTGGGTGCCTCGTTCCCCGGGACTTATGAGCGATTTTGACAACAAGGTAAAGGAACTGGAGGCTGCTGTTCGAAACATACCGGACTTCCCAAAACCCGGTATTCAGTTCAAGGATATTACTCCCATTCTCAAGGACCCCGGACTTTTCCATCTTTCAGTGGAACTCCTTGCGACTCCTTTCTTCGGAGAGGAGATCGATGCCGTCGTCGGCATTGACGCAAGGGGTTTTATTTTTGCCTCCGGCGTGGCGCTGAAGCTGAACACCGGATTTGTGCCCATCCGCAAGGCCGGCAAGCTTCCCTATTTCACTCTTGAGGAGAGCTATGATCTTGAATACGGATCCAACACCATAGCCATTCACCAGGACGCGCTGGAGAAGGGCAGCCGTGTCGTACTTGTGGATGACCTCCTCGCAACAGGGGGAACAGCTGTGGCCGCCATCAAGCTCCTGCAGTCGCTCGGTGTGGAAGTCATGGGCGTCTCTTTTCTCATCGAGCTGGGATTCCTCAATGCCCGCATGAAATTCCCGGAAACAGGTGAAATCCGGTCCCTGATCAATTACGTCAGTGAGTAACAGGCACTGTTACCCCGCAATCCCCCGATACTGAAACCGGTATTCCATACCACCGACAGGGGCCGCAACCTGCAAAACACATCTCTTCAACCACCAAATTTTGGACGGCCGGTGACTTGACCATCCGGCCGTCTGTCATTATTTACATTTTAACTGAAAAATATGAGTCATACGGAAAAGCATGAGTTCAAGGCGGAAATCCGGCAGCTGCTGGATATAGTCATCAATTCACTTTATACCGACCGGGAAATCTTCATCCGCGAGCTGGTATCCAATGCCTCGGATGCCCTCGAGAAGCTTCGGTTCAAGAAGGCATCCGGTGAATCGGTCTTCCAGTCTGATCTGGAGCTGAAGCTGACCATCGATGTCGACAAGGAAAACAGGACCATTTCATTCTGTGACACCGGCATCGGGATGACCCGCGACGAGGTCATGGAAAACCTCGGGACAATTGCCCATTCGGGATCGAAAAATTTCCTTTCACAGCTGGCTGAGGGGCAGAGGCCGGATGCGACCCTGATCGGTCAGTTTGGTGTCGGCTTTTATTCCGCGTTCATGGTTGCTTCGAAGGTCGAGGTTTTAACCCGAAGCTACCAGGAATCATCGGACGGAGTCCGCTGGACATCCGACGGTTCGGGTTCCTACGAAATTACCGACGAGGCCGACCTGCCGAGGGGCACCCGGATCATCATCCATCTCAAGGACGACCAGGAGGAATTCGCCGAGGAATACCGCGTCGAGTCCATTCTGAAGAAGCACTCCAGCTTCGTTCCTTTTCCGGTGTTCCTCAAGGACAGGAAAATCAATGAGGTCCAGGCATTGTGGACGAGACCGAAGAGCGAAATTACCGATGAGGAATACGAAAAGTTCTTTGAGCATCTGCATGGTTTCGGAAAGCCGAGCTACAGACTGCATTTCAGTGCCGATGCCCCGCTGATGATCAACGCGATCCTCTTTGTTCCGGAGACGAACATGGAGAAAATGGGACTCTCACGGCTTGAATCCCAGGTCAGTCTTTACTGCAAGAGAGTACTGATTGAGCCCAATTCAAAGAAACTTCTGCCTGAATACCTCCGGTTTCTCAATGGTGTTGTTGACAGTGAGGACATCCCTCTGAATATCTCCCGGGAATCGATGCAGGACTCAGCGCTGCTCGCCAAAATCAACAAAGTGGTGACATCGCGCTTCCTGAAGTTCCTCAACGATGAGGCAGGCAGGGACGCTGAGAAATACGGGAAATTCTTCGACGAATTCGGGCGTTTCATACGCGAGGGAATTGTTCAGGATTACACGCACCGCGAGCAGCTGGCCAAACTGCTCCGATACGAATCCTCGGCCCTGGATCCGGGTCAGACCACCTCGCTGGAGGATTATATCGGGCGTATGAATTCCGATCAGAAGGAGATCTACTACCTGAATGGTCCAGATCGCGCCACTATTGAGAACAGCCCCTATTTCGAAGGCTTCCGCAAGAAGGGTCTCGAGGTTCTCTTCTTCACCGACCCCACGGACGAGTTCGTGATGGATCACCTCACCGAGTTCAAGGAGAAGAAAATGGTTTCTGCCGAAAAGGCGGATATTTCCATCGAGGACGAATCGGAGGGAGGCCTCAGCAAGGACCAGGCGAAGAAGTTTGCAAAATGGATGAAGGACGTTCTTGGAGACAAAGTGAATGAAGTCCGCTCCTCAACGAGGCTGGTTGGCAGCCCGTGTCTTCTGGTCAATAAGGACGGTGTAACCTCGGGAATGAGGCAGTTCATGAAAGCAATGAAGTCATCCATGCCGGCCGGAATGGGGGAATCCTACGACTTGGAGATCAATCCGTCTCATTCGATCATCGTGAGTCTTCACGCCATGCAGGAATCCGATGAGAACCTGGCAAAGACCATAGCCGAACAGCTTTTCGACAACTCGAGAGCTGCTGCCGGACTGGTCGAGGATCCAAGGACCATGGTCGAGAGACTGAACCAGCTTCTCGGCGTCGTCCTCGATTCGCGCAAATCGGCCTGATTCCGCTTTTGAATTGATACGTCCCTTCCGGTAGAATGTCTTCTCCGGAAGGGACGGCCTTTTCCTGAGCAATGCACCAGGTTTGTGGCCGGGATTCCGGCCATTCATCCGCTGCGGCATGAGGTGCTGTGGATGGGTATATCGGACTATGAGATTTGATGAACACTGGATGATGGTGGCGGCCACCCTGGTCTACGGGATGGCTGTGATGTATTCCATCTTCCTGTGGCGCAAGGGGTTCACCCGCGATGACACCATCAATATCGGGATCCTCGTTGGCGGTTTCGGCTTCCACACGCTTGCGCTGATGATCCGGGCCGCCGAGACTCAGCGCTGCCCAATCAACAATCTCTTCGAAGTGACAATGTTCACCTCATGGCTTGTCGGTTTCGGCTTCATCATTGCCTCATTCTGGTCCAGGTTCCGTTCGATTGCAGCATTTGTGGCACCGGTCATCTTCAGCCTCAGCCTGATGACGCTCTTTCCGAATGTCGACGGACCAGTGGACAGCCTCCGACTCGAGGGATGGTTCATACTCCATGTCCCGATCATTCTCCTGGCTTACGGGGCATTTGCCATGGCCTGTGTCTCCTCGGTCATGTACCTCACCCATGCGCATTATCTGAAATACAACAAGGAGATGGCATTCTGGGTGAGGCTGCCGTCAATCTACCGGCTCGAAACCACTTCGGTGATGCTGTTGACCGGCGGAGTCATACTGCTGACCCTCGGTCTCGGACTCGGATTTGTCATCCTGAAAAACACTTCCGGTTCATTCCTCTCCCAGGATGCAAAAATATATTGGTCGATTGCGGTATGGGTGGGTTATTTTGCGCTGGTTCTGCTGCACTGGATTTTCAGTATCCGCGGGCGCTTTCTGGCGTGGCTGTCACTGGCGCTCTTCGTCTTTGTGCTGACGACATTCTGGGCGGCAAATCTCCTGTCCGATATCCATAATTCACCGGCTGGGAACTGAAAAAACACATCACATACCAAACACAGCGAGTCTGAAAATCATGGGAATCGTAGCCATAGGATTGAGTCACCACACCTGCCCGGTCGAGGTCAGGGAGAAAGTGGCTTTTTCCGAAGGGCGACTCACCGAGGCACTGGAGTCTCTCAGCAGGGACCACGGTATGACCGAGTCGGTTATCCTCTCCACCTGTAACCGCGTCGAAATCTACAGCTTCGCCGACCAGCCGGTCAGGAAATCTCACGAGTCCATCTTCGATTTCATCCGTCGCTACCACAATCTCGACCCCGCCCATCGGCAGCATTTCTTCTTCCTCGAACAGCAGTCCACTCTGGAACACCTTTTCAAGGTGGCTTCCGGCCTCGATTCCATGGTGCTGGGCGAGACGGAAATTCTCGGTCAGATCAAAAAGGCCTACAACCACTCACTGGAGGGCCATTTTTCGGGGCGGATTCTCAACCGTGTTTTTCAGAATGCCTTTTCTGTGGCCAAGAAGATACGCACTGAGACCTCGATTCAGCGGGGCAGTGTCTCAGTGGGTTCAGTCGCTGTGGACCTTGCCGTGAAGATCTTCGATGACCTGAAAGGTCGGAAAGTGATGGTGATTGGGGCAGGTGACACCAGTGAGAAGACCGCCCGGGCGCTGCTGAGCCGCGGGGCTCACAGTATTTTTGTGACCAACCGCAGCTACGAGCGCGCCAGCAAACTGGCCAGTGAACTCGATGGCATCGCCATCCATTTTGATGAATGGGAGAAGAATTCACCTCAGGTTGACATTATTGTCAGTTCGACCTCGGCACCTCATTATGTCATCGACAGGCAGCGCCTCGAACCCATGATGAGCAAACGCAAGGGCCGGCCGCTTCTGCTGGTCGATATCGCAGTGCCCCGTGATATAGATCCGGACTGCGCCATGATTGACGGCGTCTTCTGCTATAACATCGATGATCTTCAGGCCATAGCGGACCATTCAATGAAACTCAGGCAAAAGGAAGTGGACAAGTGTGATCAGATTGTGAAGGAAAAAGCCGATGAAGTGCTGGAACAGATTCAGCGGGGACAGCTGATGATGAAGCAAAGGCAGTCTTCCGGGCAACTGAATGCCAATGCCGCCAACTTCCTCCCGTCATCCGGCAAACTCGAGTCATGAGTTCCTTCAATGCTCCAAAAATTGTCATTGCCACCCGGGGCAGTGCACTGGCGATGGCTCAGGCGAGGTGGGTTGAACAGCTGTGTCAGCTTCGAAAGCCATCGTGGCAGTTTGAGATCCGGGTGATCCGCACAACCGGCGATAAACTTCAGACGGTTTCACTTGCCAATCCTGACAAGAGCCTTCCCAAAGGACTCTTCACCAAAGAGATCGAGGAGGCACTCCTCGATGGATCCGCCAATCTGGCGGTTCACAGTCTCAAGGACCTGCCGACTCTTCTGCCGGATGGTCTTAAACTTGGGGCGGTGCCGGAGCGCAGGGATGTCCGCGATGTCCTCATCACCCGACAGCCTGTCCCTGAGCACAGGGAGGATTTCTGGAAGACCATTCCACAAGGGTGTGTCCTCGCCTCATCCAGCCTTCGCCGGAAGTCACAGATCATTCAGTGCAGACCGGATATCACCGTCGAGGAGATCCGCGGTAATGTCGGGACACGGCTGAGGAAAATCAGCGAAAACCACGGGGTTTTCGGGACTGTGCTGGCGGCAGCCGGTATGGACCGTCTGGGTATACGGATCGATCAGGATCAGAAGCTGTCCGGACCGGATGTTCCATCCGGCCTGTTCGGCGCGCACTTTCCGCTTGAGGACATGCTTCCCTGTGTGGGGCAGGCAGCACTGGGTATTGAAATTCGATCGGATGATGCTCTGGCGGATGAATTGTGCGTTGCCATCAATTCGGCTGTAGCATGGTACGAGGCACATGCCGAGAGGGCATTCCTTCGTGAACTGGGCGGCGGCTGCCAGAGTCCAATAGCCGCGCTCGCCAGTTACCGGGACGGGATGCTGCACCTCAGAGGCATGGTGGATATGGATGGCAGGCGAATCCGGCATGAGGTGAATGGATCCCTCGAAGAGGCTGAAGGTCTCGGCGAAGAACTGGCCGGCATGGTGCACAAATCATTGAGCGGGACCTGATCACACGGGTTAGGGCCGCCACCGATGCGTGGCTGTAAATGAAGCGGAGAGCAGAAAAAAGATGGAAGGAAAAGTTTATCTCACTGGAGCAGGTCCTGGAGACCCGGGACTCCTTACGATGCGGGCTGCCGAACTGATCGGCAAGGCGGATGTCCTGGTTTATGATGCTCTGGCCAACTCGGAATTTCTTCGAATGGCACCGGCACACTGCGAGCTGATATACGCCGGGAAGCGTTCCCGCAACCATGCCATCCCTCAGGGCGACGTCAACCAGCTGCTCGTGGACAAGGCCCGTGAAGGCAAAGTTGTGGTTCGTCTCAAGGGCGGTGATCCCTATTTATTCGGAAGGGGCGGTGAGGAGGCGGAAAAGCTCCATGCAGAAGGGGTTCCTTTCGAGGTCGTGCCGGGGATCTCATCCATCTATGCCGCGCCGGGTTATGCGGGAATTCCGGTGACACACCGGGATTTCTGTTCCGGCTTCACCGTGATTACCGGTCATGAGGATCCCACCAAACCAGAATCATCTCTTGATTATGCCCACCTTGCCCGTACGCGGGAGACTCTGGTCATCCTCATGGGTGTGGAGAGGATTGGCACTATCACCGGCGAGTTGATTGCCAACGGGATGGCACCGGATACCCCGGTGTCCATGACCCGATGGGGAACGACCGGAAAGCAGAAGACCATCGTCGGCACACTGGAATCCATCGCCGGTGAAGTGGCCCGACATGATTTCAAGGCACCGGCTGTGACCGTTATCGGCGGAGTGGTGTCCCTGAGGGACAAGCTCAACTGGTACGAGAACCGGCCACTTTTCGGCAGACGCGTGGTGGTCACCCGAACCCGTCAGCAGGCCAGTGAGCTCAGCAGCCGATTGAGAGACCTCGGAGCGGACATTCTCGAAATCCCGACGATCCGCACGGCAGAGCCGGACAATAAAAGCCTTCTCAAGGACGCGTTTTCGCAGCTTGGTTCCTATGAATGGATAGTCTTCACCAGCCCCAATGGCGTGGAGTGGTTCTTCTCGTGGTTTTTCAAGGTTTTCAAGGACATCCGTGCGATTGGTGGAGCCAAAATCGCGGCTGTCGGTCCGGCCACCGCCAGAAAACTGGAGGACTACCACCTTCAGATCGATGCCATGCCCCGAAAGTATGTCACCGATGAAATTGTGGATGCCATGAAGGAAGTCCAAAGCATTGAGAATGTCATGGTTCTCCTCATGCGGGCACAGGTTGCCAATCCGGACCTTCCGGAAAGGCTTATGGCCGAAGGCGCCATTGTCGATGACATCCCCTGTTACAAAACCGTGATCGAAACGGAGGATCTGAATGGCGCCTCGGCCGATATGGAGGAATCCGGTGCCGACTGGGTGACCTTCACCAGCAGCTCGACCGTCGAGCACTTCCACGATCGTTTCGACCTTCCTGCGCTTCTCCAGAAGTTCCCGTCACTCAAAACCGCCTCCATCGGGCCGGAGACCACAAAGGCGCTCCTCAAACTCAACCTCAAGCCAACCGTCGAGGCCGTCGAGCACACCATCCCCGGACTTATCAAGGCCGTGAAGGAATTTGAATCCGACTCCGGCGGGAAATAACTCCCGGCATTTCTCACCCGGCCGGTCTGCATATGAGGTGCGTCTTACACCGTGGCCGGCAACAGCCAAATAAAAACGGAACCCGAAGGCTCCGTTGTGGAAATAAAAACTGTGTGAGTGGTGAGTGAGGGATCTCAGACGAATTTCTCGGTCTGGATTCCCGGCATCGCGATCGGGTAGAATCCTTCCTCGTTGGGAAGAGTCGGAGGATTGGCATCCCAGTCCAGTACTTCGGGCATGGTGTTGACCTCGGAGTTGATGGCCTCGTCCCATGAGATCATCTTTCCTGTGTAGGTGCACATCCGGCCAAGGATGGAGGACATACTGGAGTTGGCTCCATATTCCGCTTCATTGTATGGGGTATTGTTGCGGATGGCGGCAAAGAGGTCATCATGTTCCTGTTGATAAGGGTTTTTGTCGCCCCGGCCGTTGTGACGGAAGGAATTTTCGCCACGGATGATATAGCGGTTGATGTCAGCGTCTCCCTTGGTGCCTGTGCAGTACTCGGAGACTGAGTTCCAGCAGCCGGGGATGTGGCGGCACTGACTGTAAAGGCGGGAGCCGTCGGAGTATTCGAACTCCACGAAGTGGTGATCGTAGATTTCTCCGTGTTCCTTGGATGTGCGGACCTGGCGTCCGCCCATACCCTGAGCGCTGACCGGGTGAGCATCCTTGACCCAGTTGATCACATCAATGTTGTGGATGTGCTGCTCATCGATGTGGTCTCCGCAAAGCCATACGAAGTAGTACCAGTTGCGCATCTGGTACTCCATTTCGGTTTGACCCGGCTGCCGCGGGCGTGTCCACACACCGGCGCCGTTCCAGTAGCAGCGCATGGAGGTAATGTCGCCGATGGCGCCATCGTGCAGTCGCTTTATGGTCTCGATATACCCCTGCTGGTGATGGCGCTGAAGTCCGACACCGACCTTGAGGTTCTTTTCCTTGGCCTCTTTGGCAGCGGCCAGGACCTTCCGCACGCCGGGGGCATCCACTGCGACCGGCTTCTCCATGAAAACATGTTTGCCCTGGCGGACTGCTTCCTCGAAGTGGGTGGGCCGGAATCCCGGAGGTGTGGCAAGGATGACAACGTCGGCGAGTGATATGGCCTTTTTGTAGGCTTCGAAGCCGACGAACTTTGTTTCCTCGGTGACTTTGACCTTGTCGCCATGCTGGGCTTCGAGGTTACGGAGAGAGCTGTCGAGGCGGTCGCCGAAGGCATCAGCCATGGCAACAAGTTCAACCGGACCCTGGTCCGCAGTGTTGAGAGCCTGATTCGCGGCACCACTGCCGCGGCCGCCACAGCCGATCAGGGCGATTTTCAGTTTGTCATCAGAAGCTGCAAAAACGCCTTTGCCTGTGGGCAGTGTGCTGGCGATCGCGCCACCTGCGATAGCCGCACTCGAGGTCTTCATGAAACCGCGCCGGTTCAGCGAAGATGTCTGATTGTTGGTCTTCGGGTTATTCATAATACTGGTATGTATGCGTTTCCTGTTTCAGGGATAATTGTATGTTACTTCTTCGGGCGGCCGGATGTCCACCACTTCTGCATTTCTTCAGGGGATGGGACCTTCAGGGGACGAACCACGCGGAAGCCGAGGAACTGCGCATCCGTGTGGTACCACACACTCTTTGGCAGCTGTGGATCCTGTATCTTCCAGTCCGAGGAACTGGCTATGCGCGCCGCGCTGCGGAGTTCGGAAGCAGGGTGGTCCCATGAACCACCACGCACGGATCGCGGGTAGAGTTCGACCGGCCAGTTGACCGGGCTTCTGACCGTGCCTCCGGTCAGAGTCCCGTAGAAGTCCGCCGAATACTGATCCATGCACCATTCCGCCACATTGCCGTGCATATCATAAAGGCCCCAGGGATTGGGTTTCTTCTGACCAACCTTCTGGTACTTCCAGTCGGAATTCTCCTCATACCAGGCATAGTCGCCGAGCGTGGCCGGATCATCGCCGAAGTGGAAGGCGGTCTTGGTCCCGGCCCGGCAGGCGTATTCCCATTCCGCTTCGGTGGGAAGGCGGTAGAAGTGCCCCGTCTTGGCGGACAGCCACTGACAGAATTGCAGGGCTGCATGCTGGGTCATGGAAATGGCGGGGAATCCGTCTTTGCCCATGCCGAAGCTCATTTCGACATAGGGCGTGGTTGGACGTGCCAGCACATCGGTCAGGTCATTCAGCTCGGTGCTGGTTTTGAAAATGCCGCGCAGGGCTTTTTCCTGATCCTTGTAGGTAAAAATGTCATAGAGATCCCAGGTGACTTCAGTGGACATCATCCAGAATGGATCGATGGCGACTTTAACCTGCGGCCCTTCATCGTCGTTGCGATCCGCCTCTGATTCAGGGGATCCCATTGAGAATGTCCCGGCCGGAATCGGCACCATGTCCCATGTCACTGCAGTTCCGGGAAGCCTTTCGGTATACTTCTGCATGGCAATGCCTTTGCCGGCTCCGGTCTGATCGAGAAGCCGCAGGTAGAGAGCACTGACCTGGGCCGCCTGCTCCGCGGAGTCGGATTCCGGCTCAGGGGCCTTGCGGGGAATCAGTGTCAAGCCCTCCGGCCAGATGGCACCCTGGGCGATCCAGTTGCGGATCATCTCGGTGTCTTCCGTTGGCA
>JAUIAG010000068.1 GCA_030425355.1 Verrucomicrobiia bacterium
GGGTGCCGCCTCATACGGCCGAGGCCCGGCTGCTCCCAGGGGACGGCAGTGCCCGCATACTCTCCGACGGGGAAGTTGCCGGCTGGGATCCTTCGATGGGATGTCTGTGGATTCACCTCGATTACACTCATCCGGCTCACCAGAAATGGCTGCGTCAGTATCACCCGATTGATGCGGTAACCGCGGATGCCATGCTGGCAGAGGATACCCGCCCGAGGGCATTTCAGACAAATGACGCCATCGTGATCAACCTCCGCGGAGTCAACCTCCTTGCGGAGGGGCGCCCGGACGAGCTGGTCTCAATCCGGATGTGGATCCAGAAGGACCGAATCATCAGCACAAGGAAGCGCGACATGCTGGCGACTCGCGAGCTTGTCCAGTCGTTTGAATCCAGGACAGGACCAACCACATCGGTTGATTTTCTTCTCCACCTGATGGAGTGGCAGATTTACGGGATGCGGGAAACCACCGAAATCCTCGAGGAACAAATCTATAATCTCGAGGAGCAGGTTGTCTCCACCTACGATGACAGATTCAAGCTGCAGCTCTCGAACCTGCGGCGACACATCATCGGCCTGCGGCGCTTTCTGGCTCCCCAGCGTGAAGCCCTCGTCCGGCTTCAGAGTGAGAGGTTTTCCCTGATTGACTCCGCCAACCAGCTCCGGGTTCGTGAAATCAGTGACCAGCTCACCCTCATCATCGAGGACCTTGATGCCGCCAGTGAAAGAGCCACAATCACTCAGGAACAGTTTCTCGGGCAGCTCTCCGAGCAACTCAACAAGCGGATGTATATCATTTCGCTGATGACCGTTATCTTTCTTCCACTCACCTTCGTAACCGGGATGCTCGGCATGAATATCAGCGGAATTCCCGGCCAGGATAATCCCTCCGCTTTCATATCCCTGTCACTTCTGATGGCATTTATCGTGGGGGCGCAGGTGCTTCTGTTCCGGTGGAAAAAATGGATGTAGTCAGGGCAGCCTTATGAGAGGGCTCGGTCTTTGGTCGGACCTTTGCCAGGTTGGCGGAAGTCGATGACCCGGTCATGTCCGGCACAGCTTCAGTAAATCAATAAAGAAGAAATGCAGCCCGTCTCCCGGCAAAGTTCATCAGTGGCTCCTCCCATGACCCGGCGAGAGTTTCTATCGAATGCCCTTTGCGAATCATGGATATCAGATCTTCCGACTTGAGAAGCCGGTTGACCTTTTCGAGTCCGAAGTCCGACGGATGCAGGCGGTGAAGAATGGAGGCCAGAGCCACACCGAGCTTGAGCACCTCCGGATTTTTTCGATCGGTGATGGTGAAGCGGACACCGAAGCACTGCTGATTGGCGAACTTCGACGATTCCGGGGTGAAGGTTATGGGTTCGGCAGATATTCCGCGGATTTCCAGGCGGTTGATCTCCCGGGCCAGCTCGACGTCGTTGATGTATGGAGCGCCCACGATCTCAAAAGGGGTATCCGTACCGCGGCCCACTGAGATGGAGGCCACTTCAATGACTCCGACCCCGGGATAGAGGAGTGCCTGATTGGAGGAACGCATGTTCGGCGAAGGGTTGGTCCATGGGAGCCCGGTATCGCTCCAGAACATGTCACGGGTCCAGCCGCGGCAGGTGACAACATGGAGATCCAGTTCGGACAGCCCCTCCATTTCGGACCGGAACATTCCGGCAAGTTCTCCGACCGTCATGCCATGGCGGATCGGGATGGTATGAAAACCGACAAAGTCTGTTTCACCCTGGAGAATCGGCCCGTCCATATTGACTCCATTGATGGGATTCGGGCGATCGAGGACCACAAATTTCAGGTTGTTTTCAGCGGCGGCCTGCATGGCCAGGCCCATCGTCGAAATGTAGGTGTAAAAGCGGCAGCCAATGTCCTGGATATCGAAAACGAGGGCATCCAGCCCCTCCAATTGTTCGGGAAGAGGCTTGCGGGTTTCTCCATAGAGGCTGAAGACCGGCAGGCTGGTCGTTTCGTCGGTGGAATCCTCCACTTTGGCGTCATAGGTCCCGGCGATTCCATGTTCCGGACTGAAAAGGGCTTTGAGTTCGACCTCCTCACTGCGGCGGAGCAGTTCAATGGTCGACTCACGGTTCCGATCGTGGCCGGTGTGGTTGGTGATGAGCCCGATGCGGAGACCCTCGATGGGGGCGAAACTCTCATCGACCAGAACGTCAATTCCGGTCATGACCTTGCCGGGCCATGAGGGAGGGCCCGGCAGAGCAGAGAGTGGCAGCGATTCAGCGAAAAGCGTGCCGATCTCTTCCCGCAGATCCAGAACGTTTCCTTTCCCGTCAGGATGAACCCTGTTGCAGAGAAAAATGGCGATCGAGCCGGTCTCAAAATCAATCCAGAGACTGGGACCGGTGAAGCCGGTATGCCCAACCCCGCCAATGGAAAACTGTTTGCCCCGAAGTCTGGTGTAGCCCGTATCGACATCCCAGCCAAGGGCTCTGTAACTATCAAGCCGGCCGGGAGAATGCACACGCACCATCTGCCTGACGGTTGATGCCTGAAGAACGCGCGTTCCATCCAGGCTGCCGAATCCAAGGATCATGCGGGCATACCGGGCCAGGTCGGATGCCGTGAAGAACAGCCCGGCATGACCGGCAACTCCACCCATCCGCCGGGCTGTCGGATCATGCACAACTCCGTGAAGCATCCCGTCAGACAGACGCTGGGTCGGAGCAATCCGTTCCAGCTTTGGCCGCGGAGGATTGTAGCCGGTATCCGACATCCCCAATGGGGCGTAAAAATAAACCCTGCAGAATTCCTCCAGCGGGAGTCCCGAGACTTTCTGGACCAGAATTCCGAGGAGAATGTAGTTGATGTCACTGTAGATGAAGCGCTCTCCGGGCTGGGCCCTGAGCTTCTGGCTGCATGCCAGCTCGTAGGCGGCATCGATTCCACTCCATGGATCGCGGAGGCTCAGCCCGGGACTCAGTCCGGATGTATGAGTCATGAGGTGCCGCACTGTGATGGCATCCCCGGCAACTGCGGAGAACTCCGGCAGATATTCGGAGACCGGCGCATCAATGATGACTTTCCCCTGCTCCACCAGCTTCATGATGGCGGGAGCGGTCGCCGCAACCTTGGTGATGGAAGCCGCGTCGTAGATAGTATCCAGCCTTGCCGGGAGCTCCTCCGGATCCACCGATCGATGACCAAACGCCTTGCTGTAAACCTGTCCCCGGGATTCCAGCCAGAGTACACCGCCGGGTGTCTTCCCCCCGGCTATCGCCTTCTCAATGGCGGCATCAATCTGCGCAAGTTTCCCCGGATCAAACTGCCCGAACACCGACGTGACCGAAACGGCAACCAAAATCAGCGGTACCAGGTACCGCTGAAGCCGCCCGCACCCGAAACGCACGAGACGAAAATGAGGGTTTTTCCCGGCCGAAAGCATTTTTTTCATAGGTGTTTTTGATCAGCCGAGATGGTTGATGACGTCAGAGAGGTGTTCAAGGTAACCGGGTATCGTCTCCCATGGGTTCTCAGCTTTCTCATGCTCAAGAACAACCCACCCCTGGTAATTCACATCCCGGAGGATCTTCACGATCCGACTCATGTCGGTCTTTTCGACAGGTTTTCCGGAAGGTCTGACTTCCACCTTGAGTTGGACATTGACAGCCCATGGTGCACACATCGCCACAGCCCGGTAAGGATCCTCAGTGTGGAAGTTTCCCGTATCGAGGTTGATCCCGACCCATGGACTCTGGACATCCCGGATGATGCTGATCAGCTGCTCAGGTTTCGAAACAATGCCTCCGTGATTTTCGATACCCAGAAAAATGCCATGTTTTCCGGCGTAATCGGCGCACTCCTCGAGGGCTTGGATACAATTTGTCCGTGCCTGTTCTTCTGTCAGACTGCCCCGGTTTCCGGCAAAAACCCGGATGTGAGGCGCGCCCATCCACGAGGCCCGGTCAATCCACTGCTTTACGGATGCGATTTCGCGGTCTCTTTTCTCACCTGCTTCCTCGGTGAATGAATTGCCAACGGCCGTGCCGGAGATGCTGACGCCGTGCAGGAAGGCCTGTCTTCTCACCTCCAGGAATGCCTCCCTGCGGGTGTCGGTAAAATAGTAGCTGGTCAGCTCGGCACCGGGGATCCCGAGTTGCGCGCAGTATTGGATGAACCGTGTCATGTTAATCGCAGGCCCGGGGCCATGGCCGGCGAACTGGTCCCGGAGAGAATAGGCAGCCAGACTGATCATCAGCCTGGGTGATCCGGAGCGGGTGATCGGAGGCACGGCATCAAGTGTCCCGCTCAGCCCCAGACCAAAAAGGCCCGCAGCCCCCACAGCACTCTTCCGGATGAAATCACGTCGATTTCCCATCCCCATTTTTGTCGAACTCATGGGCGCAATTATTCCCAAGACCCGCGGCGATGAAAAGCCCCGAGTGGAAAGCATGGCCCGCTGACTGGTTTTCCGTTTCCAGATCCGCCATGCAGGGAAATGTGGATTCATAGAACGGGGAAGGTTTGATTTGAGGCAGGATATTCGATATGAACAGAGCGAGAATTATGGACAAATTTTTAAGAAATGGCGGAGCTGTGGCGCTGATGGCGCTGGCGATGGGTGCCAGTCTCTCCTTTGGCGCGGAAATCAGCCCGAATGAACTTGAAGAGGTGGAAAGAAATCCGGTGCCCGAGACATTCGGTCCGTCGGATGAAGGACTGAATGCCATCAGCCGGTTTGAAGTGGAACCCGGATTCGATGTCAGCCTTGTCGCCTCGGAACCGATGCTCGGGAACGCAGTGGCATTCGCCATCGACAACAAGGGTGTTTTCTACACCTCGGAGACCTACCGGTACCGCACCAGTGTGCTGGATATCCGGAATTATATGGCATGGCTGGAGGATGATCTGGCCATCCGCACGGTCGATGACAGGATCTCGATGCTCCGGAAATATCTGGGAGGCAAGGCGGATGACCTGGCGCTTGAAACCGAAGTGGTCCGGCGGATCATCGACAAGGATGGCGATGGTGTTGCCGATTCGTCGGATATCTTTGCCGAAGGGTTCAATTCCATACTCGACGGCATCGCCTCCGGAGTGCTGCCTCACAACGGGGTGGTGTATTTTACCAACATACCCAGCCTCTGGCTGCTCAAAGACTCCGACAATGATGGATATGCCGAATACCGCGAGGAGCTTTCATCTGGATACGGTGTCAGGTTCAGCCTGACCGGACATGACCTTCACGGCCTCATCGTCGGACCCGACGGGCGACTCTACTTCAGCTGTGGCGATCGCGGCTCCCATGTGGTTACACGCGAAGGGAAAGTCCTGGATGTCCCCGATGAAGGCGCTGTATTCCGTTGCGAACTCGACGGTTCCGGTCTCGAACTCTTCGCCACCGGCCTCCGCAATCCACAGGAGCTGGCCTTTGACGAGTTCGGGAACCTGTTCACCGGCGACAACGATTCCGACCAGGGAGACCGCGAAAGACTGGTCTACATAATGGAGGGCAGTGATTCGGGATGGCGTGTCGGATACCAGCACAATCCGCTCGGCAACGGCGGGCCATGGAATACCGAATTGCTCTGGCGCCCGCACTTCGAGGGCCGCGCCGCCTACGTCCTTCCGCCGGTTGCCAACATCGATAATGGCCCATCCGGCATGGTTTATAATTACGGCACCGGCCTGCCACCCGAATACGATGGTGCATTCCTCCTCTGCCATTTCAACGGGGATACCAGCCGCAGTGGCATAACCGCCTACCGCACCCAGCCACAGGGCGCCGGATTCAGCCTCATTCAGGAAACCGGTGGGAATGGACGACCGGTCTATGACCGCATTGTCTGGAACTGCCTCCCAACCGACGTCGATTTCGGCCCGGACGGAGCCCTCTACTGGACCGACTGGAACCAGGGATGGCCAAAATCAAACAAAGGCCGTATCTACCGCCTCGCTCATCAGGATGCACTGGCGCAGGAAATCGTCGCCGAAACGCATGCCATACTCAATGCCGGATTCGACAACCTGGAGGAGGAAAGACTCCTCGAGCTGCTCGGTCACAGAAATATGAAGGTCCGCCTCGGCGCTCAGTGGGAACTGGCGGATCGCGGCCTACCAATGCTTAGAAAACTCAGAAAAGTGGCCTACGAAAGCACCAATGCGCATGCGCAGATGCACGCCATCTGGGCTGTTGGCCAGCTCGCCAGGAAGACCCCCTACATCCTCTCCGATTTCCTCCAGCTGAGAAACGACGATAATCCGGAGGTGCGTGTTCAGTTGGCACGGATCATCGGGGACGCCGGATACCATGTCGGATTCAAAACGCTCGAATCCATGCTGATGGACTCCAGCCCGAGAGTCCAGAGCATCGCCGCGATTGCCATCGGAAAACTTCGGAACCCCGAGGCTGTCGTCGGGCTGGCCGAGATCATCACCCGCAATTCGGACAGTGACCCCTGGCTGCGTCATGGAGCTGTCATGGGATTGACAAAAGCGGCCTCTCCACAGCTCATCTCCCGCTATATCGAGGAAGGCGCTTCAACTTCCCTCCAGATGGCAGGGGTTCTGGCTCTCAGAAAACAGGAGGCCCCTGAGCTGAAGGGATTCCTGACCAAACGCAATCTCGACCCGCTCGTCCTGGCAGAGGCAGCCAGGGCAGCCAACGATGTCCCCATTGAGGAAACGACTCCCGATCTGGCCGCTCTGCTGAATCGCGCGACTGAAATCTCATCCCTGGCCCCCGTTGAAAAACCTTCCGGCAATCAGGCGGATTCCGCCTTCCGCAACAAGGTCGAACCGGTGCTGGTCCGTGCCATAAATGCCGCCTATCGGCTTGGAGGGCAGCAGAATGCAGACAGAATTGCCGAACTGGCCGCCAATGACAGGGTGCGGACCAGCCTCAGGGTGGAAGCCCTCGACGCATTGCATGACTGGACCATCGAAGGAGTCAGCAATGCCCGCAGAGACAGAGTCGTCGGAATCTTCAGACCAGTCCTCGACTATTCTCAGCCAGGCACTCCATCCGAACTCAAATCCCGCCCGGCCGATGCCGCAGTCCGGGCTCTTGAGGAAAACGCCGACCAGCTCTTTGGTATCAACAATAACGCAGTGATCACCGCTGCAGCGCGTGCAGCCGGACGGTTGAAGGCCCGCTCTCTGGATACCCGCCTTTCCCGGGTTGTTGAGAATTCCGGACTTGATGGCCGCACCCGTGCCGCAGCCCTCGAAGCCCTGCAGCAGCTTGGTGGAAACGAGTTGATCAAGTCTCTGCGCTATGCAGTCAAGGCCACCGATGAAAACCTCAAACAGGCTGCTCTGCGCATCCAGCCCACCATCAACTCGGTCCAGGCCATTTCCATGATCCGGGATACGCTGAATCAGGGAACGATCCGGGAAAAACAGGCCGCATACGAATCTCTCTCATCGGTCAACTCCAGCGAGGCCGCCGCCCTGCTCACCGAAGCCCTCAACAAGCTTCAATCCGGAGATCTTGCCGGGGAGCTGCAGCTTGATGTCCTCGAAGCCGCCGCCAACTCCGACCTCCAGTCGGTCCAGGAAGCATATCAGGCCTACGACAGAACCCGCAATAAATCGGACTGGCGCTCAACTCACAATGTCGTCCTGGCGGGCGGAGACGCCGCGCGAGGAGAGGTTGTTTTCCGCGAAAACCAGGCCGTTCAGTGCCGTCGCTGCCACATGGCCAATGGTGACGGAGGTGAAGTCGGCCCTGTGCTTGATGGCATCGGATCGCTCTACAGCCGGATGGAATTGCTCGAATCGATAGCTGATCCCAACGCAAAGATCGCCGAAGGCTACGAGACCGTCATGGTCACAACAATCGACGGACTGGTCTTCGCAGGCACACTCAAGGAAGAAACCGATGACCTCCTTGTCATCAACACACCCGCCGAAGGTCCTGTCGAAATCCCTAAAGACGATATCGAATCCCGGGAATCCGGCCCGTCCGGTATGCCGCCGATGCTGCATCTCGCCCTCTCAAAAAGGGACCTCCGCGACCTGATTGAATTCCTCAGCTCACTCAAAACAAAGAAATAAGGGCGGAAAGCCTGCGCGTTCAGTTCTTAAGCCCCGCAAAAGGCCCGGACCTCTCCGGGCCTTTCATTTTGCCCTCCCGCATCCAGATACAGGATCCCCTTCGCCACCGTGGTACCAGGTACCACTCACTGGGCAGGATGCGGTACCAGGTACCACAGCGAGCGGGAAAAGCTGAGTGGTCGTGGTACCAGGTACGGCGGGTTGTACGGCGAGGAGTCGAGTCGTGGTGCCAGGTACGGCGGAGTCAGCTGGCAGGACCGCAGCCTTAAGGCACCGGGTGAGTTCAGGGAACAGGCGAATTGCCTGCGCAACAGAGAAGAACAAAGAGCTGTTTGTTCTCAAGGTGCCGGATGGCAGACGGCAGATCGACCAAAATACGCCGAAATCCCCATCGGGAATGGGGAAAAAGCCCGGTCACCTGTTCTTGGTTTCGTGCCAGGCGATCGTCGTCAGGAACCCTGTGTGCCGTATTCAGGATGGATGATGTGATCAATCTCCTGAAAGCTGGAAACCTCCTTCAGCCATATCGAGTTAACATAGTCGAGATGATCAGGATGATTGTTGTATGAGTCATAGGCATTCTGACTCGTGAATTTCATGGAAAATCCAAACTGCCAGGGTGCCTTGGGACTGGTTTGCCGGAGGACGGTGAAGTCCAGAACTCCAGGTATGGGAGTCAGAATTCTGAGGCTTTTAGCGAAAAAATCCTGTTCCTCCGCGCTGCCGGGAGCATGTTGAAGGTTGAAGAAGACACTGTGGGTAATCATTGCGGGGCAAATTATATCCGTGATGCATCCGGATTGCAGCTGAGGATTTGGGCTGTGGCAGCTATTCACCACGAAGCGCTTGTGAATAATTTTATGCCGGGTTCCGTTGATAATTTCCTGAGCTGACCGATAACTAACCTACTGGAGCGGACTCGGCAGTCGCATGCGCTGCCGCAAGCCCGGTTCTTGACGCCTCTCTGGCACACCGTTAGATTGGCCTGATTTTAATCGAATTTACTCAGAATATTATGCAGAATGTGTTGGTTCCCATGGTGGTTGAGCAGACTGGACGCGGAGAGCGCGCCCAGGATATTTACTCGCGACTTCTCGAAGATCGAATCGTCTTCCTCGGTACCGAGGTTAATGACACGATTGCCAATCTCGTCGTCGCTCAGCTTCTCTTCCTCCAGAGCAAGGACCCCAAGAAAGATATCCATCTTTACATCAACAGTCCGGGGGGAAGCGTCACCGCCGGTCTCGCGATTTATGACACCATGCAGTATATTTCCTGCGACGTGAACACTTACTGCATCGGACAGGCAGCCTCCATGGGAGCAGTTCTCCTGTGCGGTGGGGCCAAGGGAAAGCGCTTTTCCCTCCCAAACTCCAACATCATGATCCATCAGGTTCTGGGTGGCGCTCAGGGACAGGCCAGCGATGTGGAAATCCGCGTCAAACACATGCTGGAACTGAAAACCCGGCTCAACAACATCATTTCAGGTCACACTGGGCAGCCAGTTGACAAGGTCGAAAAAGACTGCGACCGCGACAATTTCATGACCGCCCAGATGGCCAAAGACTATGGCCTCGTCGATCAGGTTGTGGAATTCCGCACCGAGGCTCATACTCTCCCTCAGGACGATAAAAAGGCTTGATCAGAGCCTGCTGTGATTCGTGATCACAGCATTTCTGGTAAAAAACCAATAGAAAACGCCCGGAATTTTCCGATTGGCGTCGAATCAAGGCAAAACAATGGCCAGACCAAATAACCTGACCCTCTGCAGTTTCTGCGGAAAATCACACTCCGAAGTGAGGAAGATGATCGCCGGTCCCGGCGTTTACATCTGTGATAATTGTGTGCTCGTCTGCAAAAGCGTCCTCGACAAGGAACTCAGCACTGAAACCCAAAAGAAAGCTGTCAAGGTTCAGCTCCCCAAGCCGTCCGAAATCAAACAATCGCTGGACGAATACACCATCGGGCAGGATAACGCCAAAAGGGTCCTTTCGGTGGCGGTTTACAACCACTACAAACGTATCAATGACAGGAACCAGCGGCTGCAGAATGAGTCTGAAGCGGATCCTGAACT
Source organism: Verrucomicrobiia bacterium (assembly GCA_030425355.1). Lineage (GTDB taxonomy): Bacteria > Verrucomicrobiota > Verrucomicrobiia > Limisphaerales > JAJOIW01 > JAJOIW01. The sequence continues at coordinate 10,096 of JAUIAG010000068.1, forward strand.
CAGACCGGACAACAGCGAGGAGGATATTGAGCTGGAAAAAACCAATATCCTGCTGGTAGGTCCCACCGGATCGGGAAAAACCCTGCTCGCCCGGACTCTGGCACGTATCCTTGACGTTCCCTTTGCCATAGCAGACGCCACAACTCTCACAGAGGCTGGTTACGTCGGCGAAGATGTTGAAAACATTGTCCTGCGGCTGCTCCAGAATGCCGACTACGACGTCAAAAAGGCGGAAATGGGAATCATCTACATCGATGAAATCGATAAGATCGCCAGAAAAACGGAAAATGTTTCCATCACCAGAGATGTGTCAGGAGAAGGCGTCCAGCAGGCTCTCCTGAAAATTCTCGAGGGCACGGTCTGCAATGTCCCCCCACAGGGAGGCCGCAAACACCCCCAGCAGGAATACATCCGTGTCGACACCAGCAATGTCCTCTTCATCGTCGGCGGCGCTTTCGTCGGCATAGAGAAAATAATCCGCAGAAGACTGGGTCACAGTGTCGTCGGTTTTTCCACCAAACGGGGCAATCAGATCAATGTCGGCAATATGACCGATCGTGAAATGCTCGCCCACCTGGAACCCGAGGACCTTCACACCTACGGCTTCATCCCCGAATTCATCGGCCGTCTGCCCATGTCGACGGTGCTCCACGAACTCAACGAGGAGGAACTCGTCGAAGTCATGACCAGCACGAAAAACAGTTTAATAAAGCAATTTACTAAACTGCTGCAGATGGAGAATGTTCAGCTGGAATTCACCACCGGAGCACTCCATGAACTCGCACGCCAGGCTGTCCTCAAACAGACCGGGGCGCGGGCTCTGCGCGGCATGCTGGAAAAACTTATGCTGGATGTCATGTATGAAGTGCCGGGCGATGACAACCTCGCCTCCATCCAGATAACCAGCGAAGTCGTCCGGGGAGAGACAAAGCCCATAAAACAGTTCAAGCGTGCCGAAGCGGCATGACCCGGCAGTGCTCTGTCCACCGCCCTTTCCGCTAAATTTGTCTGAATATCCCCCCGAAGCAGTCTTCGGGGTTTTTTTGTCCCCCTTCCCTTCCCTTCTCAGCGGTACCAGGTACCGCCGATTGGCTCGATGCTCCAGCGGTACCAGGTACCATCCGTATACCCATCGAGCGGCTGTGGTACCAGGTACGGCTGACAGCAGACAGGGCCGGGATAATTGAAGCATGGAGCGATGGAGAAATGATTTTAAATGGATTAGGGGTCTGGTATTTTCGGTGGTCCATGCATTCGAATTCGCGACAGGCAGACCCCTCGCGGTGGGTCTCGGACCAGTTACGGAAGATTCCACGCTCCGGAATCAGGGATTTTTTTGAACTGGTGCAGGGGCGAGCGGATGTCATTTCTCTGGGAGTTGGGGAACCTGACTTCGCCACACCGTGGCATATCCGCGAAGCAGCCATTTATTCGCTGGAGAAAGGCCGCACCAGCTACACTTCCAATCTCGGAACACCGGCTTTGCGGCGGGAGATTTCCCGCTATGTCGAAGATCATTTTTCGATAAGCTACCGGCCGGATGGAGAAATCCTGGTGACGGTCGGGGTCAGCGAGGCCCTCGATCTTGCAATGAGAGCCATTCTGAATCCCGGCGAGGAGGTCATCTATCATGAACCCTGCTACGTGAGTTACTCTCCAGGAATTGTCATGGCTCACGGCGTTCCGGTCGCCGTCTCGTGCTCTGCCGATGAGAATTTCTCGCTGCGATCCGGTTCCATAGAGGCCGCCATAACCCCGAAAACCAAGGCACTCATTCTCAATTTCCCGACCAACCCGACGGGCGGGACCATGGACCGTGAATCTCTGCTCCATATCGCCCAACTGGCCATCGACAATGATCTCCTTGTCATCACCGATGAGATCTACTCTGAACTCACCTACGAGGGCAGCCACTGCAGTATCGCGTCGCTGCCCGGAATGAGGGATCGCACCCTTTTTCTGCATGGATTTTCCAAGGCCTTTGCCATGACCGGCTTCCGTATCGGCTATGCCTGCGGGCCCGCACCATTGATTGAGGCCATGATGAAGATTCACCAGTACTCGATGCTGTGTGCTGGAATCACCTCTCAGGAAGCCGCCGTCGAGGCATTGAGAAATGGCTTCTCTTCAGTGGAAAAAATGCGCGATGAGTACGCTCTTCGCCGCAATTTCGTTGTGAAATCATTTAATGGCATGGGACTTGACTGCCACATGCCCCGCGGGTCGTTCTATGCATTTCCTTCCATCCGCAGGACTGGTCTGGACTCTTCATCGTTCGCGGTAGAGCTGTTGAAGCAGCATGATGTCGCGTGTGTTCCCGGAACTGCCTTTGGTCCATCCGGCCAGGGCTTTGTCCGCTGCTGCTTCGCCACTGGAATGAAACAACTGGAAACTGCCATGGATAGGATGGCTGTATTCACCTCGAATCACATAAAAACCCATCAGAACCACGGTGAACAACTCAATTAGCATGAATATAACCAACAGATTGAAATACAACCGGCTTTGGTCGTGTGTGGCAGCCGCAGGCATCTACAGCCTCCTCTCCTGTGTCGCTGCCGCTCAGGATTTTTCAACGCTCATCGGCCGCTGGAAAGCCACATCAAAAATTGAGGGCAACAGTGTGGAATATCTCGTGGAATTCAAGGGCCAGAACAAAATGCAGTTCTGGATGAAAGATCCTGACTCGGGGGAAACATATCTTTATGTTGCCGGTCGGGCCAGAGTTCTTGATGCCGGTCCTTTCAGATACCTTAAAGTGGACAGGATGAAAGTCGCCGAGTCAGCCGATACGGACGCAGCAGCCCCCATTCCGCAGGAGAGAAACTACATAATTCAGTTTGGCTACAGAAAATTTTTCCTCGGCCGGAATTTTGGAAAAGATGAGAACTCGCAGGATCCACAAATAGTCACATACCGACAAATGCAGGACTAGAAGCCTTGAGGTGATGAATTGCGGAACGCGTGACAAGGACCTGGTTCATTTTCACCCGCTCTGATGGACAGGCAAAAATAAACAACCGGGACCGAGGTCCCGGTTGTTGTGTTTTACCGCAAAACTACTCACTCGAAATCTATGATATCAGTCTTAGAGCGGTCTGCGATGAGGCATTGGCCTGCGCCAGCATCGCCGTTCCTGCCTGAACCAGTATGTTCAATCGAGCGAAGTTAGTGCTTTCTTCCGCAACATCGACGTCCTTGATTCGGCTGTTTGCCGCAGTCAGGTTGTCCTTCAACACACTGAGCTGAGAACCTCTGTGCGACAGACTCGCCATATTTGCTCCGATAGTTGCCCTGTCCGTGGCCAGCTGAGTAATGGCTGACTTGACATTGGTCAGAGCGGTGGAAGCAGCAGTTGTCGTGTTGATGTTTGAGTTCACTGCAGTGGTGTACTGTGAGGCCGACAGGTCTACACCGGTTGCAGTGAATGTGTTTCCTTCACTGTCAGTGGTCACGTTGAGACTGTTACCAGAAAACAGGCTGACGCCATTGAAGTCCTTGGTCGCAATATCTGTTATATACGAACCCAGTGTTGAGAACTCTTTCTGGTACAGTTGTCTGTCCGAGTCGGATTTGGTTGCGTCCTGCGCGAGCACTGTAAGCTCACTCATGCGGTCAAGGGTTCTGGCGACATTCTGCAGAAACCCGTCCTGGGTCTGGCTGAACGCTGTTGCATTACTGATATTGTTATTCGCAGCAGCGATCCGGTTTATCTGTGCATCGAACCTGAACGAAACAGCCGTTCCGGCGGCATCAGCATCCGGGGAAATAAGCCTTGATCCCGAAGACAACCTTGCCAGTGATTTTGACAGCTGCGAGCTTGATTCGCTCAGCAGACGCGCACTGCTCAGAGCAGATGTATTAGTATTGATGACCATTTTTTTCCTTCCATGTATGCCCGAAGACCCGGGCGGTTTTTACACACATACAATTCACGGCATCCGTGCCGCGGGAGGCTTCCAGGTGGTTTCCTCCTCCACCCCGGTGTTAATCTGCCACCGGCACACCTTTGACGGGATCAACCGCCAAAATCCGAATCACTATCACAACGAGAGCCAACTCCCGGGTCTTCACTGAGCCTTGTTCCTGTCCCTCTCAATTTCAGCGACCTCTGATCTGGAAGAATATGTAAATCGTCGGTGCACGGGAAAGACAGTGTTGAACGTTGGGCTTCACTATCTGCTGCTTTCTGCAGAGGTTATGAAGTGTTCTTCAGGCCCGGCCGGAGCAGGGTCATCGACCACTCCGGCAAAATGTGAAATCAGTTGATTCGGCGAAAAGAAGATCCGACCATGATGATGACTCCAGTATTCCAACCACTCTGTCAGCCCTGACTCAGGGGATGATTGTGATCTTTAATTTCTGAAGTCTTCGGGTGGCCGAAGATCCGGGAGAATCATTATGACTCATCCCGGATCCGACCGGGTCCGATACCCGGTTAAGAGGAAAATTATCCTATCAGTCGGAGCGCTGCCTGCGGCTGGGCGTTCGCCTGTGCCAACATCGCCGTTCCCGCCTGAACGAGAATATTGTATTTGGCAAACTTCGCACTCTCATCCGCAACATCCACATCCTTGATACGGCTGTTGGCAGCGGACAGGTTGTCATTCAGAATGGCCAGCTGGCCGTCGTGACTGGTCAATCGGGCTATATTCGCGCCCACAGTCGCCCGATCGGATGCGAGCTGGTTGATGGCTCCCTTGACTGCATCCAAAGCACTTGCGGCACCGGTTGTTGTAGAAATGTTGGCACCAGTTGCACCTGTGTAGGCGGCCGTGCCGAGGTTGACGCCGGTGGCACCAAATTTGCCTTCCTCACTGTCTGTCGTCACCTCGCGGGTTGTGCCGTCAAAGAGACTGACTCCATTGAAATCCTTACTTGCAAGGTCGGTAATATAGCTGCCAAGTGTTTCAAATTCCTTCTGATACAGCCCACGGTCCGAATCGGTTTTGGTTTCATCCTGTGCCAGAACAGAAAGCTCGGACATACGGTCCAGCGCAGATGCCGTCTTCTTCAGAAATCCATCCTGGGTTTGAGAATAGGAAATGAAGTTCCCTACGTTGTGACGGGCTGCTGCTACACGGTTCAACTGCGCATCAAAACGCAATGAAACGGCCGCTCCCGCCGCATCGTCCTCAGGACGGGTAAGACGTGACCCTGAAGAAAGACGCTCCAGGGACTTTGAAAGCATTGACTGTGATTCGTTGAGAAGACGTGCACCGGTAAGTGCCGAAGTATTGGTGTTTACTACGATTGACATGTTCAGACTCCTTCCTTTGAGTCAGCTCCTTGCGGAGCAGTTTTGGGTATTCGGGCATCCTTGCCCCGGGCCATTTTGATCCATCAGGTATAACCCAAACCTTCGAACAGAACTTTCTGCTCTATGCGACCATCCGTGGACGCACTTTCTTTTGCGGCCCCAAAATCCGCTTCTTGAGCAATATTTCTGCTTATCCGAAACATGGTACACTTCTGTTCCGGAACAGGACACAAACACAGAATCATTGGGCCGGGCACAGTGATACGAAAATATTCGTAAATGCTGTTCGTACCCCCCGACGGGGAAATCATGAGTGGAAAATCTCACGGGAGCGGATGTCCAGTAAACATCCTGAAGGGATTTGAATACCTTAAAGTATTAAGTAACTGCCCCGGGACGGGCAGGCAGATGCTCCCTCCCCCTGCATTGAACAGCATCTTTAATCCAGTTTGTCCGGATGTTCCGGTGTGGCACCATCGCAGCCAGCGACATATTCTCCCAGCCGGCAGGCCATCCTCAGAGCCTCGGATGCCCCATTTCCTTTTAACCGGTTTACCAGAAAGGCTGCGAGAAAACTGTCCCCGGCTCCCACCGTATCAACGACTTGAACCTCCCTGCCCTGCTCCAGATGCCACTCGTCCCGACCGGCATCCAGAAATCCGGCACCGCTGGAACCGGCGGTCACACATATACTTTTCCCGCCGTATTCAGCGCTCAGCTTCCTTGCCTGCTGCTGCATGTCACTGTTGCTCTCCGTACTTTCAGTGAGTCTTGCCAGCTCGTCATGATTGAGTTTAATCAGGCCGGCGTGTTGTGCGAGATCCCTGGTTCGGTGCAGGTCGTCGTAGGGTGGCCGGAAATTCACATCCAGAACTTTTATCGAATCCGGATACCTTTTGATCAGCCTGTCGAAATGACCGCGATTTCTTTCCTCCCTGAATGCCAGGGTTCCGTATACTATCGCTGCAACAGATTCCGGAGCGGGAAGGTTGTCAGGGGTCACTTCGATATTGTCCCATGCCGAGTTCTCAAGAAACTGGTAGGACGCGTTTCCCTGTTGACTCAGCTCAACAATGACTGCACCGGTTGGCCTCTGTGAATCCACATGAATTCCTGCCGTTTCGAGTCCGAGAAATTTCAGGCGTCGCAGTATTTCTCTTCCCAGAAAATCACCCCCGACAGCCGTGACGGGAAATCCCGAAAAGTCCTGAAATTGCTGCACATGATAGGCCACATTGATCGGAGCTCCTCCCATAAAGAGTCCTCGTGGAAGGCAGTCCCAGAGAACTTCCCCGAAGCAAAGGACTGTGTTTTTCGTGGTTGATTGATTCATGTCGATGAAGAATTCGTGGCATTCATGACAAATCAGTTGTTGACTTTCCGGTCACGCCATAGAATGCAGAGGTGCCAGTTGATGAAAGGCCCGCACCAGCATAACCGAGCCTCAATGCCCCTTGAACAGGGGTGCTCATCACCTGCAGCATGACTCTGATGCAAGGTTACTGTAAATAGATGCCCGCACCCGTCATGATCAGGTTCCAGGCAGGCAGTAGATCTCCCGGACATTTAAAAGGCCCATGGGAGGCCTCCCGGACGGAAAGCCGGTCGGCAACAGGCCTTACTCTTCACACAGCTTTAAGTCTAATTCAACCACAATCAAAAACTCTCTGAATCCATGAAACCCAGTTGGACTGAATTTAATAACTCTTATCGATACTATCCGGAGATAGATCTCGCCGTTGACCTGAGCCACATGAACCTGAACAGCCAGAGGCTTGAGGAATTCATGCCCCGGTGGAAAAAAGCCTCGAGCGATATGCAGGCTCTCGAAAGAGGATCCATCGCCAACCCCGACGAGAATCGCATGGTCGGTCACTACTGGCTGAGAGCTGCAAATCTGGCTCCTGACCCGGCTGTCAGGAAAAGCATTGAGAGCACGCTCTCCAGTATTGAATCCTTTGCCGAAGCAATCCTCAACGGAGACAGAGTTGGTTCTGCCGGCGCGTTTGAAAACCTGCTCCTGATCGGCATAGGCGGCTCAGCTCTGGGGCCACAGCTCGTGGAAAGGGCGCTGAGCAGGCCGGGTCAGAAGGGATTGAAAACCTGGTATTTTGACAATACCGATCCTGATGGCATGCAGTTGACACTGGATGCCATTGGCCGTGGCAACCTCGGCCGCACTTTGGCAGTGGTCATTTCGAAAAGCGGTGGAACCAAAGAAACGCGGAATGGAATGCTTGAAGCGGAGAATGCATGGAATGAGGCAGGGCTGAAGTTCTCTCACCATGCCGTGGCGGTCACCAGCGATGGCTCACAACTCTATCAATTTGCCAAAGAAAACTCGTGGATTGATACCTTCCCGATGTGGGATTGGGTTGGCGGAAGAACCAGTGTCATGTCGGCCGTGGGCCTCCTCCCTGCTGCATTGCAGGGATTCAACATCCGCGAGTTTCTCCGGGGTGCAGCAGAAACAGATCAACTGACCAGGGATCCCGACTGGGCCGCCAACCCTGCTGCCCAGCTTGCCACTGCATGGTACTTCGCCACAAATGGCAAAGGAGAAAAAGCCATGGTCATCCTCCCCTACAAGGATCGACTCGAGCTGTTCTCAAAATATCTTCAGCAGCTCGTGATGGAATCACTGGGCAAAGAACTCGATCTCAGCGGCAAACAGGTTCACCAGGGCATCACTGTCTATGGAAACAAGGGATCAACCGATCAGCATGCTTATGTTCAGCAGCTCAGAGACGGAGTTCATAACTTTTTCGTGACCTTCATCGAGGTTCTCCGCGGACAGGACAAGGATGGTATTGAAGTGGAACCCGGAGTGAGAACCGGTGATTACCTCAGCGGGTTTCTCCAGGGAACAAGGAGCGCTCTCAGTGAAAAGAACCGGAGTTCACTCACTCTCACCATCCCCGAAGTGACTCCGTATTCGCTCGGAAGTCTCATAGCGCTCTATGAAAGAGCCGTCGGCTTTTATGCCACACTCGTCAATATCAACGCTTACCATCAGCCCGGAGTTGAAGCTGGAAAGAAGGCCGCGGGCAAGGTCATTGAAACGATGCTGAAAGTGGAGGGCTGGCTCCGGGAACGTCCGGACCAAATGTTCCATGTGGAACAAATTGCGGAAGGCATTGGAGCTCAGGATGATCCGGAAACAGTATTCCGTGCCGCAAGACATCTTTCCATGAATCGCTGCGGTTTCATCGCCACTCCCGGAAGAACTCCTGCCGAGACAGTCTTCGGCTGCCGAAAATCATGAGAAATCCGTTTTCAGGGCGTCCTGAAGCCCGGATAATCACCAAAGACTCTAAAAAACCGGTCCGTAGAATACCATGTTTGTTTTTCCGAAAAGATACGATGTGATTGTCCTTGGGGCCGGCCATGCCGGTATCGAAGCAGCGCTTGCCGCAGCCCGGATGGGGTGCCAGACACTCATGCTGACCACCAATTGCGACACGATCGGACAGATGTCCTGCAATCCGGCCATTGGCGGCCTGGCAAAAGGGCATCTGGCAAGGGAGATCGATGCCCTCGGAGGTGAGATGGGCAGGACCACCGACATGACAGGGATCCAGTTTCGCATGCTGAACACAGCAAAAGGTCCATCCGTCTGGGCACCACGTGCTCAATGCGATAAAAAGGCCTACCAGTTCCGTATGAAGTGGATCTGTGAAAGGGAGCCCAATCTGGAAATCCGCCAGGGGCACGCTCATCAACTGGTGCTCGAAAACAACGCCGTATGCGGAGTCGATATTTCCCTTGGAGTCCGATTCCTGTCCAACGCGGTCATTGTCACCACCGGCACCTTCCTGAAGGGTCTGATGCATACCGGACTGACAAAACAGAAAGGCGGCCGGGCGGGTGAGTCGGCTGCCAATTCGCTTTCACAGAGTCTCATGGACGCCGGCCTTCAGCTGGGCAGACTCAAAACCGGGACCCCGCCCCGTCTGTTGAAAAAGTCCCTGGATCTCACTAAAACCGAGGCGCAGCCCGGGGATGAACCCGTCCCCTGGTTTTCGTATTGGAAGGACGATTTGTTCCACGTGGAACATTCGGGAGTGAATCCCGGAGAGATCAGAAACACAACAGGCCCCTATCCGCCGGCGTCGATTCTCGACAGGATCGGCGGCCAGATGGATTGCTATATCACTTACACCTCCGAGGAGACGGCGTCCATTATCCGGGAAAACCTGCACCTTTCACCGATGTATTCCGGCATCATTGAAGGCGTCGGGCCGAGATACTGTCCCTCCATTGAGGATAAGGTGGTGCGTTTTGCTGACAAGCCCCGCCATCAGATCTTTCTGGAGCCGGAAGGCATCAATACAGATGAGTTTTACATCAATGGCTTCTCGACCAGTCTGCCATTTGAAGTTCAGATCAGGATGATCCGCACCATAGCGGGCTGCGAATCCGCAGAAATACTCAGACCCGCCTATGCGGTTGAGTACGACTTTGCCCATCCCACTCAGCTCCAACCCAGTCTTGAGACCAAAACCTGTGAGGGACTTTTTCTCGCCGGGCAGATCAACGGCACATCAGGTTATGAGGAGGCTGCGGCCCAGGGACTTATGGCCGGGATAAATGCTGCCAGGAAAGTCCAGGGCAGAACTCCAATAATTCTTGGTCGTGACCAGGCTTACATTGGTGTCCTGATTGACGACCTCGTCACCAAAGGCACACGGGAGCCATACCGGATGTTCACCTCACGGGCCGAATACCGTCTTCTGTTGCGGCAG
>JAUIAG010000429.1 GCA_030425355.1 Verrucomicrobiia bacterium
TCATGGATAATGAATCGGGTTTATCCGAAGCTGCTTTAGATGCCAAGCGCTGCGGCTTCAATCGATCCAGACTTGGAGCTTGTCTCCAACTGTCCAAAAAACATAATTTCCAGCATGAGCTTGAATGAAACCCCGGCGCCACTGGCGCGAACCGTGTACCTGATGGCCAATGGCGATCTCAGGCTTTCCGCCAACCAGAAGTGCTGGCCGGAACAGGAACGGATGGAGGCGGCTCTCACCCGATGCATCCAGTCCTGCGGATACGAAGTGAAAAGGGCTCATGATTACCAGCCGGGTGTTTCGCATGGATTTATCGATTCTCAAAAGGCCGGACTGAATGTTTTTCGCCAGATTGACCCGAAACTGCCCATAATTGTGGCAGAAAGTGTGTGGCAGTATTCTCAGCATATCCTTGGGGGACTAATGACACATGAGGGGCCGATCCTGACAGTGGCGAACTGGAGCGGCACATGGCCCGGGCTGGTCGGCATGCTCAACCTCAATGGGTCCCTGACCAAAATGGGTGTTCGATACAGCACCTTGTGGAGTGTGGATTTTTCAGACGCATTCTTCATGGATGGATTGAAGCAATGGCTGGAGACCGGCTTTATCCGCCATGATCAAGGCCATGTGAGGCATTTCTGTGATCTTCGGATTGATCCGGAGGAGGACGGAATCGGCCGGGAGTTTGCAAGAGGCTTCCGGAGGCAGAAGGCAATCATGGGTGTATTTGACGAGGGATGCATGGGAATGCACAACGCGATTATTCCTGATGAGCTGCTCAATCCAACCGGAGTATTCAAGGAGAGACTGAGTCAGTCGGCACTCTACGCCGCCACGCGCGATATCAGCGACGAAGAGGCGCGCGGTGTCTACCAGTGGCTTGTCGATGCCGGTATCAGTTTTGACTTTGGTCCGGAGGAGGAGTCGGACCTGACAGAAGCGCAGGTGCTTACACAGTGCAAAATGTATATAGCGGCCCTGCGAATCGCGGATGAATTCGGTTGTGATACGATTGGCATCCAGTATCAGCAGGGACTGAAGGATCTGCTGCCGGCCAGCGATCTGGTTGAAGGACTTCTCAATAACCGTGAGCGTCCTCCCGTTGCCGCCGCCGCAAACGGAAAGCTCCTCTACGAAGGGGAAGCGCTGCCGCACTTCAATGAAGTCGATGAATGCGCCGGGCTTGATGCGCTGATCACCTACCGGCTTTGGAAAAAACTCGGGCAGCCGCCTGAAACCACACTTCATGACCTGCGCTGGGGTGAGAACTACCCTGTCAGAGGAGAGAATGAGTTTGTCTGGGTGTTTCTGATTTCAGGAGCGGCGCCGGCGGCACATTTCATTGACGGCTATCGCGGTGCCAGCAGTCTCCGTCAGCCGGCCATGTATTTCAGACTCGGGGGCGGAACCCTGAGGGGCATATCGCGTCCGGGGTTCATCGTCTGGAGCCGGGTCTTTATCATGGACGGTCAGTTGCAGTGCGACCTCGGCGTCGCTGAAGTCGTGAGCCTGCCCGACGCGGAAACAGAACGCCGATGGCAGGAAACCACGCCACAATGGCCTATCATGCACGCCGTTCTCAGAGGGATCAGTCGGGATCAGATGATGGCCCGCCACAAATCGAATCACATCCAGGTTGCCTACTGCAACAGTCTGGAGGATGCGGAACGCTGCTGCCGCGTCAAGGCTGCGGCCATGGACGAACTGGGAATCCGGACACAAATCTGCGGCGAAGTCCGACTGGGCTGAAAGAATCTGTTCAGCCAAGGAATCAAATCATGAAATTTCAATCGCATGGCCTCGCCTGCCTTTACCTCACCGGACTCTGTATTTTTCTTTTCTTCTCGACGGGCTGTGTCACTCCTCCGCCTGCCGAGGGGGATTCGGGCTCTTCGGGAACAGAGAGCGGGGCTTCATCGACGCAGGTCACCGCGACCGTTGAGGCCATGGACACTGCCGGACTGCAGGATCCTGCTTATGGGAATACTGAACCAAGGGCGTTCAGAATCGTCAGGGTTCACAATGAGCTCAAGTTCGCCATACTGCAGAATGTCACCGGAGCCTTTCCACCGCCAGGCACTGAACTGGTGGTCTATCGAAACAACGAGGCCGTCGGAAAGCTGAAAGCAGGATCGCAGGCAGAGGAAACCTTCTTCAGTGCGGACATCATCGACGGACCGATTCGCGACAGCGATGTGGCTTTCCTAATGCCCGCAAAAAAGGAGAACGTGACGATCGAAACACCCGATGAGGAAATTCCAGAATTTCTGAGGGTTCCGTAACTGGAGCGGGCTTCGGGAAGGTTGCCACCGGACGGCTGAGAAGAGTTCAGTCTTCCTCGAAGTCGTCATCCTCGTCTTCGGAGTCGGTTTCAAAATCGTCGTCGTCGTCCTCATCCTGGTCATCGGGTTTGTTGTGATCGGCGAGTTCCTGTTCGCGACGGGCCGCAGCTGCGGCGATCTGTTTCTGGTAGGGCGAGTGCAGATTGAAGTAGATACCGCAATGGGGCCGGTCGGAATCGGACTGACTGAGGATAATGGTGATGTGTCTGTCGAGAGCGATGCCGTGACGAAGCCCGGGAGCACGTGTTTCAAAGGCATGTATAGCCTTGCGCATCAGCGAAGTCAGTGTGGATTCGCACTCATCAACGGTCTTGCCAATACATACAACATATTTGTCGTAGTTGCTCAGCGCCTCCCGGATTTCTTTTGTGAAAGTCTCGTCGGTCACGTAGTTCTACCTCATTGATACCACAAATCAGAGCACATGCATCCATGAAAATAATTTAGGGGTCAGTGGCCTTTTCGGGGGCCGAAAAGCACCGTTCCGAGACGGACCATGGTTGAGCCCTCCTCGATGGCCACCTCAAAATCACCGCTCATTCCCATGCTGAGGACGGGCAGCGGCACACCAACCCGTTCCTCGCACTGC
>JAUIAG010000069.1 GCA_030425355.1 Verrucomicrobiia bacterium
GTGGGGGACGTATGATGGGTACGTGGATGGTGCGACCCGTGAGACTCTTGCCAACCTGGATTCGGGATCGCCTGTGACTGTTGCCGGATCCACTTCCAACGACCTCTCCGGTGCATCCCGAATCACGCCGCTTGTTGCCTGCATGGCCAACGGGTCACCTGAGGACCTCGTGGCGTCAGTGCGGCTCCAGACCCGCATGACCCATAACCACCCGCAGGTGATTGAGGCGGCCGGCTTTTTTGCCTTGCTGATGCGTGAGGTCCTGGAGGGCAGGGCGGTTGCCGAAACCATTGATGATCTGGCCGGCCGCTCATGGGCACACATTGATACGTCGGGAACTCTCGAAGCAGTGAAGTCACTGATGGATCGCGAAACAGTGGAAGCCGTCGGGAAGCTCGGTCTCACCTGTCACTTCGGGGATGCGTTTCCCTCGACGCTGTATCTGCTTTTGAAGTATTCCGGAGATTTCCGTGAGGCCTGTATTCAGAACGCCATGGCCGGTGGGGATTCGACGGCCCGCGGTCTGCTGATTGGCGGTGTGCTGGGAGCCTCAACCGGCCTTGAAGCCATCCCGGAGGCGTGGGTTGAAGGCCTTCAGTGTCGGGATGAGCTGTCCGGATGGCTGGGGCGACTGGAGAGCACGGAAGGATGCGGTTGTTCAGGTCCCGAATCCGCTTCCGGTGATTCAAAACCCCCGGGTGCGGATTTTGCGGGGACAATCGCTGTTTCATTCCCCAACAGGGACGGTGTCCGTCTCGACGCCCGTCTGGAATTCCCGCGGGCTGATTATGAAAAGCCGGTGGCCTTCGCGATATTCGCCCACTGTTTCACCTGTTCCAAGGACATCCTCGCGGCATCACGGATTTCAAGGGGGCTGGCTGCAAGGGGGATAGCCGTCCTCCGATTCGACTTCACCGGCATAGGTAACAGTGATGGTGATTTCAGCAACACCAATTTCTCATCCAATGTCGACGACCTTGTGAGTGCTGCCGAATTCCTCGCGGAGGAATACGAATCCCCGTCGCTGCTGGTGGGACACAGTCTGGGCGGTGCGGCGGTGATTGCGGCGGTCAACCGCATCGGCGGGATCAGGGGCCTCGTCACCCTCGGTGCGCCATCGGATCCGGGACACGTCAGTCATCTTTTCAAGGACAACATCGATACCATCCAGACGGACGGCGTTGCTGAGGTGCGGCTTGGTGGACGGAAATTCAAGGTGCGCAAGCAGTTTCTGGAAGACATCCGGAACCGCAACATTCTCCATGAACTGAATGATTATCGCGGTGCCATTCTGGTGATGCATGCCCCGACTGATGATGTGGTCTCCATTGAGCACGCCGGCCGCATCTTCTCGGCCGCGCGGCATCCGAGAAGTTTTGTGGCACTCACCGGCTCCAATCACCTGATGGACCGTCCCGAAGATGCCAGCTTCGCCAGTGAGATCATCGGAGCGTGGATTCACCATCATCTTTGAGGCTCAGGAGGTCACCACTGATAGTGCCCTTTTTCCCCGAAGCGGTTGATGAACTGCCCATGGTGTGTGGAATTCAGGGACAGGATAGTGCGGGTGAGCGGATCGATGATGTCTTCAATCCCGAGTTCGGCATTCGGCCCGCCCATGTCTGTGCGGATCCATCCGGGGCTCAGTACGGACACAGTCCATACTGGAGGTTTCAGTTCATAGCCGAGCGTCCTGGCAAACATGTGGAGTGCCGCCTTGGATGTGCCGTAACAGTAGGAGCGTGAATCCTCCTTGGTGGTGATGGATCCGGCCCCCGAGCCCATGAACAGAATCTTCGGGGCGGGCGCATTCCGGAGCAGCGGCAGGGCGGCACGTGTGAGGTTGACAGGCCCGAGGAAATTGGTCTCCATCGCCAGTCTGAAATCGTCTTTGGCAACGTCTTCAAACACGGCATCCGGATCTTCCGGATAAACCCCGGCGTTGTTCACGAGAATGTCGATGGAGTCCCATGTCTCCATGAGCGACGCGATGGCGGCCGAGCAGCTTCCCGGATCGCGGATATCTCCCTGAAGCAGCTTGAGGGATTCGCTGTTGCCAATCGGAAACGAGGTGGCGGAGGACGGGCGACGGTTCAGTCCGGCCACCTGATGACCGTCTTCCAGCAGACGCATGGTCAGTGCCCTGCCGATGCCACGGTTTATCCCGGAGATGAGGATTCGCTGTTTTTCTGCCATCTACCCACCATAGGACAGGGATGGCTGCGGCGAAAGGGAAAGGAAAATAGAGTGGCAGCGATATTGGAGTCCGTGCCAGGCGGCGGCATCAGATGCCGCAGGCCAGCTGTCGTGCCGGGCTCATGGCACTCACCGGAACAGCCATGCGGCGTCCGCGGAGGAAATAGTTCATCTGCCTGAATCCGCTCTCTTCAATAAGCCGGATGGTCTGGTCGAAATATTGACCGACCGACTGCGGCCTGTGGGCATCCGATCCCATGGTGAGCATCACTCCCGCTTCGTGCGCCCACTGCAGCATCAGCGGGTCAGGATGGAGCTTGAAAATGCCTTTGGTCAGACCACTGGTGTTGACTTCAATGCAGGTGCCGGCTTCAGCGCAGGCCGCGAGAAATTCGCGGATGGGAGCCTCAAATTCCGATGGCTCGAATGGCTTGACCGTTCCGTAGATGCGGATGACATCCGGGTGGG
This sequence comes from Verrucomicrobiia bacterium, assembly GCA_030425355.1. Lineage (GTDB taxonomy): Bacteria > Verrucomicrobiota > Verrucomicrobiia > Limisphaerales > JAJOIW01 > JAJOIW01. The sequence goes on from JAUIAG010000069.1 coordinate 2,665, forward strand.
CGATGCTGTGGAAGATCCCGGAGCGGGCTCCTTCCGTCAGTTCCTCGAAGTATCCGAGGATGATGTCGCGGTCGGTGCGGCGGCCGGTCTTCTGGATGTGTTTCCGATAGGCGGCCAGCTGGTGGTGAAGCGACCCGAGCACGAAGTCGAAATTATTGCGGGCCACAAAATCGGCTATCCGGTTCTGGATATCCCGATCGGGGAAAACCTCGGCCTCAATTCCGCACAGGACATCGATTCCCAGCCCCTGGCCCATTTCGCGGGCCTGGTCGACCCAGCTCAGATAGCAGTCGAAATCCCGTTCCGGCATGCGGATCCCCGGTCCACCGAAGTCCTCGTGGTCCAGAGGGATATGACAGGTGAAAGTCAGAAGCTTTATCTTCTTCCGCCCGGCCTGTCGCAGGAACTCCATGGGGGTGCCCATGGCATGTCCGCACAGCGGAGTGTGCATGTGGCAGTCAAAACGCATCATTCTGCCTTTCTATATCGGAAAAAGGAAAAGCCCTGTTAACGCACAGGGCTCGGGGAAATACGTTTTGCATGATTGTTTATCAGCTGTTTGGGGCGGATTGACCGGAGTCAGCGGGCGAATCGCCTTCGGATTGATCCGGCGCGGTGGTTATGCCCCTGTCCCGATCCCAGACATGATTGAGATAAAGCCGGAGTTCGTCGCGGACCATGCGTGAGAAAAGGACGATGGCGAAGACGTTGGGGAAGGCCATGGCGAAGATCATGGCGTCGGAGAAGGCAGTGACCTTGCCGAGGCTCATGGCGGAGCCGATGATGACAAAGCTGAGGAAGATGAACTTGTAGATCAGTCTGGCGATGCTGGACTTGCCGAAGAGGAAGGTCCATGACTGCATGCCGTAGTAGCACCAGCTGATCATGGTCGAGAAGGCAAAGAGCACGGCGGAAAGTGTGAGGATGGCACCCATCCACTCAAAATTCTTTTTGAAGGCCGCGGTGGTGAGGGTGATGCCCTGGAGGACATTGCCGTCTGCATCGAAATAGGGCGGTTCGCCGAGGGCTATGATGATCACCAGGGCTGTCATGGTGCAGACCACGACGGTGTCGATGAAGGGCTCCAGGAGGGCGACAACCCCTTCGCTGGCAGGGTGGCGGGTCCTGACGCCTGAATGGGCTATTGGTGCCGAGCCGATTCCGGCCTCGTTGGAGAAGGCGGCTCTCTGGAATCCGGCAATGAGAGCCCCGATGATTCCCCCGGTGACGACTTCGGGATTCGGGTTGATGACCCCGCCGAGGATGCTCATGACCGCCTTGGGTATCTCGCCGAAGTTCATGAAGATGATGGTGATGGCGGAGAGCACGTATATGCCGCACATGAACGGCACGATGAATGAGGTGACATTGGCGATCCACACCAGGCCCCCGAGGATGACGAGTCCGACGATAAGGGCAAAGCCGAGTCCGATGAGCCAGCGGTTGCCTTCCCAGAATGCGGAGTCGATCATCCCCTTGTTGACGGTGAAGTTGATGATCTGGTCGGTGGCGCTGTTAATCTGGAAGATATTGCCTCCGCCCATGGCCCCGCCGATGCACATGAGGGCGAAGATCCCTCCCAGCAGGGTGCCGATTTCACCGAGGCCCATTCGTCTGAATCCCTCGGAGAGGTAATACATCGGCCCGCCATGAACTTTGCCGTTCTCATCGATCTGACGGAATTTCACACCGAGTGTGCATTCGACAAATTTGGAGGACATCCCGACCAGCCCGGCGAGGATCATCCAGAAAGTGGCACCGGGGCCGCCGATGGAAATGGCAACGGCCACACCGGCAATATTCCCGAGTCCGACGGTGGCGGACAGTGCTGTGGTCAGTGCCTTGAAATGGCTGACCTCACCTTCACCCCCGGCGTCGGTGTATTTTCCGCGGACTGTTTTTATCGCCAGAGGAAAGAGCCGGATACTCGGGAATCCGAAATAGAGTGTCGCCCAGATGCCTGCACCCAGCAGCCACACAAGAACAAAAGGGAACGAGACGGGTGCCGTATCGCCCATCGGGACTCTGAGTGTCAGCCCGCCGTCGATCCATTGCATTCCGATGCTGCTGGCACTTTCCAGGCGGATTGGCCAGAAAATGAACGCTTCAAAAGCATCTGTGACCGGTCCGATGAAATTGTTGATTTTCTCGTCTATGCCTTCTGTTACAACGGCGGTCTGGTCCTGGTCCGCTTCATCGGCCGTCCCTGCTGTGTCCGGCTGTTCATCCGCCCCGGGGTCGGGGGCATTCGCTGCCGACTGCGACACTTCCTCAACCACATCGCGGGCCGCTTCGACCGTCCCGGTTATCTCTGCCTCAGCCTTTTCCTGAATCGTGTCGAGTTGCTCAGCGGCATCCTCCATCGCTGCTCCGGCATTGTCGCGGACACTCTCAACCACCCCGGCCGTTTCCTTCTTCACTCCCTCAATCACATCCCCGGCGGCTTCCTTCGCCTCATCCACCGTCGAACTCACACCGGTGGCCAGTTCCCCGGCTGCCTCCTTTGCGTCGGATTGCAGCTGCCCGACCCTGTCCTCAACCTTTTCAGCAGTCTCTCCGGCGGCTTCTCCGGCTCCGGCCACCGCTTCCTCAACCACCGCAGCCGCATCATCCTTCACACCTTCAGCCTTCTCCTGGACTTCCTCGGCAGCCTCATTCAGTTCGCCGCCGGCTTCCGCGGCAGCTTCTTCCGCCTTTTCGCCTATGGATTCGGCTGCTTCCGATAAATCCCCGGCTGCTTCGGTGACCTCACCGCCGGCTTCCTCCACCGCTTCTCCGACCGCGTCCCCGGCTTCCTCCAATGCCTCCTTCGCTGCCGCCGCTGCCTGTTCCGCCTTTTGGTCGAGGGAGGCGCTTTCGGGCAGGTCCTGGGCTCTGACAGAAAGCCCGGTCACCAGCGCAAGCACGAATAAGGTCCATTTGATTCTGTTTTTCATCATTTTGTGAAGTTGGGGATCCTACAAAGTTCTGCGGAGATTAATGGATGGGCAGAGGCATGGCAATTCTCGAAAGGATCACCACACACCCGCCGCTTTGCAGGATGGAGACAGGATTGTGTCCGGCGGGAGTGCCGGACCTTTGTCTATCAGGGGTCTGTGAAGGAAATTCCGTCCGGAAGGCTCTTCAGTGCAGACAGTCAGCGGGAAAAAATCAGTGGTGACTGTTCCGCCCGGTGGTGCCGATCCGGCTGACAATGGCCCGGGGTTATGATACAGGGAGTATATGAAGTTTATGGTTTCCGCGCGTTGTTTCAGGTTCCTGAGGTGCTTTTTTCCGATGGTCATCCCGGCCATGGCATTCGCGTCAGCGATGGGCGGGGCGGACGGGGCAGGGGAAACGCGCCCCAATGTTATCCTGATTGTGGCGGATGACCTTGGCTACGGTGACCTGAGCTGCTATGGCGGATGGATCAATACTCCAAATATTGACCGTCTGGCACTTCAGGGCACGAGGCTGACAGACTTTCACACCAACGGGGCAGTCTGCAGTCCCACCCGGGGTGCGCTGCTGACCGGCCGTTATCCCCAGCGGACCGGGGTCGATTCGGTTGTCTTCGCCAGTCAGTCCCGCCCCGAGCATCTCGATGGACTGCAGCCCTCTGAATGGACCATTGCCGAGCATTTCAATCACCACGGCTACCGCACCGCCATGTTCGGCAAGTGGCACCTCGGGTACTACCGGAAATACAATCCAAGGCGGCAGGGCTTTGATCAGTTCACCGGTTATGTGAGTGGCAATATTGACTTTTTCTCACACGTCGACCAGAGCGGTTTTTTTGACTGGTGGCAGGACGAGCGGATGGTCGATGAGGAAGGATATTCCACACATCTGATCACCTCCCATGCCGTCGACTTTATCGACAGCTCCAATGAACCATACCTGCTCTATGTGGCCCACGAAGCCCCTCACTATCCCTACCAGGGGCCTGGTGATTCCGCGGAAAGACGTGAAGGCCGGGTGACCAGTCCGCAGGGCCGGCGATCCGACCGCCGCAATGCCTACCGCGAGATGGTTGAGGCCATGGACGACGGTGTCGGACAGATAATGAATGCACTCGACCGGAATCAACAATCCGACAGGACCGTTGTTCTTTTCCTGTCCGATAATGGCGCGACCTCACTTGGATCCAACGGGCCATTCCGGGGGACCAAAGGGACACTCTGGGAGGGAGGTCATCGCGTTCCTGCACTCGTCCGATGGCCGGGTCATATCCCCGCCGGAGTGGACCACGACCTGTTGATGGCCGGAATGGACCTTTTTCCCACCCTCTCGGGACTCTGCGGACTTCCCCTGCCGGAGGACGTCGACGGTGTCGATTGTTCTTCGGCGCTGCTGAATAGCAGGGACGGCAATGGAGACTTTGTCGGAAATCCAAGGACTCTGTACTGGGAGCACGGGAGGTGGCAGGCGCTGCGTCGCGGGCCTTTCAAATGGATACGCACAGCGCCTGACTCACCGCCACAGCTCTTTGATCTCCGTTTGAATCCACATGAATCGGATGAGTCGGCAGTCGATGACCCCGCGATGCTGGGGGACCTCACCGAGGCATGGCAGACATGGCGTGGGCGTATGCAGGATATGCGGACCCCGCAGCCATCCGATTCGATGGATTCCCGAAAGCCGCGGGTTCTGGTAATCGGCGATTCCATCTCGATGGGATACATGCCCGCTCTGAGGGAGCTGGCCGGTGATCGATGGGAAATTCATCACAATCCGGGAAACGCCCGATATGCCGGATACGGCCTCGCGAACCTTCATCACTGGCTGGGTGACGATCGATGGGATGTGATTCATTTCAACTGGGGCCTGTGGGACCTGTGTTACCGCCATCCGGAATCGACGACGCAGGGCAAACGCGACAAGGTCAATGGCGTACTCACAACCACGCCCGACGACTACCGTCGACAGCTCGAAATGATCGCAACCATTCTCAAAAGAAGTCGGGCGAATCTGGTCTGGGCCAGCACCACCCCTGTCCCGGATGGGGAAGCCGGGCGGTTTGCCGGCGATGAAATCCGCTACAATTCCATAGCCGCCAGGGTCATGGAAAAGCATGGCATCCCTGTCAACGATCTCCATGGGGCGATTCGCCCGGATTTTCCGGATCTGGCCCGCGGGCCGGGCGATGTTCACCTGAATGCGGAGGGAAGCCGCCGCCTTGCCCTCGAGGTCATTGAGGCCATAGAAAAGGCATTGCAGTAGATACCCGCTGACTTCGGCGGTCAATCTCAGGTGCTGGTGTCCAAATGGCCGCAGTGGGACGAAAACTGTCTGGAGCCATTCCAAAAAACGTCGACTTGAATTAGGTTAGTCGACGATTTTGATGAATTCAGGAGCTTCCAGGACCCGCTTGTTTTTCGGCATCACCGGACTGATCCTGCTGTTGCTGATGATGGTGACCGGGCTTGTCAGGCATCCGGAAACCTCTCAGGAATACGGGCATTCGCCGACCGGGATCCGCGAGCCGATCCGAAACACTTCAATTTCAACCCGGTCGGCAGGGGAATCAGAGACCGCGACCGGCGCGCAGACCGGGGATTCCAAATCCGGCGGGGATAAAGAGCCGGATCCGGGCCCTCCGGCCTTTTCACGGTCACTGGCTCCGCTGGTCGCCGCTGCCGACAACGGCCACCCGACGCGAATCCGACTCTCACGCCAGCCCGAATCCCCGGCGGTTGCTGAGGTTTCTGTGTTGTGGACGCCGCAGCCTTTGCTGGCGGATGGGTTCTCCGTGGCGCTGGGGCTGGAGGCGACTCCCGAATGGGGGGTCAGGACTTATCGCGGTATGGAATCCGGTTCCCGGGGTGTTCTTGAGGGCAGCTCAATCTCCATGGCGGTTGTCGATGGCGCGGCCTTCATTTCCATGGCTCATCCCGATGGCCAATGGACTTTCCTCCGTTCATCCGGTGATACGGAAGGCTGGCAGTGGGTGAAGACTGGAAGTCCCGACCCGCCGTTCCGCTGTCTCCCATCGCCATCCGGGGACCGCTATCATATCCATTCGCTTGAAGCGGATCCCGGCTTTGCGGCACAGACACTGTGGACTGAGGCATTGCCGGCTGAGGTGGAACCCGAACCGGCGGCTCAGGGCGGATTCAACCCCGCCAATGGGTATCTTGAAAAGTATGTCCAGCCGGTGCCGTCCGGGGAGCTTTACGAGCGCTCACTCAAGCCGATGTTCATGATGGCAGTTCTTGATAAAGAGGCCACGGGAGGCAGCTCGGATTCAGTCATGCAGCTCCGCGCCTCCGAAGTCCTTGCGATGATTTCCAACACTGCTTCGGTTTATGAAAACCAGCTCGGCATCCGTCTCCACCTCCAGGAACTGGTCCTGACTCCGGCAATCAGCGCGTATGCGGACGTCCCGGGCAATCTTGAGGACTTTGCCGACTGGTGTGCTTCCAACCGGCCGCAGGCCACTCACCGATGGTCATCCGCGGTGCGCTGGGGAGGCGGCCTCGAGGGAAACACCCTGGGCATTGCCTACCTGCGGAGTATCCAGTCCCCCTCGGCCGTCTGTCTGATGAAAACCGGAACCGGGTGGGCAACACTCGCTCACGAAATGGGGCACAATCTCGGTTCTGAGCACACAAACGGCGGCATTATGAATGCCTTCGACAACGGTGGCGGAAACCGCGACTTCTTCACCGATGTCATCGTCGGGGAGACCGCCGCCATGTCCATCTTCCGGCACGCTTCATCGCGCCTTCCCGGTCAGGCAGTCATGCGGAATCCCCGCGAAATTCCCTTCGCCGTCAATGATTCCGCTTCCGGCGGCCCCGGAGAATTAATTCACATCCCGGTCCTCGACAATGACAGGACTTCGGTGAGATACGGACTGGTCAACAGTCTGAGTATTGCCGAGGTGAGCCGCATCCTTCCGCCTGGCGCAGGAACCGTCGATCACACACGCAATGAAGTGGTGTTCCAGCCTTCGTCCGAATTTACAGGCACTGCTTTTTTCAGCTACACAGTTCAGGGAGATCAGGGCAATGGCGGCGATGGATGGTTCCACAAGGGCGATGTCGCGGTGGTCATTGGAGACCCCGGTCCAGTGACTGAGCTGGTGCTGGCCCCCGGTGAATCCGTTTCCATCCGCGGCGGGGGAACCGGCCCGGTAACGGTCACCAGTCGTCTGCAGGGCGGGTGGGCTCACGCCAGTGCTGATGCCCCGGACCTGCTGGTTGTCCGCGCCGGCGCCGATGCCACGGGCAGCGAAGTCCTCCGTTACCGCCAGGGAAACAGCACCTATGCCATCAGCATTCTCTACGATCCCGGACAGTCCTTCACCGTCACGGATGTCATAGTCTGGGACCGATCCATGGGCTCCGTCACCGTGAACCCTCTTGCCAATGACCACCTTGCCGGCAGGAACGGAGTGGCCCCCTTGACGGTTTCGACCGGCCTCGGAACGAGTGGCCGCGGGGAAACCGGTCCGGGATTCACGGGATGGAACAGCCGGATGATTTCCGCCCGGCTCGTTGATCCGGACATGGGCCGACTGGTGATCGAGAGACTCCCGACTTCCGCCAACGGCAGACCCCAGTCCCTTTTCCCGGGGAATCTCACCTTCACACCGGATGAGGAGGCGCGCGGTCTCGCGGCCATCGAATACGTTGTCGAGGATGCCGCCCTGCGACGGATGACCAATTACGTGAGCTTCATCCTGCCCCTGGCAGAGCTGGAAAACACTGCCTTTACCAGAATCCGCTCCGGTAACCACCTGAAGTTGAATGCCAGGACTTTCCCATCCGGGTTTCCGCCACTCAGTGGTCAAATAGACGTGAAGTGGCAGGTCGTCGACATGCCCCACGGCGCGCAGTTCATATTTGAGGATGACCGGTCTCCGGAAACTGTTTTCATGGCTGAAACACCCGGATTCTATCGGCTGAAGATGACCGCATCCGATGGAGATTACCGGACAGATCTGTATGCATCGGTATTCGTGGATGGGGAGTTGAATGCAGTGGATATTGTCCCGCGAAACGGGCTGGTGGCGCACTGGCCCCTGGATGAGCTGGCCGGGGGCAGTTTCCCGGACAGCGGTCCTGCCGGCCGGCCGCTCTTTCACCGGAACGCCGGTGAACTGGTCGATGGCATCTCCGGTCGGGCCGTGAGGCTGGACGGCGGCACTTCCTATCTCCGCATGGATCCCTATGCGGATGTGCTGGATGATCTGAGTCAGATGACGCTGGCATTCTGGTTCCGTACGGCCGATGCAAAGCCGCAGACACTTTTTTCAGCGACGTCCGCTGCCGGCACGGATTCATTTTTTCAGGTGATGATGGATGACGGATTCATCCGGGTCGGACGTCAGGCTCGAGGCGACGATGATCCGGCAACTGTGCGGGGCACGAGGAGGCTGGATGATGGTCAGTGGCATCACATGGTCCTGATGGCCGATGGATCCGGCCTGATGCAGATTGCCATCGATGCGGAAACTGAAATCAGCGCGAGGCTGCTCTTCCTCCAGGGGCTGCCGGGCCTCAACGAGGTGACAATCGGCGCCCGCCGTCACACCGGTGCCATGAGAGATTTCTTCAATGGCGATATCGACCAGATTCGCATCTACAGACACCCCATGGCAGCATCGTGGATCGAGTCGCTCATCTCCTCGGATCTTCCATCCAGCGGTGTCACCTTCAAACTCTCCGATCACTGGGTCGTCCCCGCCGGACAGATTGACCCTCAAGTGTTCCTTCCTGCTGCAATGACTGCCGATCCCGGCAGTACCGGATTCTGGCAACAACTCTCCGGCCCGGAGGACATCAATCGGACTCCGCCCCTTTGGATGATGCGTGAACCCGGTGACTACCGGATGATATATCGGAATGCTGTCTCAGGGAGCGAGATTTCACATCCCATCCGCATCCAGGTGGTGCAGGACGCGGGAACTTCACCGCAGGAGGCATTGTACTGGGCGGTGCCCACTGTGGAGTCTCAGGGACTGAATGAGTTTGAAGAGACCATCGACCTGTCAGGATATCTCGTCGACCCGTCAGGGGTGCTCAGCAGGGATGAAATCCGGGATCAGCTTCCGCCTCCCGGACTGGAATCCCTGCCATCAGTGCTCGAGGGCAGGGTGGCGCTCGAGGACTGGGATCTCACCATTTCCATTCCTGCCGGCAAAGCTTTCGACGATGACCTGACCATCCACCTCCCGCCTCCAGGACCGGGCTCTGTTCCAGTCAGGGTCCGTTCACAGCGTTTCGAGGGCATGAGTCGGATCATTGCGTTGACCATACCCGAAAACCACCCGCCGGGATCTCCGGTCGCCAGCCTGCCGTCCCTCATCGGGATCGGGGAAAAAGCCCTCTATCGAATTCTCGATGGCAATGCGCTGGAGTCCTTTGAGATCGACAGACACACCGGAGATATGCGGACATCCGAACAGGCGCGGCTGAATTTCGAAGGAATCCCGCTTTACCAGCTGACCGTCGAGGCTGTCACTGCCGGCGGCAGGATCAAAACCGAACTCATCATCAGCCTCCGCGATGTCAACGAGCCATTTCAGGTATTTGATCAGGCATTCGAAGTCGAACTCCGCTCCGGAGAATTCCAGGTTGGGAAAATTGAAGTTCACGATCCCGAGCGTCGGCCCATGGAATTCCGGATCACCGACGGTGATCCGCTGCAGTTGTTCCGCGTGGAGGATGGGACCGGCGCCCTGATCCTGACCAGTGGCGATGCATTTGCTGAAACAGCCGGTGGACTGATGACTCTTCAGATCGAAGTGCGCGATCCATCCAGTCCTTCTGAAGAACCCCGCTCCATCACGGTCACCATTCTCGGCCCACAGAAAGCCATAGACGGACGGACCAGACGGACGGCTTTTGTGCCTGTGGACAATTCTTTCGACAACACGTGGCGCGATGCGGCCTTTGATGACAGTCTCTGGGCCCGGGGAATCGCCGGTGTCGGTTACGAACGGGGAAGCGGCTACGCGGCATGGATTGGTCTCGATATGGAAACCGCCATGTTCGAACGCAATGAATCAGTCTACGTCAGGATTCCCTTTGAGATTGCCAACCCTTCGGAGATCGATCAGCTGACTCTGAGAATGTATTACGATGACGGCTTTGCTGCATGGATCAACGGACGGAGGGTCGCATCATCCAACGCACCCGCCAATCCGGTCTGGAATTCCGGTGCCACGCAGAATCACCCGGATCAGCTGGCCGTCACCCCTGAAGACTTCACCATAGACCCTGATGCCGATGGCGTCCTCGTTCAGGGAAGCAACATCCTCTGTATCCAGGGACTGAACAACGGCCTCACCAGCTCCGACATGCTCATCTATCCTGAATTGATCATCCGGAGGGTGCCCGCTCAGGGTGCCCCGGTGCCGCCCCTGGTCCGCCTTGTCGACATCCAGCAGGAAGGCCGTGACCGTGTCACCCTGACCGGTGAAGTGCTGCATGATTTCGGCAGGGACATCGAACTGACCCTTTATTATGGCAGAAGCCCCGGCGGTGTGGAGGAGGATTCGTGGGAGCACTCGATGGATCTTGGCCGTGCGGCGCGCTCTGCCTTCACCCGGTCAATTCCGGTGCCGCACACCGGAGAGGAGTATTTTTTCCGACTGGGAGCTGCTGCCGGATCGGTCCGGAGCTTTTCTGGGATTTCCGGCCTGAGGGTGGTCGAGTCCACGGAGGCAGTGCTGGTGAGTCCGTCCGGGCGGGCTGCCTACCGCATACCTGATGCTCAGACGCCGATGAACTCATGGATGGCGACTGATTTTGATGATCGGGACTGGCTTTCAGGATTCGCCGGGTTCGGCTACGAGGACGGCACCGGATTCGGCAGATTTATCAACACCCCGACCGGCGGTCTGATGGCCGGCGGAGCCAACAGCGTTCTGGCGAGATTCCGCTTCATGGTCGATTCCATAAGCCCCATCGAACGCCTGAAGCTCTCCATGATGTACGACGACGGGTTCGCCGCCTATCTGAACGGAACACTGGTGGCATCGTCCAACATCGGCGACCCCGGACTGCTCGACTGGGATTCCGTCAGCCAGTCTGTCCGTGACGAGGACCTGACCCTGACATTCGAGACCCATGATCTGACTGAGCATCTCGATCTGCTGATTCCGGGTATCAACGTCCTTGCCATTCATGCAGTCAATGTCTCCTCCGGCAGTTCGGATTTTCTCCTCCGGCCGCGGCTCTCAGCCACCCTTTCCGGTGCCTCACCTCAACTGCCCGATTCCGATTCCATCGACTCGGACAGGGATTCACTGCCCGACGCCTGGGAACTGGATTTCTTCGAGACACTGGATTTTGGAAGTTTTGACGACCCTGACGGCAATGGCCTCACAGCTTTTGAAGACCTCTGGGCCGGGAACACAGCAGACCCGGGAGGCCCACTGACCCCTGGATCCGGTGATCCACTGCCTCTGAGCGTCTCAGTGGTTGAAAAGGGGGATGATCCGGACCGGGGTATTCTGATCGAAGTGCGCTGGCCGGCGGCGGTTGACGGAGAGGACATGCCCGCTCCGGATCGAATTGAGTATTCCACGGATCTGCGGACATGGCGGCCGTGGGAATACACCCGGCCGCAGGTGGATGTTTCCACCGGCGGGATGATTCTCATCGCGGACCCCCTTGAGGCCATTTCGAATGATGAATCGGGAACAGCGCTGTTTTTCCGGCGCCATCCGTGACGGGGAGCTGCACAAGTTGCCGCTTGGCTTTTAACCACGATCTGGCATTTTCAGCGGGATAAATGGGTTTTGGAGTCATGGATACCCCGCAGGTGCTGGCACTGGTCGACCGGTTTGAACAGGAACTGGATCAGTGCATGCTGCGTGATCGTGCAAGGGTGGAGAAGGCACTGGATGAACTGCGCCTCTGTGCGGCCAGGCAGCAGTCGCCGCGATCAGGCCTTGTCGATGACCTCGAGCGGATAGTTGAAAAATCACGTCTGCAGGTGCAGCGTCGGGCCGAGGGAATGCCCAGTCCCTCGTATCCTGCCGATCTTCCGGTCAGTGAACGCTGCGAAGATATAGTCAGAGCCATCCGGGATCATCAGGTGGTTGTGATTGCCGGAGAAACCGGATCGGGAAAGACGACCCAGATTCCCAAGATGTGCCTTCATGCGGGGCGGGGGATTCACGGGATGATCGGGTGCACGCAGCCACGGCGGGTTGCGGCGCTGTCCATATCCCGCCGGGTCGCTCAGGAACTCGAAACCCGCTGGGGACACGAGGTCGGCTGCAAAATCCGCTTCAATGACGAGACCTCGGATCGGACCTATATCAAATTCATGACCGACGGGATGCTGCTGGCGGAAGCCCAGGGCGACACCGAACTGAGCGAATACGACACACTGATCATCGATGAGGCACATGAGCGGTCACTGAACATCGACTTCATCCTCGGCTATCTGCGGCTGCTGCTGAAACGCCGTCCGGATCTCAAAATCATCATCACCTCGGCCACCATCGACACCAGGGCATTTTCGAAGGCCTTCGGGGATGCCCCAATCATCGAGGTCTCCGGAAAGGTCTACCCCGTCGAGGTGGTTTATCATCCGCTTGAGGAGGCGCAGGAGACCGACCCGGATTACACCTTCATTGAAGGAGCGGTGGATGCGGTCGGAAGTCTACTCGAGGACCCGGTGCCCGGCGATGTGCTTGTCTTCATGCCCGGTGAACGCGACATCCGGGAAACCCGCGACCAGATGGAGGCGCGATACGGCGGCTATGCCGACATTCTGCCGCTCTTCGGACGAATGAGTTCAGGTGATCAGGAGAGGATCTTCTCTCCCGGAGACCGCCGCCGCATCATCATCGCCACCAACATCGCCGAGACCTCCATCACCATCCCCAATATCCGGTTTGTGGTGGACAGCGGCCTCGCACGCGTCAGTCGCTACAGCCCGAAAACCCGGACTAAAAGGCTCCCGGTGGAGAGAATTTCCCAGAGCTCAGCCAACCAGCGGAAAGGCCGCTGCGGCCGGGTCGCCGATGGCATATGCGTCCGGCTTTACTCCGAAGTGGACTTCCTGGACCGTCCCGAATACACCCAGCCGGAACTCCAGCGCTGCAACCTCGCCGAGGTCATTCTCAGAATGAAGGCCTTTGGGCTGGGTGACGTCGAGACCTTCCCGTTTCTCAACCCGCCCCAGGAGAATGCCATCCGCAATGGCTACCGGCTGCTCCAGGAACTCGGTGCTCTCACTGAAAATATCGAACTGACACCACTGGGGCACAGGCTGGCCCGTCTTCCTCTGGACCCGATGATCGGCCGAATGGTGATTCAGGCTGCCGCGGAAAACGCCGTTCGAGAGGTGCTGATCATCGCCGCGGGACTCAGTATTCAGGATCCGAGAGAACGGCCTATGGAACAGGAGAAGGAAGCCGATGCCGCCCATCGGGTTTTCCGTGACGAGCATTCAGATTTTATCACCCTTCTCAACCTCTGGAATGCCCTCGAGGAGGAATCACACGGCGGGTCATCGCGGAACCAGTTCCGCCGGTATTGCCGCCGCAACTACATTTCCTATCTCCGCTACCGCGAGTGGCGCGATATCCACTCACAGCTGCGTCAGACGCTTCGGGAAATCGGCGGATTTGAATTTCACACCGCCGAAGCGGGTGCGGACGCCATTCACCGTTCAATTCTGACCGGCCTGCTGGTTCAGACAGGGTCGTGGGTGGAGAAGAACTGGTACAAGGCTCCGGGCAACAGGAAGGTGATGCTTTTTCCCGGTTCGGTGCTTTTTCAGGCGATGACCAGCCGGGAAAGGAAAGCCGCCCGGAGCAATGCCAGCGCCGCTGCGGCTGCAGCAAAGGACCGCTCCGGTCAGCCACGGTGGATTGTCGCCAGTGAGTTCGTTGAAACCAGTCAGCTTTTCGCCAGGGGAGTTGCCCGCATCAAACCGGAGTGGATCGTCGAGCTGGGAGGGTATCTGTGTCAGTTCACCTACCTTGAACCGGGCTGGTCATCCCGGTCCGGACGGGTGCTCGTCAAGGAACGCGTGACCCTCAAGGGCCTGGAGATACTGACCCGTTCCATTGATTACCGTCGGGTCAATCCTGAGGATGCCACGGAAATTTTCATCCGCGAGGCGCTGGTTGGGGACGGTCTGCAGACGCAGCATGCCTTCCGCGAACACAACCGCCTGATCATTGATGAGGTGCAGACATGGCAGCGACGCGTCCGGGACCTGCGACTGGCCCATCTCGAAGAGCCGCTCTATCAGTTCTATTCCGGGAAACTCAGCGGTCAGGTCATTTCCTCGGAGCATGATTTCAACCGCTTTCTCCGGGAACGCCTGGCTGAAGACCCGGAGTTTCTCAATCTCAGGCTGGAGGACATCACAGATGGGACTTCAGTGGGGGCCACCTCAGGCGATTACCCTGAAGAACTGCAGTGCCTCGGGCATCGGGTCCGCATCGAGTATGCCTATGCGCCGGGGGAGGATCATGACGGCGTCACCGTGATGCTGCCCGCCCCCCTCAGTGACAAGGTCTCCCAGTCTGTACTCGAATGGCTCATTCCCGGTTACCGCCAGGAGAAGGTCGAAAACCTGATCCGCCTTCTTCCCAGAAATTACCGGCGCGATCTGCAGCCGACAGGGGAAGTGGCCGCTGCCATTGCCGCCGGGCTGAAGCCGGTTTCCGCCACTCTGGGCGAGGACCTCTCCAGATGGGTCGGCGAATTCCGGGGGATTGAGATTCCTCCGGAAGCGTGGCCGGTCTCATCACTGCCTGAATACCTCCAGGTCAAGGTCGCCGTGGTGGACAAAAGTGGCAAAGTCCACTTCCGGGGCAGAGACATCCGTGACTTCCAGTCTCATCTGCGTCAGCAGCATGACACCTTCCGGCGCGACCGGATTATTCAAACAATCCGGAAATACGAGAAATACTCGATAACACGCTGGGATTTCGGCGACCTGCCCGAACAGGTGGAAGTGGAATCGCCCGGGGGCCCGACTGTCTGGATCTATCCCGGCCTGCATCTGGAGGACGGCGAAGTCCACATTCGCGTGTTCAGAACTCTCGAGGATGCCAGACTGGCCAGCCAGCCCGCTTGGCGCCACCTCGGGGCCATGGCACTCGAAAAGGACATGCTCTGGCTGGAAAAGGACCTTCAGAGCATTCATGAAGCCCGTCTTCACGCTGTTTCTCTGGCGCCGGTGGAGAATATCATCCGCGATGCCACCGATTTCTGCCTCAGGATGCTTTTTCCCTCCAGTGAGGCGTGGCCTTTGCAGCAGGACCGCTTCAAGGCCCGGGTCAGCGCTGCCCGGGCCATGGCAGGGCCGCTCGGCCGCAGGACTGCCGGGAAGGTGATCGAGGTCATTAAACTGCGTCAGGATGTCCTTGCTGTCGCCGATTCGTTCCCGCCTGTCCGCGACGAGGTGAAAAGACTGGTTCCCCCGGATTTCCTTAAGCATCTGGACTCAACGGAAGCGTTGGGGCTGCTGCCGAGATCCATCCGTGCCCGGCAGATCCGTCTGCAGCGGGCCACCGTCAACCCGGCCAAAGATCAGGCGAAATGGGACCGGGTGGATCCGTGGATGTCCCTGAGCCGCAAGTGGATGGCCAACCCCGGAACCAATCCGGAAGCAATCCGGCGGGCAGGGGAATTCAGCCGGATGGCCGAGGAGTATTACATCTCAATTTTTGCCCAGGAACTGGGAACCATGATGCCGGTTTCCGAGGAAAGGCTCCGGCGTCTGGTCGACGAATCCTGCCGTCTCGGGTTCCTCCGGAAGGCGTGATCCAACACCCAAATTCTCCAAAATTTTTCTTTTTCAAACCCGTCTGAAAGCTGTTTACTAGAAAGACTCCTGACTGAAAATCAAGGACAGTCACCAGCCTTGGAATGAGTCCATGGCAGTCCGTTCAGCAGGAAATCAGGATCAACATCGATGAAAATATCGACGGAACACCAATCTGTTCGTTCGAAGGGGGACAGGATACTCTCTCGGGCCCGGGAAGGTGAGAGATATTCAGTGAGAATCGCCCAGAATGGGGATGATGTGCGAGCGGCTCAGACGCTGAGATTTGTTGTTTTCAACCTCGAACTCAACGAAGGGCTCGAGGATTCCTACAAGACTTTTCTGGATGCGGACCGCTTTGATCTGGTCTGTGACCACCTGCTTGTCGAGGACAAACTCACCGGTGAAATCGTGGGCACCTACCGCCTGCAGACCGGAACCGCTGCCGTGGCCAATTATGGATTCTACAGCCAGCAGGAGTTCGACTTCTCCGTCTTCAGGGACATCCAGACGGTCATGGTCGAGCTGGGCCGTGCCTGCGTCCGCCGGGAACACCGGAACCTCGCCGTACTTGGCCTGCTCTGGCAGGGAATCGTCCGCTATGCGCAATCCCATGGATGCCGGTACCTCATCGGCTGCAGCTCACTGTCCTCCCAGGACACGACCCAGGGACTGCGCCTCTACGAAGCACTCAAACAAGACCACCTTGTGGAGGAGCGGTTTCAGACAGTCCCGAATCCGGAATACGTCTGCCATCCCTCCGACAGCGAAGGGCGGCCGCTCAAACTTCCCAAGCTGCTTTCCGCCTATCTCGCCGTCGGGGCAAGGATATGCGGTCAGCCGGCCATAGACCGCGAATTCCGCACCATTGACTTCCTCACTTTCCTCGACCTCGAAAACCTCAATATCGAAGTGGCACGACGGCTTGGTCTGAAGGTCTGACAATCTTCCGCAACGATGATGATCCGGTCCCTGCGGCGGTTTGTTGTTTTTGTTTTTGTCGGGTTGGCCGGGCCTGTTCACGGAGGCGTGCGGAAGATGCTTCGCGGCGGGCGGTATACCCCTCTGGATCATGCGCACTGGGCTGTATTCTGGGCGCGCGTCCTTCGATGGAATTTCGGGATCCGCATGCACATTCACGGCAAACTTCTGGATGGGTCGCAGGTTCTGGTCTCCAATCACCTCGGGTACCTGGATATCATTACCTTCCTGGCTGCCGGACCCGTCAATTTTGTCAGCAAAGCCGATGTGGAAAAATGGCCGCTGGTGGGCGGGCTGGCCCGTTCTGCCGGGACACTTTTTCTCAAACGTGAGAAGAAGGCGGATATCCCCCGTGTCATCGAAGCCTTCGCCGGAGTGGCCGCCAGCGGAAGCCGGGTCATCTTCTTCCCGGAGGGAACCAGCTCGCCAGGAAATGAAGTGCTGAAGTTTCATGCATCCCTCTTCGATCTTCCCGCCAGAGAGAAGTGGAATATCCAGCCGGCGGCCATTTATTACACCATACCCGGAGGCACAGCCGGGGACACCGCCAGCCGGATCTGTTACTGGGGTGATATGGAGTTTGTGCCGCATTTCCGGGAAATGATCCGCATTCCATCCATGGATTGCCATATCGTGCTTGGAGACAGGAC
>JAUIAG010000430.1 GCA_030425355.1 Verrucomicrobiia bacterium
CGGTCATACGCAACAACCTGAATGACTTTCTCACCACCTTCGATTTTCCGGCACCGGTCTCGACTCTCGGGCAGCGCAACGACACCAATGTTCCGGCACAGTCCCTCATGATGATGAATGACCCGTTCGTGCTGGAAACAGCCGCTAAACTCGCCGAAATGGCCCGCCAATCCGGAGCCTCATCGACTCAGCGGATCATCGGGCTTTTCAGAACGGTTCTCGGACGGGCACCCGACAGCCGTGAAATTGAAATGGGCACCGCATTTCTGGACCGGGCCGAAGCCACGACCCGCGAAGCACGAATTGAAATTGAGACCCTCAACCGACAGCTCGAAAAGACACAGGAGCAGGTCCGTGTCATCCTCAAAGAAGGCCGCACACGGGCGATCGGAAAACGATCATCCGGACAACGGTCACCTGATGACTCCAATGTGCTGATGAACCCCATCGCCTCGTGGGACTTCACATCGGGCGGACCCATCGCTGACCTGACCCTCCACGGCGATGCCAGGCTGACTTCCACCGGTCTGGTTCTGAATGGCGGATATGCCAGAAGTTCATCACTGGAATTTCCCCGCGAATCACTCAGGGCAAAGACGCTCTCTGTCAGGGCAATCCCCGAGGATGTCAGGCAGCGCGGCGGCGGCCTTCTCACCATTGAAAACAACGCCGGGGACAGGTTCGATTCAATTGTCCTCGGCGAGCGACAGACCGGACACTGGATCGCAGGAAGCGAATTTTTCAACCGCACCAGCGACGTCGGCGGGAAACCTGAGCCCCAGCCAACCGGAAGCACCCCCGTCCACATTGCCATCACATATGACGAAAGTGGAATGATTTCCATCTACCGGAACGGTGAACAATACGGCAATGCCTACAAAACCGGTGGAATCCTGAATCTCGAAAGCCGGGACTGCCATGTCCTGCTGGGGCTGAGGCATCTGCCCGACAGCCCGGGCAAACGATTCCATGGAGTTGTCCTCGAGGCCGCAGTCCATGACCGTGCGCTCAGTCAGGAAGAAGTCCGTGCGCTGGCTGAGAACAACACAGGTTATGTCCCACGTGAGGAACTGGTCCAAACTCTCACTGAAACTGAGCGCAACCGCCTCATGGATCTTGAAGACGCAGTGCAGTCCATCAATGGCCAACTCGCTGCCCTCAATCAGCACGCCGCCACCGCCAATGATCCGCTCATTGGACTCGCTCAGTCACTGCTCAACATGAAGGAGTTCATTTACCTCTTCTGACCTCAATTCATTGCCACTTTACTGTCATCCCGAAATGCAACCGATCATCAAAAACCCACACCTCTGGAATCGACGGGATATCCTCCGGGCCTGCTCAACCGGATTCGGATGGATGGCTTTCAATGGACTCCAGGCCATCCAGAAAGCCGCCGGATCAAGTGCCCGCCCTGCCCCGCACTTCGCCCCCCGGGCCCGAAGCGTCATCTTCTGCTACATGTCCGGCGGGGTGAGTCATGTCGATTCCTTCGACCCGAAGCCGCGTCTTCAGAGAGACCATGGCAAACCCATGCCAGTGCGCATAGAGAGGACGCAGTTCAACAACAACGGAAACATCTTCGCCAGTCCGTTCGAATTCCGCCAGTGGGGACAGTCCGGCATACCGGTCAGCTCAATGTTTCCCCACGTGGCTGAGTCCGTGGATGAACTGGCGGTCATCCGGTCCATGACCACCACGGTCAATGAGCACGCCCAGGGCAATTACGCCTTCCACACCGGTTTTCCCTTCATGGGCCATCCCAGCGCTGGAGCATGGGTGAATTACGGCCTCGGTTCCGAGAATGAGAACCTCCCGGGATTTGTAGTCCTCCAGTCCGGTGGTGCCGCAGTTCCCCATGGCGGTGTCGGACTTTTTTCCAACGGGTATTTGCCTGCCCGATTTCAGGCCTCGCTGATCCAGGCTGATTCCAACCCCGCCGTTCCGAATATCCGGCCGGCACAGTCCCGTCAGGTCCAGAAACACAGACTGGATCTGGTGTCCGGCCTTGACCGGCATTTTCAGGATTCCATGACTCTGGATCACGACCCGGGAATCGAGGCCGCCATTCGCAACTACGAGACGGCATTTCAGATGCAGAACGCCGTACCGGAGCTTGTCGACCTCAGTGCCGAAAGCGAAGCCACCCGCAAATTATACGGACTCGATCATCCCAACGGCGTCACCGCCGCCTATGCCCACCAATGCCTGCTTGCGAGACGACTCGTCGAACGCGGCGTCCGATTCATCGAACTGAGCTGCCTCCCCGAAAAGCTGGGTGGCGGCCAGGCTCCCAACCCATGGGACCAGCACGGCAATCTTGAAAGCGGCCACTCGAATATGTCCCTGCAGGTGGACCAGCCAATTGGCGCTCTCCTCAAGGACCTCAAATCACGGGGACTGCTCGACTCAACACTCGTGGTCTGGGCCGGCGAATTCGGCCGCACGCCGTTCAGTCAGGGGAGCAATGGCAGGGACCATAATCCATACGGCTTCTCCATCTGGATGGCCGGCGGCGGCGTCAAAGGCGGAACTGTCTACGGTCAGACCGATGACCTCGGCTACCACGTGGTCGAAAACAAGGTCACTCCCTATGATCTCTGGGCCACAGTCCTCCACCTCATGGGACTGGATCATGAGAAACTCACCTACCGCCATGCCGGGCGCGACCTCCGCCTGACCGATGTGCACGGCAGGGTCATCACCCCGATCATCAGCTGATTATAGATATATATAATGCCACGGGGTTCCAGGCACGGACGGGACCGGAACCTCGTGGCTTTGCAATTGTCGCCGAACACAAAAAAAGCATGGACCGCAGGCCCATGCTGAACAGAGGGTTGATGGACCTCTGAAAATTTTTATCGGGACAGCTCTTTGCGGATCCGTGCTTCCTCGGCAGCGGAGAGACCGCCCTGAGCCTTCAGC
>JAUIAG010000431.1 GCA_030425355.1 Verrucomicrobiia bacterium
CGCCTGGCGGGTCACGGCCGGCCGGTCTGAGTTATTTCTGCGGTCGCATTGGGGCGGCACGGATGGACTGCGCCCAGCTCGGTTCGCCTTTTGACTATGCGCGCCAGGCGAAGCTTTATCTCGTCAGTCGCATGCCCGATCCCCGCACGCCCGAATACCGGGACGCGCTGTGCCAGTGGGTGACTCACTTCATCCACAAGAGCAGGGGAAGAGCGTTCGTTCTGTTCACCAGTTCGATCACCATGAACCAGGTTGCGGACGCCATCGTCCCGGAGCTAGAGGAGTCCGGCTATCCCTGCCTTGTCCAGGGCCGCGGCATTCCGAGGACGACCATGCTGGACCAGTTCAAAACCGATGTGCCCTCGGTGCTGTTCGGTCTCGACAGTTTCTGGCAGGGTGTTGATGTTCCCGGTGAATCCCTCGGCAACGTCATCCTCACAAGGCTGCCATTTGCCGTGCCCGACCACCCCCTTATTGAAGCCAAGATCGAGCATATCGAAGCCCGTGGCGGAAATCCTTTTTTTGATTATTCACTCCCGGAAGCCGTTCTCAAATTCCGGCAGGGATTCGGCAGACTGATCCGGACGGCGACTGACAGTGGCATTGTGGTGGTCCTTGACAACCGTATCCTGACGCGCCGGTACGGGCGGATGTTTCTCGATTCGCTTCCGGAGATTCCGACGGAAGTGGTCTGACGGACTCCGGTGCTGATCAATTGTGCGGTTTCTGGTAAGAACCTGCAGGATAAGGGGTTGCTTTTGTGGTGTTTGACGCCGGATGTTGATGAAAGCGCGGCTTTCTGGTTCACAAAATCATGAACAGGAGTTATGGTTCTGCACTTTAAAGGGAGAGGTATTTTTGGCGAAGCAAACTGACAAAGTCGTGAGGCGGAAGCGGCGTTCCAGGAGGGGAGGGGTTTCCACTCCTAAGACGACGCCCGTGAGCGGGCCGTGGCTTTATTTTCTGCCATTGCTTGTGGTTGCCACTGTGGGATATGTGCTGTTCCGGCCCGACCCCAACGTGATTGATGATCCCGAGGACGAGAGGGTCGCCAAACTTCTGGAAAGCTACTCCTCGGACCCGAACTCGGGAATTGCCGATCGTGTGAGCCGGTCTGATTCATCCACCGGCACCGATGAATCGGACCGCAATAAAACCCGCACTGTCACCGGCACAGTCGATGGTGAACAGGCACGGATTGAGCTGGTGTCCCTGCAAACCATCGACCGCCATCGGGAGCCGACCGATTTTTCCAATCCGCTGGTCGGCTACTGGAAACCCGGTGCCGGCTATGGAGACGTCGAGGTCAGACTGCGGTTCACCAGGACCTTCATCTGCGAAATCTATGTCGTCAATGACCCCAGCATCGCAGAATCCGCCAACTACAACCTCCGTAAGCTGGGGGAGGTTCCATACTCCATCGACATGGTCGAGAAGCCGGATCAGTGGGAGAGTCTGAGCCGCACATGGTCCATCCCGAGATTTGAGCTGTCGATCCAGACCAGTTTCCAGAACCGGGACGGGACGATCGGCACCGCCAGGATCCCGGTCGAATGCCAGCTGGTGCTCAACGTCGAAGGGGACCGCACCCCCGGCGATGTGGATGATTTCATCAGATATTATCTCCGTTCGGCTGACTTCAACCGGTTTGTGCTGACCCGAACCCTGGCCGAGCAGAATATCAACCAGCCTCTCAACACCGTCTGGGAAAGGAAGGTCGAGGCGGACTGGCGCGACGGCGTCGATCCTTCACAGTTCTGAGCTTTTCCCCGTCCTGTCAGGGCGCTGCTATCCTGTTCCAGCCCGGCCGGTTCTGTCCGGCGATGCTTTGTTGGTGACCGGCTCTCCCATCGTAATCCGGGCATGGTTTGCATCACGACCGTGGATCAGGCATGTTCGGGACGTGATGAATGAATCTGATTGGGACTGGAAACGGTCACTTCCTGAATTCAGCAAGGCGGTCGAACATGGGATAGCGGATGGCGACCATTTTGGCGGGCAGGTGTTTGTTTCGGTTCGGAGTGAGGTGGTGGTGGACATGGGGTTTGGGTTTTCCGGTCCTGACCGCGGTCATCGCGTGGACCGCGACATGCTGATGTTGTGGCGCTCGGCCGGCAAACCGCTCACAGCAGTGGCTCTCATGCGGCTGTTTGAGGACAGGGAACTGAGTATCGACATGCCGGTGGGAGAGTTCATACCGGCTTTTTCCGGTGACGGCCGGGACGCCGTGACCGTGCGCCATCTTCTGAACCATACTTCCGGGATCCGCCCTGCTGACAAACTTGCCGAGACACTTCCATGGGATGAGATGGTCGCACGGATATGCAGCACCCCACTGGAGCCGGACTGGGATACCGGAAACAAAGCCGGCTACTGCATTGCCGCCTCGTGGTATCTGCTGGCCGAGATTTGCCGCGTGCTTGCCCGGGCGGAAGACTATTCCACGTGGATCCGTCAGTCACTCCTTGTTCCTCTTGGAATGGAGAACACATGGATTGGCATTCCTGTGGAGAAGTGGGACGGCGGTCTTTCCGAGCGCATAGCGAGGGTATTTATCACCTCCACTGCCGAAGCGAGCCAGCATCCCTATCTGGACACCCGGGCCAGTTGCTGTTCCTGCCGGCCGGGCGGCAATGCCCGGGGGCCGATCCGGGAACTGGGCCGCTTTTATCAGTGTCTGCTCAACCCGGCGGATCACCCCGGGGTCCTGCCTTCAGCCGGCCTTCTTGACCGGATGACTTCTCCCGCCAGACCGGAAGGACTGCTGGACCACACATTCCGGCACATCATGGACTGGGGTCTGGGATTCATGGTCAATTCATCGCAATACGGCCCCGCAACTGTTCCGTATGGATTCGGGCAGTTTGCTTCCGCTTCGACTTTCGGTCACGGAGGGGCACAGTGCAGTGCCG
>JAUIAG010000432.1 GCA_030425355.1 Verrucomicrobiia bacterium
CCCGACCTTCAGAGGGTTGCCATTTTCCTGCCTGCGGCGCAGGGCTGTGTCCACGATAATCATTGAAATCCGACACTCGGGTTTTCTGCATCACGACCTTCGACCGGAATGATCCCCGCCGGTCAAAAAAACTGGTCTCATCAATTTATTTCCAGACCTTCCACGGGGGCTTTCCGGAATCCCAGTGTTCTTCGAGAACGTTCTTGTCCCGGAGGGTATCCATGCACTGCCAGAATTTTTCATGGCGGAAGGCGGAAAGCTGTCCATCCTTGGCGAGATTCATCATCGGCTCGCGCTCCCAGACAGTGGAATCACCTTCAATGTAGTCAAAGACCTCCGGTTCGAGAACGAAAAAGCCGCCATTGATCCATGCCCCATCGCCTTTGGGTTTTTCCTTGAACTGGTCGACGGAGGCGGTTCCTTCCTTGAGCGAGAAGGCACCGAACCGGCCATCAGGCTGGACTGCCGTCAGGGTCGCATAACGTTTCTGTTCACGATGAAATGCCACGAGGCGATCAATGGGTACATCACTGACGCCATCCCCGTAGGTCATACAGAATGTTTCCTTGTCGAGATACTGGCGAACCCGCTTGAGCCGTCCGCCGGTCATCGAATTGGCCCCTGTGTCCACCAGAGTGACCTTCCATGGCTCGGCGGTGTTCTGATGCGTTTCCATCGAACCATTCCGGAGATCAAAAGTGACATCCGAATTGGATAGCGCGTAGTCGGCAAAATACTTTTTGATCAGGTCTCCCCGGTAGCCGCAGCATATGACAAAATCATTGATCCCATAATGCGAGTATATCTTCATGATGTGCCAGAGGATCGGCTGTGGACCGACGTGGATCATGGGTTTGGGTTTGATGGCACTTTCCTCGCTGATGCGAGTTCCAAATCCTCCTGCAAGTATGACTGCTTTCACGGGGCGATACTTTTTTCTTTCAACTGTGCGACAGTGGCGTTCATCCGCAGTGGTAAACTGCAGCCCGGCCACATTCAATAAGCGGCAGCTCTGTCAAAATGCCGAAGTCAGAATTCCAAGAAGATCATCGGCAGTGGCCTTTCGAGGGCTGAGCTGCATCAGCCTTTCGATGCCCGCGCTCTTGCGGGCAAAGTCTTCCAGCGCCTCACCAGGCACTCCGATATCCGACAGTTTCATCGGAATTCCGGTCAGTTTCTTCAATTCCTGCACCCTTGTAACCGCTGAAAGGGCAGCAAATTCAGTGTCCATGCCACTGGTGTCAACTCCCAGCCATGCGGCGATTCTCGCCGTTTCAGCGGTGCGTTTCGGGAGATTGTATTCCATGACATACGGCAGCAGCAGCGCATTTCCCTGGCCATGAGAACAGTAATGAGCGCCACCGATCGGGTACTCAAGGGCATGGACCATGGCGACACCGGCATTGGAGAAGGCCAGCCCTGCGAGAGTCGCGGCGAGGCTCATGCCTTCACGGGCACTGCGATTCGCCGGCTCGGTCACCGCTTTCACCAGGTGTTCCCCAACCAGCCGGATCGCTTTTTCCGCAAAGAGGTCCGCCACCGGATTCTTTCCGTCATAAGGCATGTCCATTTCGGGGGGCACAGGCAT
This sequence comes from Verrucomicrobiia bacterium, assembly GCA_030425355.1. Classification (GTDB taxonomy): domain Bacteria; phylum Verrucomicrobiota; class Verrucomicrobiia; order Limisphaerales; family JAJOIW01; genus JAJOIW01. The sequence goes on from JAUIAG010000432.1 coordinate 1,589, forward strand.
ATCCTGAAAATATGTATTGGTATACGCTTCGATGGCGTGGGTGAGGGCATCCATTCCGCTTTCTGCGGTGACGTTGGGGGGACACGAGACTGTCAGTTCCGGATCGACCAGAGCAACGGCCGGTCTGAGAAACGGGCTGAGCGTGCTCACCTTGAGCTGATGGTCGTTGTCAGTAAGAACTGCGGCATGGGAGACTTCGCTGCCTGTGCCGGCCGTCGTCGGGATGGCCACAACTGGAATAACCGGTCCGGGGATCATTCCAAACCCGAAATAATCTCTGGGATTCCCGCCATGAGTCACGCAGCAGGCGATGATTTTGGCCAGATCGAGGTTACTGCCCCCGCCGAGGCCGATGATGACATCGGGACCGAATTCACGGGCACGGTTGATGGCCCGGAGGGCGGTTTCGATGGATGGCTCCGGTTCGCCGTCCGAAAAGACTTCCACGGAACCCACGTTCTGGGATGCCAGTGAGTGCTGGAGTTTCTCAGCATGGCCGGCCGAAATCAGCCTTGAATCGGTTACAACAAATACGCCCTTCCAGCCGCGCTCTGCAACAACCGCCCCGGCACGCGCCATGGTTCCCCACCCCCAGAGAAGCCGGCCCGCCGAATAAAAATTCCATAAATCTCTCATTCCGTGCACATTACAGATTGAAACCACCTGAATTATCTCCCATCAAAGAGCGGTCGACGTCTTCAGGCAAGGGCTTTCTGTCTTACAACAATTTTAAATGAATCGGATGATTCGGGAGTTCAGGACAGCAAAAAACCAGGGACACCGCCTGTAATGTCCATTTTGATGGGCACAGCTCAATGCTGCGGGATCGATACCGGTTCCAGGCGATAGATCGTCCCACAAGTTTTCGGAAGCGTCGGCCGAGGTGGTTTATTCTGTTTGGCGTTTTCCACTGATCACCGAGGCAGTCGCCATGGTGTCCGCATTAATGAGGCAACACGCTTGAAATTCCTTGTGGGACAGGGCAGTCTGAAACCTTAATCGTACCCCGAAAAGGTTTATGTCCGCCCTAAATCCACCCCAAAACTGCCCTGCTGGCCGCCTCGCTGCAATCGCTTTCGGGATGATCACGTGGTTTTCGATGATATTGCCAGCTCATGCCACTTTTCCCGGGATCAACGGGGAGATCGTGGTCCAGACCACCCGGCCGATCCTGGGGGTCGGACAAGGGGATCGGTCGACGATCTATTTTATCGACCCCGATACCGGAGACCAGGTTCGGGCGCCTTGGTTCGAAGGGCCCGAAGGTCGGGTGCCGTGGCACTCGGTTTACAGCCAGCTTCGATTCGAGCCCGACGGCCTCCAT
>JAUIAG010000433.1 GCA_030425355.1 Verrucomicrobiia bacterium
TCGGCTGCTTGTATTCCCACATCCCGCCGGACCGTTCAAATAGATATGCAATACCGGCTTCACTGATCCCATCAGGGGCGTCCTGCCTGAAGGCGCCAACAGCTATCAGGTCATCACTGGCGCTGACTGTACGGCCGAAAAGACCGGAATTTTCCACCCCGGGTATGGTGAATTTTCTGTCGTCACCGGGGATGTCGAGTGAATCCGGATTCGGATACCCCCGGACTGCAAAAGTCAGGCTGTTCCTGTCGGGATGATCGATCCGCAAAGTGATCTCCGAGTTGTCTATGCTTCCCGAATCGGCCGGTGCGTATATGACTTCAAACTCAATGATACCGCCTCTGGGGAGGTCGAGAGGCAACTCAGACAGAGTCGTTGCCGAAAAGGCCGGGTTGCTCGATTCAATTCCTGTTATGATGGCCATGGAATCAGACCTGTTCTGCACCAGAAATGAGTGACCGATTGAGGATCCGGGCTTCACCTTCCCGAATTCGGTTCCATCAAAAGTGGAGATTTCAGTCGATCCTTCAGGAATTCCAATGTTGTTTCCTATAATCTGGAATGGTGCCCCGGCCGGTGAAGTCTCGGAGTAGACATAAACGGCTCCGGAATTCATCACGGAGTCAATGTCGGTGGACGGAATGGTTCCCGGCTCGGGACGCGGGCCATCCTCTGCAGGCGCGCCAACAGCAAACACCCTGTCGGATATAGCCACTTCTATACCGAAAGCGTCAAATTCACCGGTGTTTGAAGCCTTGAGATACTGCACCATTTCCCATAACTCACCCCGCTTTTCGAAGACATAGGCGGCGCCGGAATTGAATGAGGTGTTATTCCCCGGATCGAGGGTGCCGGATCCCCACATGGATCCACCATCCTCTCCTGGAGCCCCGACTATCAGGCGGGTCCCCTGGAGGTCGACTGAGTTACCGAACAGATCCCCGCCCTGTGGATTCGATGCGTTGAGAGTGTAGCTGTTAAGCCATGTATCCGCATAGCGTGTGAATATATAGACAGCTCCAGTCGACACGAACGGTGTGGTGCCTCCATTGGTCCCCGGAACATTCACTGTTTCGCGTGCAGCACCAACCACGGCAATGTTTCCCTCGATGGATACTGCATCGCCAAAATGTGCATCGGAGAATGACTGGTTGCCTCTCAGGAAAGCACTTTGTCTCCACGTCTCGCCGGTCTGCTGAAAGATATATGCTCCACCGGATCGCCGGATTCCATCCGCTGGAGCACTGTAAAACTCCGTTCTATCCCAATCAAAGATGGAATCCTGAGCCGGGGCCCCCACAATCGCATAGCGACCGGAAATATCAACGGCCAGGCCGAATCCGGCGGAGCTCTCAACACGACCTGCCTTAAGTCTGGCAGTCTGAATCCATTGCGAACTTTCAGTATTCAGCTCGTAAGTGTAGGCCGCCCCGCTGCTTGAGACGCAGCAGGCGTCTGTCGGATCAGCTTCAGGGTCATCCGGGTCACCGGAGTCCTCACCAGGAGCCCCTACTATAGCCCGGGTGCCTGAAAGCCCGACTGAATTCCCGAAATAATCCCCCGCCTCTCCGTCACCGGCTGCCAAAGTGGCCTCAAGTATCCAGGCATCATCCTGATAGAGATAGAGAAATGCCCTGCCCATGCCGTCCTGATTCGGCGCTCCCACGAGGATGCGATTCCCGGATAAAGCCACGGAACTTCCAAAGTATCCAAGCCTTTGTGGAGTCGGAGCTTTGAGAATGACTTCCTGCACCCATCCATCGGGACCATTTCGATATACGTAGGCGATTCCCGACTGATCCGTGCCATTGTCCAGCCCTCCGGGGTTGATGCCGCCAACACCACTCTGCTCATTCGGAGCCCCAATCACCATGAGATCTCCCGATATGGATATCTGATGCCCGAATGCATCATTCGCTCCCGAGTTGGAAGGCTTCAGATAATGATCCAGTGAAACATTGAAACCGGTATCTTCATTGGCAACGGCAGACTGCTGCATAGTTGCTGCAATCAGCATTAGAATTATCAATCTTTTCATCATGAGTCTATATCCAGAATGGAATTGCTGAACAGGAGTGAACTTCACAACTTGAGGGGGATTGACCTCTGTCGACAGATATCCCCGGTTCGCCTGAAATCCGGGATTGTCAATGAGGCTGGGGGGGTTCTGTTCCTCACTCCGACCCAAAATTCGCTCATACCTGAAATCAAGTCAAGCACCTGAAAATATCACTGCAGAATTTATGTTCATGGTAGAGGCAAGTTAAATTCATAGTTGTTTCCCTGTAACGGCATTCGGTGTATGGATCCCGGGTTCTCTGCCTCTCAGAGAAGAGTCGGATGAAGTATTCACTGCCATTCCATGAACAAGAAATGTGGCCCATGGGAGTGCCGGAATCTAAAAACGACCGGGTCCTCCACATGGGCCACGTGCCAACAATGACCAGGCAGGGTTTGACTTACTCAGCTGACTTGCATGCGAAAATTACTTGCAGGAGGCTGTTTTCTTCCATCAGCACCATCAGTATTCAAATATTTCTCCGGGCAGCGGCGGCACGGACTCAGCCGGTTTCCTGTTTTTGGAAGCCTGCTCATACCCGTAGGCGATTTTGAGCACTTTGAGATCGGTGTGTGGTTTTCCGATAAACTGAATTGAGATTGGCAGGTTTTCCTTGCGGGTATACCCGCCTGGGACGACGACTGCGGGGAGACCCAGAGAGGAGGAAAGGTTGTTGGTGAATGAGCGGACATCCCACCAGTCACCGGAACCCCTGGATCGCTGCTCGTCCAGACGGGGGGCGCCTTCCGCGTAAAAGGGCTGTGTGACCGCATCCAGGTCATACTTTTCCATAAGGTCCCTGATCAGTTCTATGTACATGAGTCTG
>JAUIAG010000434.1 GCA_030425355.1 Verrucomicrobiia bacterium
CATGACCTGCATCAGCAGGAACTGCCCCCGGGTGTCTACCTCGCATGGGACGGACTGCGTATTCAGGCCGGCCAGAGCTGAGGTCACATGCCTGGCCGGCTGGACTGCTTTTCCTTCTGGCGGAGACGGGCGCGTGAGGGCACTATCCGGTGCATGACCATTCGTTCCATTTGGCTGTTTCGGCTTTCTGCCTTCCACTGCGGCAGGTTCCTGATTCACGCCCTGGTTTTCATAACTCTGATCAGCGGTTCCGCCGCTGGTGCCGCTGAACCCGCGGGCACCGATTCATGGCATGGTCTCGAACGACGGATTTATGACTTTGAAGGAGTCAAAGCCTTCGTCGTCCTTCCTCCCGAATCGAAACGTTCGGCGGGGAAGGAGGCTCCGTGGATCTGGCGGGCGCGATTCTTCGGGCATGAACCACAGCTGGATCTGGCACTTCTGAATCGTGGTTTTTACCTGGTCTACTGTGATGTCTCCAACCTTTACGGATCGCCGAAAGCCGTTGCCCGATGGAACAGTTTTTACTCGTGGGTCCGTGGCGAATATCCGCTCAGGGAAAAAGTCGTGCTGGAGGGTATGAGCCGTGGTGGACTCATTATCTACAACTGGGCTTCCGAAAATCCGGACAAAGTGGCAGCCATATATGCCGATGCGCCGGTGCTGGACATCCGCAGCTGGCCGGGCGGCAGGGGAAGCTCACCGGGATCCGGTGCAGACTGGAAAAGGTGCCTTGAGGCGTGGGGACTCACTGAATCGACACTGGAAGAATTCAGCGGCAATCCGATTGACCGGCTGAAGCCGCTTGCCGAAGCGGGAGTCCCGCTGCTTCACGTGGTCGGAATGGATGACACGGTGGTTCCAGTCAGTGAAAACACTGCCATTCTTGCATCGCGCTACAGGTCGATGGGAGGATTCATTCAGGTGATCGAAAAGAAGGGAGTGGGTCATCATCCGCACTCCCTGCGTGATCCGCAGCTGATTCTGAATTTTCTCGAGCGGTTCAGTCTGCAGGAACACGGACAGAATTGAAGTCGGCGACTCCATCGGATGGGGCCTCAATTCCGGCACCCATGATCTTCTCGTAGGACTTCTCGGCATTTTCAAGGTCGTGTCGAAGAACTTCAAGGTGGGACCGTGCGTCCTGAATGGTGCGGAATTCCCTTTCGAGATCATCGAGAACGGAGCGTTTCCGCCGGTATTCGTCCTGGAGGGCGTTGAAACGGTTACTGAGTGATGTGGCCAGGTCGCGGGCATCGGTGTAGCGATCGCCGGAAAGACTTCTGTCGGGGCTTTCCGGATTCATCCGCCGCATGGTCTCGACGGTGGATTCATAAGCTGCGCGGGTATCCCGGAGTTCAACAGCGACGGCTTCGATCGCACGACGGGCATCATTCAACTTCGCCTGAAAACCCGCCTCTTCGGCCCGTATTTCAGCCAATTGCTGCTGATAACTTTCTTTCGCTTCAAGAAACCGCTTGCGCGCCATTTCCAGTTCCGGACTTCTCCTTACCGGATCAGTGGTCCCGGCTGCAGCAGATTCAACCGGATTCAAATCCTGAGCCTTCGCATCAGCTATTTCCTGCGAATTTTTGAAGTGCGGGAATGACAGGCAGGCTCCAATGACGGCCGCCAGAAAAATCACAACCCTTACTTTCCATGCTCCCCGGCTGGCCCCTGCCGGGCATGGGCTGGCGGCCGGCCCCTCATCGTCCATTTCAAGAAGGCTCTTTTTCATCATTTGCGATAAGTCCCGGTTTCAAAAATCACCATGGAGAATAGAATCTGTCAGATTCGTCATTCATATACCGAAGTATCGACCATCTTACCGCGACACTTGGCGGGAAAATTGTTTTTTTAAAGGAGTAGATTTGTCTTGGAACAGAGGAAAAGAGTTGTTGCCACCGCCTTGATCCCCTTTAATCAGCAATGAATCCGGTTGACTGAATCAGGCTATGAAAGCGTTTTTTTCAAGATTTTGCACGGGTATTGCGGTTCTGGCCATGAGCGCGACGGCGCGGGCCGAACTGGTTACCGAAGTTGAATGGCAGCCGCTTGTCTCTCAGGTGAAGCGACTGGTTGAAGCGATGGATTACCTTGGGATGCCCGTCGATCCCGTCGTTCGAAGGAACCTCTCCAGAGCCATGGAGGAACCGGGCTTCGAGTCCATCAGACTGGTTCAGGATACTCTCGATCCCCTCTGCCTCGCCGAAATCCACATCAATCCGGAATCCCGTGTCAAAGTCGCCGAAGGCGCTGTGAAAAAACAGCTGGTGCACAATGGCTGGAGGCAATTCCTCGTCCGGGTGCATAATCAGGCAGGGGTCACGGCCGCACTGGAGGCCGGTTCTCCGAACGCCAGACGTCTCGCCGGTGTTCCTGAAAAGGAAGTCCCTCACCAGTGGATGCAGATGCAGATGTTCAACAGCCAGCCGCTCAAGAAGACTCTTTCCGGGCTGGAACTCGAATACCGCATCATCCAGATCTACTCAAGAGATGAAGGGAAACGCGAGGCACGGATCGGATTCAATGTCGGTCAGGGAACTCAGGACATCGGTTTCCGCAACGAAGTGGATATCCTCTTTGATGCCCTGCCGGCAACACCCATCACCCTGCATGTCCTCGACGAAAAAGGCGAAGCAGCCGCCGGTGCCTTTGAAATTCGTGACCGCCTCGGAAGGGTCTACCCGTCCCAGGCCAAACGACTGGCGCCGGATTTTGCCTTCCATCCGCAGATCTACCGGTATGACGGCGAGAAAATCCATCTGCCACCGGGACTTTATTCCTTCCATTTTTCCCGGGGCCCCGAATCCATCCCGGAAACCCGGGAAGTCCGTGTGGGCACTGACCCGATGGAAGTCACC
>JAUIAG010000435.1 GCA_030425355.1 Verrucomicrobiia bacterium
TGCTCAGCCTATGCGGTGGAAGCCGTCGAGGTTCACGGGGTGTTCAGGGGTTTGCTGCTGGCGGTGCGGCGGCTGTTCCGGTGTCATCCATGGGGCGGTTCCGGCTTTGATCCGGTCCCTCCTTCATCTCACTCCGAAGCCCGGGAAAGGGATATTGCGGTGGATCCAGTGAGCGACAGCCCGAATCCGGATCAGGATGAACGATGGATGCGGGAAGCCATCCGGGAAGCGCAGCGTGGTGTCGGATTCACCGCCCCCAATCCGGCCGTCGGTGCTGTGATTGTCCGCAATGGCGAGGAAATTGGGCGTGGATATCACCGGCGGGCCGGCGAGCCCCATGCCGAGCCGAATGCCATCGCGGATGCCGTCGGGCGTGGCCGTGACCCCGCGGGATCCACTATTTATGTGACCCTGGAACCGTGCTCCACCCATGGCAGGACGCCTCCCTGCACCGAAGCCATCATCCGGTCCGGAATCCGACGTGTGGTCGTAGGGGCCGTGGATCCCGATCCGCGGCACCGCGGGGCCGGACTCGAAGTCCTCAGAGATCATGGAATTGAGGTGACCGCCGGTGTTTGTGAATCGGCCTGTGAAGCGCTCAACCCGGAATTCAATGCGCGCCACCGGCATCCGAATACGGACGGGAACTGATGCAATGGGCTGCACTCGGGCAGGCAGATGGTCTGAGGCCGGTCTTTTCTCCGCTAAATTCCAGTTTTTCCGAAACATTGGCGTCCTTCATGTGTCCAGAGCAATGAGTTGAAGTTATTAAGGCAGATTGACTACGCTGAAATCCATTTCATGAAATTTTCTGATCCTGAGCGAGGGTATCGAAGTGAGGCACGAGGGGGCGGTGGTCGTCTCACGGCGGCATTGGCGGTGATGATTCTTGGCATGCTGCTTTTGTCAGGCTGTCGTCCGCCATTTGGACCGGGGGCTGACAAAAACAAAAAAGACGGGGGGGATGATAAGCCGGTGATGGTGACTGTCGGGGTCAGTGAAATCCGCCGGGGCCGACTGGATCGTATCGTCAAGGCATCGACGGATCTTCAGGCCGAGGCGTCCGTCAGAGTATTTGCCCGCACATCAAATTTCGTAAAGGAGCTCCTGGTTGAAGAGGGCGACGTGATCCGCGAGGGCGATTTGATGGTGCGGCTGGTGGATGACATTCAGAAGACCCAGTTCGAGAAAGCCAAAGTCAACGAGGAACGCGCGCGTCTCGAATATGAGCGGCAGGAGAAGCTTTACCGGGACCAGATCATCAGCGACCAGGAATTCAAAAACGCCGAGCTGGATTACCGTCAACAGAAACTGTTGCTCGAGGAGGCGGAGCGCGAGCTTGAGTTCACCCGCGTCGTCGCGCCCCTCAATGGCACTGTCACCCAGCGCCTGATCAACCTGGGTGACAACGTGAGCGTCAACCAGCACCTGTTTGACCTCGTGGATTTTCACTCGATAAAAGCCCCTGTCTTTCTGCCCGAAGCGGAGCTGACCCACCTCGAAACCGGGCAGGTGGCGAGGGTGATGTCGCCGGCACTTGGCGATGTGGTGTTTGAAGGATTTGTGGAGAGAATCTCGCCCACCGTTGATTCACGGAGCGGCACCGTGGAAGTGCTGATTGGATTCCGGGATGTGGACCGCCTTCGCCCGGGGATGTATGTGAATGTGGAGATCGTGACTGCGACGCGGATGGACGCGCTGCTCGTTCCCCGGGAGGCGTTGCTGTATGACGCCGACCAGATCTTTGTCTTCCGGCTGGTGAAGGGACTTGATTATCCCGAGCGCAAGGTGGAGCGGATACTGATTGATCCGGCCATGGAGGACAAGGACTTCATAGAACCCGTTTCCGGCATTGAGGAAGGGGACCGTCTTGTTGTGATAGGCAAGGCCGGTCTGCGACCGGACAGCCTTGTCCGGCTTCCCGGTGACCCTCAGGAACTGCCGGGTGCGAAGGATGAAAAAAACGGTGAGAACCCATGAGTGCCGGGAGTGATTCAGAAGGCAGGGGCGGCCGGTCTGCTGAACCGTCGCGTCACTGGCTGACGGACCGTCCCGTTGCCAACCTGGTGGTTTTTCTGGCTCTGGTGGTATTTGGATTCTTCTCGCTCCGTCAGCTGCCGGTGGAGTTGATGCCTGAGCTGACTTATCCGACGCTGACGGTCCGGACCGAATACCCCGGGACGGCTCCACAGGAAGTTGAAAATGAAGTGAGCCGTCCACTTGAGGAGGCACTGGGCGTGGTACCCGGCCTGAGCCGGATCAAGTCCATCAGCCGATCGGGAGTGAGTGATGTGGTCCTTGAGTTTGTGTGGGGCACCAACATGGACAACGCCACTCAGGAGGTGCTTGAGAAGATGGATCGCGTTTTTCTTCCCAACGAGGCTGAATCGCCTTTGATCCTGCACTTTGATCCGTCACTGGATCCGATCATGGAACTGAGCCTGTCGGGCCGCGGCGACCGCTTTGCGGGGGAAGCCGGGCTGCGTCGTCTGCGACGGATCGGTGAGCTGCAGGTGAAGCGGGATCTGGAGCGGATTGAGGGCGTGGCTGCTGTCCGGGTCCGGGGTGGCCTGGAAGAGGAATTTCACGTGCTGCTTGATCATGAGAAGCTGGAAAGAAGTCAGATTTCCATTGAGCAGGTGATTCAGCGGCTGCGTCAGGAGAACATCAACATGCCTGGCGGGTTGATAAAGGAGGGGCGCTCCGAATACATGATCCGCGCGCTCAACGAATTCGAGAATATTGACCAGATTGCGGAGACCGTGCTGCTTCGGGACGGAAACCGTGAAGTCAGGGTCACCGATGTCGGACAGGTCATCCGCACACACAAGGAGAAGGAACTCATTACCCGCACCGACGGA
>JAUIAG010000070.1 GCA_030425355.1 Verrucomicrobiia bacterium
CGGCTGGTCGGGCGCCTCGACTATGATCAGACCCGCGAGAAATCCCTGACTGCACGGTTCCCCGCCCGCATCGATGAACTTTACGTCAACTACACTGGAATCCGCGTCAACAAGGGCGAGCACCTGGCCACGGTATACAGTCCGGATCTGCTCACAGCCCAGCGCGAGCTTCTGACTGCCTGGCGCGCCGATCCGGACAGTTCAATCACCCGTGCCGCCCGGGAAAAGCTCAGACTCTGGGATCTCCTTCCGGAACAGATCGATGCCATCATCCAAAGTGGAGAGGCCACCGATCATTTTGTCCTCAAGGCACCGGTAGGCGGCGTGGTCATGACAAAGAACGTTAAGGAGGGAGATTATGTAAAAACCGGTGAGCCGCTCTTCCGGATAGTGGACCTCAGTGTTCTATGGGCCTATCTGGATGCCTATGAGTCCGACCTGACATGGTTGCGTTACGGACAGGACGTGAGCTTTACTGTCGAGTCCTTTCCCGGTGAGACCTTTCACGGTCAGATTGCCTTTATTGAACCCGAGGTGAATCGAAGGACAAGAACGATTCCGATACGGGTCAATGTTCCCAATGAGGATGGACTGCTGAAGCCCGGCATGTTTGTCCGCGCTGTGGTCAAATCGGGACTGGCGGATGACGGGAAAGTCTATGCTCCCGAGTTCTCGGGAAAATGGATCAGTCCGATGCATCCTGAGATCGTAAAGGACGAGCCTGGCGTGTGTGATATCTGCGGGATGGATCTGGTGCCGGCGGAATCACTCGGTTATGTGGATGAGGAGGATCAATCGGCTCCGCTGATCATCCCGGCATCCTCCGTTCTGCGGACCGGCAAGCGTGCCGTGGTCTACGTTGAGATGCCGGATGCCTCACGCCCGACATACCAGGGGCGTGAGATTGTGCTTGGACCACGGGCCGGGGATTACTTCATCGTCGTGGACGGTTTGAGGGAGGGGGAGACTGTGGTCACCAACGGGGCCTTCAAGATCGACAGCGCGCTGCAGATCAAGGCGAAGCCAAGCATGATGAATCCGGAAGGGGGCGGTTCGATGCCGGGCCACAATCACGAACATGGGGGCATGACATCGAACCGGTCGGAGGATGGCGGCGGGACCATGGCGGCTCCGATCGAAATTCCCTCTGAGCTGGCTGTTCAGCTGGCCCCGCACTATCTCTCCATGCAGTCCGCTCTCGCCTCGGATGACCTGGAAGCGGCAAAAGCCGGGGCACAGGCCATGATGAGCGTGACAGGGCATTCAGGAGATATCGCTGATCTGCTGCACGGGATGCTGGCAGCGGACTCCCTGGATTCAATGCGTGTGCCAGGGTTCGAAGCCCTTTCCAATGCCATGATCGCCAGTATCAAATCGCACCCCGATGACTTCGAGGATGAGTGGATGGTTATGCATTGTCCCATGGCGAAGAACAACACTGGCGCCGACTGGCTTCAGGTGCTCGAACCTCTCAGAAATCCCTATTTCGGTTCCAAGATGCTCAAATGCGGCCGGGTAAGTGAAACCATCGGCGGCAACACTGACAAAAACCATATTGACCAGGACAGCGGAAATGAGCACTGATTCTGCCAACCCCGTCAACCGGCTGATCCGCTTCTGCCTCGAGAACAAGCTGGTTGTCATGCTGTTCACGGCGGCGATGGTTATCTGGGGTATTGGAGTGGCCCCTTTCGACTGGGAATCGGATCTTCTTCCCCGGGATCCAGTCCCTGTTGACGCGATACCGTCTATTGTTGAAAACCAGCAGATTGTCTTCACGGAATGGATGGGTCGTTCGCCTCAGGACATTGAGGACCAGATCACTTATCCATTGACAACGGCATTGCTCGGCCTGCCGTCAGTCAAAACAATCCGCAGCTATTCCATGTTCGGCTTCTCTTCTATATATATCATATTCAAGGAGGACGCCGAGTTTTACTGGACCCGGAGCCGGATACTGGAAAAGCTCAACAGCCTTCCATCGGGAACCCTTCCGCAGGGAGTGTCGCCGCAGCTGGGACCCGACGCCACCGCTCTCGGGCAGGTTTTCTGGTACACCCTTGAGGGCAGAAGCCCGGAGGGTGAACCCACCGGCGGATGGGATCCGGATGAACTCAGAAGCACACAGGACTGGTATGTGCGCTACGCCCTCCAGGGGGTGGACGGAGTCGCCGAAGTGGCCTCGGTCGGCGGTTTTGTGAAAGAATACCAGGTCGATGTCGATCCTGACGCCCTTCGCACATATTCGATTGCCCTTCACGAGGTTTTCGATGCCGTCCGGTCCAGTAATCTGGATGTCGGTGCCAGGACCATTGAAATTAACGCCGCTGAATATGTCATCCGCGGTCTCGGTTTCATCAGGGATCTCGATGACCTTCGCAGGACAGTTATAACGCAGCGCGATAATGTCCCCATCACACTGGATCAGATTGCCGAAGTCGGGTTTGGTCCGGCGCTGAGGCGGGGGGCACTCGACAAGTCCGGTGCGGAAGCGGTCGGTGGCGTGGTCGTCACCCGCTACGGTGAGAATCCGCTGGCTGTCATCAAACGAATCAAGGAGAAGATCCGGGACATCTCACCGGGGCTCCCGAAAAAAACGCTGGAGAATGGAGTGGTGAGCCAGGTTCAGATTGTGCCCTTTTATGACCGCACTGGTTTGATATTCGAGACCCTTGGCACGCTTGAGGACGCGGTCCGGCAGCAGATACTTGTCACCATTATCGTGGTGGTGCTGATGGTCCTGCACCTGAGGACCGCGGCTCTCATCTCCGGAGTCCTGCCGCTGGCGGTGCTCTTCTCCTTCATTGGCATGAAGGTTTTCGGAGTCGATGCCAACGTAGTGGCCCTTTCAGGTATCGCCATAGCCATAGGAACCATCGTCGACATGGGGGTCGTCCTGATTGAAAATATTCTCAAACATCTCGATGAGGCACCGGAAGGGGAAAGCCGTCTGGAAATTGTCTACCGGGCCTGTACGGAAGTCGGGAGCGCGGTTGTCACAGCCGTTCTGACCACGGTCATCAGTTTCCTTCCTGTCTTCACCATGGAGGCGGCGGAGGGGAAACTTTTCCGGCCATTGGCTTACACCAAGACCTTCGCTCTGATCGGAGCAATCGTCGTTTCGCTGACCATCATTCCTCCGCTGGCACACTGGTTCATCGCCGGACGACGCATCCCGCGACTGGCGAAATTCTTTCTGTGGGGCGGGATTGGCCTGGCCGGTGTGGCCGGAGCTTTACTCTTCAGCTGGTTCCCCTGGTGGCTGGGGGGCTTCATGGTCCTTTCATCGGCCTTCCAGCTGGCCGGGCCGGTTATCACTGCTGAGCTTCAGCGCCGAATTCTTTTCGGAGTCAACTTTGTTGTGGCCGTGGTGGTGGCGCTCTGGCTGGCGGCGGACTGGAGTCCACTCGGCCCGGAGGTCCCCTTTCACAACATGATCTTCGTTCTGCTGTCCATAGGCGGCCTGCTTGGCTGCTTCGTCATCGTCATTCGTTTCTACTCCCGGATTCTTCGGTTCCTGCTCCGGGTCAAGATCGTCTTTATCGCTTTCAGCCTGTTCATCATCCTTTTCGGATTCACCATATGGCTGGGCTGGAACAGTCTGTTCGGATGGCTGCCGGATGGTCTCAGAAAGTCGGGTCCTTATGTCGCCATGGCCCACGCGATTCCCGGTCTGGGCAAGGAATTCATGCCTGATCTCGACGAGGGCTCATATCTGCTGATGCCGACGACCATGCCGCATGCCTCGATCGGCGAAGCCATGGATGTTTTGCAGAAGCAGGACATGGCAATCAACTCCATCCCCGAAGTGGAGAGCGCTGTGGGTAAGATCGGACGCGTGGAAAGTTCTCTCGATCCGGCGCCGATCTCCATGATTGAAACCATCATCAACTACAAACCCGAGTTCATCTCGGATGAGAATGGTCGTGTCCTCACCTTTGCTTACGACAGGCAAAAAGGTGAGTTCAAACGCGGTGATGACGGACAGCTTGTCCCCGACCGGAACGGACGGCCATACCGGCAATGGCGTGACGAAATCAAGAGTCCGGATGATATATGGGATGAAATAGTCAAGGCCGCCTCCGTTCCGGGGACCACATCCGCTCCCAAACTCCAGCCTATTGCAGCCCGGATTGTTATGCTGCAGAGCGGGATGCGGGCACCCATGGGCCTCAAGGTATACGGCCCCGATCTCGAAACTCTTGAAAAGGTGGCACTCGACATGGAAGGTTTTCTCAAGGAGGTCCCATCCATCAACCCCGGGGCCGTTCTGGCTGACCGGATCGTCGGGAAACCGTATCTTGAGATCGACATCGACCGCGATGCCATCGCCCGATACGGCATCAGGATTAAAATGGTCCAGGATGTGATCGAGGTGGCCATCGGAGGCAAGCCCATTACACAGACTGTTGAAGGCCGTGAGCGCTATCCGGTGCGTGTCCGCTACATGAGGGAACTCCGCGACAGCATCGAGTCCATTGAGAATATCCTGGTCGCCGCTCCCGATGGAACCCAGATACCCCTCAAGGAACTCGCTCAAATCAACTATGTGCGCGGGCCGCAGGTCATCAAAAGTGAAGACACATTCCTCGTCGGCTATGTCATTTTTGACAAGCGGGAAGGCTTTGCGGAAGTGGAAGTGGTCGAACAGGCGCAGCAGTATCTCCAGCAGAAGATAAAATCGGGTGAGCTGCAGATTCCCTCGGGTGTCAGCTATCAGTTCACCGGCAGCTATGAAAACCAGGTGCGTGCTGAAAAGAAACTCCGCGTGGTTTTGCCGATCGCGCTTTTCGCCATATGGCTGATTCTTTATTTCCAATTCAAACGGATTTCGGCGACTCTGCTGGTTTTCTCGGGAATCCTGTTCGCGTGGTCCGGGGGCTTCATACTCACATGGCTCTACGGTCAGCCGTGGTTCCTCGATATCAGTCTCTTCGGACACAATCTCCGTGAACTCTTTCAGATGGGGCAGATCAATCTCAGCGTTGCCGTCTGGGTCGGATTTCTCGCGCTGTTCGGAATCGCCACAGACAACGGCGTGATTGTATGTGCCTACCTCCAACAGGTGTTTCGTGAAAAGGATCCAAAAACTCTTGAGGAGATCCGGGAAGCCACTGTCGAGGCCGGTGACCGGCGCGTCCGCCCCGCCATGATGACCAGCGCCACGACAATTCTGGCTCTTCTTCCCGTGCTGACATCCTCAGGGCGGGGATCCGACATCATGGTCCCCATGGCCATTCCATCCTTCGGAGGGATGCTCCTCGCTGTCCTGACCATATTCTTCGTACCCCTGCTGTTCTGTGCTCAGGCGGAAATTGTCCACCATTTCAGAAACCGCAAAGAATAAGAATCCCGGGAATCCGGTTTCAGGTCAGTGATCACATGAAGCCGGCTGCGGCAGTCGGTTTGTGGATTTCTGTGCCCGGTTCGCCGGGCGTGGAATCGCTGTATGGCCTTCCTGAGACTCACTCCTGCCATGAAATCCTGAACTGGTCGTGATCACCGGTGCTGCCGCGGTCATGGATATGTTCCACCGTGACGGCTGTTTCATAGAATTGCCCGAGGCCTTTGATAATACCGACAACAAATGGAGCCAGCCCTTCCCGGTGGGTGTGATAATGCAGGATCAGGCTGCCCGGCTGTCGCCCGCTCACTTCAAAACGGGGCGGCTTGAAATTCGGGAAGATCATCTCAAGGCGGCTGTGGAAATTCGGCAGGTGGTCGAGGAACTCCCCGATGCCCATGCCCTGAAGGCTCATGAGGTCACCGTATTCAACTCGGGCAACCTTCATCACCCAGTAGATTCCGAAGTCCTCAAGGATGTCATTCATGGACCGGTTCAGAACTTCACTGCTGACAGTGACCAGCCTGTATGTCACCTCATCCGGATAAGCCTCGTTGCTGATGAATATCTCATCGGCAAGCCCCGCCCGATCCAGGATGGTCCGCCATATTGCCCCGCCTGCCTCCTCGACCACCATCCCCTCTATTGCCTTGTTCACCATTCCATACATCTCATCCGGCTCCTGTTGTTTTCCTGCCTCAATCAAGCAATGATCATGCGCAAATGCCTCACTGCCATGATTTTTCGGAGATTCAGACCGGTCTCTGATCCCCCCGGTCACACGGTCCATGAAATTCCTGCGGTCGTCGCCCATGCAGCGGCCTTCTGCCTCCGACGGGGCATTCCCGTCTGCACTGTAAATATTTCACCGGACTGTAAATTATTCAGCCTTTGTCTCCGGCTCATGAAAATTTTACAGTTTATCTTTTCAATGAAGCGCCTGATCTGCACGTGCATGCCCTGATTCGGGAGAGCAGGGTCGGGATCCCCGGGGGACAAAAAAAGCCGACTCTTCGGGAGAGTCGGCGGCAGAATGGGAAAAACACGTATCCTCTGAACGAGGAAAAGGAATATCAGCCAAGATAGCGGTATTCGCGGTCCTTGACGATACCCGGCATAGGCACTGGATATTTGCCTTCGCTGTCCGGAGGGAGCGGTGAGTCGGAGTCCATGGTCAGTTTGTCGGTTTCGGGCGACATCTCGTGCTCGTGATTGAGCATCTGATCAAAGGTGATGATCTGGCCGGTGTGGGCTGCCATACGTCCCATGGATGAGGCAACGCTGGCGTAGACACCGCGGTCGACCTCGTTGTAGGGAAGGTCCTTGCGGATCGCTTCAATCAGATCATTCCATTCCAGCTGGTAAGGGTTTTCCTCGGGCTGAGGGAACTCCCATGTCATTTCCGAACGGGTGAAGTTCTGGCCGCTGAAGGTGCGGCACCGGCCGGGAACGTGACCGGAGGTGGATACAATTCCCGATCCCTTGGTCCCGTGGACATAGCTGGCAAACTCGTTGTGACATCCAATGACATTACGGCCGTACATCAGCAGTTTGGTGCCATCAGCATAGGTATACTCAACCGAATAGTTATCGAAGTTCTGATCGATATAGTCCATGCGGTAGTGACGTCCGCCGGTAGCCTGACATCTCACCGGCCATGCGTTCTTCATCCATGATGTTTCGTCCACCTGGTGGATGTAGAAGTCACTGTAGTTGCCGCCGCTGAGCCAGATGAATCCGTGGAAATACTTGATCTGGTGCATGAGGGGCGACAGATCCTCATTGTTGGGCTCAACGAATCCGACCAGCGGACCGGACATGCGGTAGGCACGCATCAGAAGAATGTCGCCGAGTTCGCCGTCCATGATTTTCTGGTGAAGTGCCTGGCGGGAACGGCAGTGACGGACCATCAGGCCAACCCCGACCTTCAGATTCTTGGCCTTGGCCTTCTTGTTCAGCTCGAGCATTTTACGGGAGGTCGGGCCATCCGGGGTCACCGGCTTCTCCATGAATACATGAACTCCCTTCTCAATGGCGTAGTCAAAGTGAACCCAGCGGAACGCGCATGGGGTGGTGAAGATGGCGATATCACCCGGCTTGAGGGCATCGATGGCGTTCTTGTAGGCGTCGAAACCGATGAACTGGCGCTCCTGTGGGACGTCGACTGTGTCCTGGTGTCGGCGCTTCAGGGTGCGGTAGCTGTTCTCCAGCTTGCTGGGAAACACATCCGCCATGGCCACCAGTTTGGTCCGGCCGCCGGGGACACTCAGAGCGTTGTCGGCGGCACCCGTGCCGCGACCACCACAGCCAATCAATGCCACCTGGATGGTGTCATCGTCGGCAGCATGAACGTTCCTCGGAAGGGCTACTCCCGCCAGTGCGGACACTGCCGCCGCCGTGCCTGTGGTCTTGATGAACTCACGACGATTTTCGTTTTTCTCCGTAAAGGGATTCATGCCTGAATATTCCCGCGATTCAATCGTCAAGTCAATATCGATGATTGAATACGCAGCTTGAATTCATCGGTGAAATATGATGAGTTTGCATATATGAGACTTCTTTTGACAGTTCGGGTCATGGCGGTTGCGCTCTGTGTTCTGGCACTGGGGGCGGGCGGCTGCAGCACGGTGTCGGAAACCGGCCGGCGGCAGTTCAATTTTCTGAGTGACGAACAGGCCAACTCCATGGGGCTTTCGAGCTTCAACCAGATGAAGGAGGAAGTGCCCATCTCGACCAATCCGCAGCACAACGCCCTGGTTCAGAGGGTGGGCGAAAAAATCGCCTCGGTGGTTGATCTCCCGGGCGCCCAGTGGGAATTCGTCGTCTTCGACAGCGAGGAAGCCAATGCCTTCTGCCTCCCCGGAGGCAAGGTGGGTATTTACACCGGCATCCTCCCCATCACCCAGAGCGAGGAAGGCCTGGCCGTCGTCATCGGACATGAGGTGGCTCACGCAGTGGCACGGCATGGAGCGGAACGCGTCAGTAACCAGATGGCACTTCAGACAGCCGGTTCCATTATCGGAGCGACCCTCCAGAACAAATCCGCCGCCACCCAGCAGGCTGCCAGCGTCGCCTACGGCCTCGGTTCCCAGCTGGCCATCGCACTGCCGCACAGCCGTTCACAGGAAGCTGAGGCGGATTATATGGGACTGCTTTACATGGCCCGGGCCGGATACGACCCCGGAGAGGCTGTCAATTTCTGGCAGCGGTTCTCAGAATTCAACCAGCGAAGCGGAGGAGCCACCCCGTGGTTTCTTCGGACTCACCCCCTCGATCAGACACGAATCGAGAATATCCGCAGCTGGCTGCCTGAGGCCCGCATGCAGATGCCCTGAGGCCACGAAGCCTTACCAGACCTCCACCGGTCCGCGGGGAACGGGGATTTCCTTTCTCGAGGCCACCGCGGGCTGATCGTCCCCGCCGTCCATCATGAATGAAGCCATCATGGGGCCGGGGCGGTATTTTTCCATGAGCTTTCCATCGGCTCCGAGGAACTGAGCCCGCCATTCGCGGTATTCATCGATCAGGTTGACGAACTCATCGTAAGAAGAGATCAACACCGCTTTTTTATTGAAGTGTTTAGCCGGGCCGAAGCGCTTTGAATACCACGGGGCGATTTTCCTGAACATCCGGCACCCAAGGTCCTCACCAAAGATGTCGATCATGCGGCGGAGATGCCCAAGCATGACCGGTACCCGTTCCTCGAAATCAGGCTCTTCCGGGATCCTCCCTGTCAGAAGGAATTCCCGGGTGTGAGTGAAGATCCACGGATTGTAGAATGCACCCCGGCCGATGCTGATGCCGGCACAGCCGGTTTCCTCAAACATGGTCCTGGCTGCCTCAGGAGTGGTGATGTCACCGTTTCCAATAACAGGGATTTCGGGAACTGCTTCCACGACCCTCCGGATGCCATCCAGTTTGACTGTCCCGGTAAAGCCCTGTTCGCGGGTGCGGCCATGAATGAATATGGCCGCCACCCCGGCGTCCGCAAGGGCTCTGGACAGGTCCGGCGCGGTGATGTTTTCATCGTCCCAGCCGAGTCTCATCTTCGCTGTGACCGGTATTTTTACCGCATCCACCATGGTTTTCACCAGTGCTGCCGTCGAACGGATACTGGTCATCATCGATGAACCGGCGCCCACCCGGCACACCTTCCGGACGGGGCAGCCCATATTGATGTCGATGGAGGAGATGCCGCGATCCTCGAGAAACAGGGCGGCATCCCGCATTTCCTCCGGCACACCGCCGAAGAGCTGAACGGCAAGCGGGCGGTCCCCGTCACAGGTCTCAATCAGTTTGAATGCTTTGCGGTTTTTCTCCAGAAGTGAGCGGGCGTTGACGAGGTCGGTGGTGGCGAGGTCGAGTCCGCCCAGTTCGCGGACGGTCAAACGAAAGGGGAGGTTGGTATAGCCGGCCAGCGGGGACAGAAAAAGATTCGACCCCAGCGTCATCGACCCGAAACCCAGATTGTCGTTAAAGAAGCTCATCCACTTTTTTCTTCAGGAACAATAAAACCCTCTTCCCGGCAGGGAATCAACCCCGTCAGCCGATTCCGGCCCTTCATCGCGCAATTAACTCCTTTACACTGTTACGGCGATTCCCACAATGGGCGCATGAGAAACGGACCGAAAGTGCTTGTGATGCTGATGATCCTGGGGCTGGGGGCGAGTGGCTGTACCTATAGCCGTTTCACTAACCTGACCCCGACCCGGCTCCCGAGAGACGCCTCCGGAAACTATCCGGTGGAAATGACATGGGACTCGAATAACCGCAATATCGTGGATGACAGTGTTCGGGCCTATGTCGTCGTTGAAAAGGATTTCTATCCGATGACCCCGACACCTGTTGTCGAGGACCGATGGGAAGCCATGATCCCTGTCAGACCCGGTGCCAACTACGTCAACTACCACTTCAAAATCGACTTCAAATACCGGGGACTGCCGAACAAACGTCCCAACTCGGATCTGTCGGAGCCGTTTGTGCTGCAGATAGTCGACGATACCTTTGGCCGGCCCTTTGACCCGTCCACTGTGGACTGACAGCACCGGCCGCACGCGGATGCATCGCGGAGATCGAATAAAAAGGCCCGGCTGAAAGCCGGGCCTTTTTATTTGTTGACCACTTCCTGCTCCGGAAGACCCGGCGTCAGGCTGTTATCCAGCCGTGTCCTGTGGCATGAGCCGTGTCTCAGCGTAAGCGCTTTCGGGCACTGAGCTGCCTGCCGGCTCTACGGCAGCACCACAGTGGAGCAGGGCAGGGCGTTGCCAAACAGGTCAAAGTCCCTGAACTGCCATGCGACCTTCTTGTCAGGTGTCACCTCGATGATCTGAGGGTTTCCGGGACCGGCATGGCAGTTGCCTATCAGGAAGTTCCCGTTGGGCAGCTCCTCCACGGTTGTCACCCACTCGAGAGTAATTCCGGGCAGTTCGTCTCTCTCCAGAGACCACACCACCTCCCCTTCGGGGTTCACCACCAGGACATTGTGACCGTCACCGTTCCCGATGATGGTGTTTCCATTGGCAAGGCGGTTGACGCCATAGGTTTTCCGGTTTGTCTTAAATTCCCAGACGACCCTGCCGGTGGGGTCGTATTCCCGCACACAGGCATCCTTTTCATGAGCGACGAGATAGGTGCCGGCCGGGGTTTTACGAACCATGCGGGTGTCGCGATGCGCGTCCGGATTGTCAACCTTCAGCGGGACCTCCCGATGGATAATCCCGTCCTCATCGACCTCAATGATCCTTCGCGACCCGCTTTCCGCAATCATCGTCAGGCCATTGAGCAGCCGGCGGAATGCATGAACCTCGACCTTTTTCCCCTCATTGCCATTTTCCGTGGCGGCATCATAGGTCCAGACAGTGCGGCCTTCAGGGGTCACTTCGAGAATGTGGGTCCAGCTGGTCTGGAAGAGAATGTTCCCGTTGGGCAGGATCTGCAGGTCGTGAATGTCGCGGATCGGGTGTTCCCAGAGCCGTGTTCCATCCCCGGTTTTAAGCGCGATTCTTTTTTTCTGGTAGTCGGCTGCCAGAATGAGTCTTTCTCCGGAATTCAGGGCGACCCGTCGTGGTCCGTATCCGGGTGACGGCGCACCGGTGGACTCCAGCTTTCCAGTGGCCCAGAGCAAACCGCGTGCAACCATGTCGAGGTAGACGGGGTGACTCATGGTCTCGTTGTGATGCCCGAGGGTGGTGGTGAAGACCCGCGCGTTGCCGGAGTGATTGAGCCAGACGCACACATGGTCTTTCCGGGTGTCCACGCCATAGGCACTGGCGAGTGGGATCGCATCCGGCCACATCTTTTCGATCTTGTAAAGCTCGCCGTTGGGGGTGTTCCAGACCTCGGGGAAAGTCTTCATGACCGGGTGATTGGGGCGGAGGTTCTCCACTTTGACCGGACGGTGTCCCTCATGGCTGGTGGAACGCGCCCCCATGAGAATCCGCCAGGCGTCGGTCGGGGCGGCCCGGTAGCTGTGGAGGGAACAGTGGATGAAAACGGCCGGAATGCCCCCTTCCTCATGGGCCCTGACGATCCCTTCGAGCCATTCGGCATCATTCATTCCTCCGAAGCATTCATTGTGGACCACGACGTCATATCCGCGAATCCAGTCAGGGTCATCATAGACCGGCATTTTGGCCTGCCGGCTGTTGTCCCCGGCCAGGATCAGATCCCATGCCACGTTTGCTCTCGAAGAAATGCCTTCCGAGAGGATGAGATTCTGGCTGGGATAGTCGTGACAGCACCCTCCTGCGATCATCAGTGCCCTGAGTGGCGGGGCCTGATCCTTCAGATGATCCCGAATCGACTCCGCAAAAACATTTCCGCAGGACAGAATGATTCCGGCTGCTGCAGCCGCCATAACTGCCCGGCGCCGGACCTCAGCTCTAGCTTTTTTCACTTGCATGGATCCCGGAATCCTATGTTCTTTCCGCGCCAACCGAAAGGCAATTCCAGTCCTTCCGGCGATTCAGGTCACCCCGGACGCGGCGATCAACCACTTGACAGACACGGCCATCCAACTAATATCACTCTCATTCCTCCTGATTCCGGGTCCATAAACTGATTTGTCCTATGAGAGTTAATTCTACAAGGCGGGGTTTCACCCTGATCGAGCTTCTCGTGGTTATAGCCATTATCGCCGTTCTGGCTTCCATGCTTCTTCCGGCCCTTTCAAAAGCCAAGAACAAGGCGCAGGGCATCAAGTGCATCAACAACGTCAAGCAGTTGACAATCGCGTGGCACCTGTATGCCGGAGATAATGATGACAATCTGGTGCTCAATCATATCGGCGGCGTGCAGAATTCATGGATTCTCGGTCTTACGGACCGGATGCCCGGAGCCACCAATGTCCTCGATATCCGTCGTGGCAGCCTTTTCCCCTACAACAAAAGTGAGAAAATTTATCAATGCCCGTCCTTTCTGCCCACGAAGGTCACAGGCGGCAGTCAGATTGTAAAGTGGGTGCGCAGTTACTCGATGAACGGCCATATGAACGGCAATGCCGACTGGGTTCAGAATGATGGCCAGACCGGCGGACGCCTTCCCTATCCCCCTCATCGGAAACTCAGTGCAATCAATAACCCCGGTCCCGCTGCCAATCTGGTGTTTGTGGATGAAAGCAAATACACACTCGAAGACAGCTTTTTCGCGGTCCCGGTCTTCACCGGAGGTGGGGCCAGAAAGAGACTCTGGCAGAATGCCCCGACCTGTCGGCATGACAACGGCGGGGTGTTTTCCTTCGCCGACGGCCACGCTGAAAAATGGAAGTGGCGCGATGAACGCACCTGCACTATCCGCGGCCACAATGTCACCCACTTCAACAGCGTCGATCTTCGCAGAATCCAGGACTCGATTATCCGCCACCCTGTGCGGTGATCTTCCCAGTGGCATATAAAACCCGCGAGGGAGGCAGAACCGCTGTCCAGGTGCACCAGCCGCTCCGGCGCGACACCCCAAGACCGGTGCAATCCGTAAATATCAAAGCAAAACCCGCCAGTTCCATCACCATCATGTTCCAAGTTGATTCCACCGATCACTCACCGAGGCAACGCTCCGGCTTCACCCTTATTGAACTGCTGGTGGTGATTGCCATCATCGCCGTGCTGGCGTCCATGCTTCTTCCGGCACTGGCCAGTGCCAAGGCAAAGGCGGACCAGACGCTGTGCATGAGCAACCAGCGCCAGTGGGGTATCGCCCTGCACCTCTACGCGTCAGATAACGAGAACTACTTCCCCGACAATTCCGATGGATACCACCTCAGCTGGATGGGTCTGACCATGGCCAATTTCTGGCAGAATTACCTCGCCAAGTCCCGGAAGTCGCAGGTCAGGAAAAACAAGGCTCACATCATTTTCTGTCCGACGGACGAATGGCACCGTGAGGCCGACCTGTGGCGCAATGATGACCCGCTCTCAGAAACCAAACCCATTCTGACCGGGTTCTTCTACCTTCCGGGACGCAATCCCGGCAGTGCCAATTACAACGTCAACGGGGTGCAGCACTGGATTACCCGCAAGAAGATGGGTGGCCCCTTCAAGGATGCGCCAGTGATGATGGATCGACTCCAGGGACAGGGATCATGGGCTCCCCGAATGAACCGCGGATCAGTAAGCTGGACCGTCAACAGTAACGGAAAGAACATCCCCACCGCCGTCCACCGGGATCGGAACGGGGCCCCAAGGGGCGGGAACTTCCTCTTCGAGGACGGACACGTCCAGTGGTACAAGTTCAACCAGAACGACGCCCGGAATTCCATCGACCTCGGTGCCACCGTCGGCAACTGGCTTTGCTTCTACAAGATCCGGGTCCCGGGTAAAGCCGGCCTCGACAACCCGCGCTGACTCCCCCGTCGGGCTTTATCCCGACTGGATCTCATCGAGGAACATGCTCCCGTGAGGGGGCAGATCAAGGTGCAGCTTGCCGCCTCTCGCGGAAAGGGTGACGGTCCTGCTTTTCAGAAATTCCTCCGGATTCCTCATCGCCTCCAGCACATTGTCGGCACCAAGAGTCACGCCTGTCGCCTCACAGGTTCCCGATTTGATCCTCACCTGAAGCGTTCGGCCGGTGTGGTTGGCCACGACAAAGGTTCTTTTTCCGCGGTGATCCAGAAGTGTGAGAGCATCCGTTTCCCACGGGTGGCTCGAGTGAGTCCGCAGGGCACGGGTCATGCCGGCAATCTTCCTGAATACCAGGTAGAGCGGATACACACATCCAGGCAGGGCACGGAAGCCCTCCGGGATGGAGGATGCAGGTCCCTGAGACATCAGCCCCCGTGGACCGTGCGTGTCAAAGAGGGTCAGTGAATGAACATGGCCGCTGGTCAGAAGCCTTGAAAGTGACCCGATGGCCCATGATGACGCGAAGAGGGATGAATGACGCGGGTCCCATTCCCCGGCGGCGGTCTGTGGATCATAAAGGGCCCTCGCCCCCGGATAGCGGTGAAGGTGCACCGAGGCGATCATCGGCGTCTGAGGCCACCATGTCTGCACCGACTCGACTGTCCGGATCTGTCCGGTGAGATTTTCAACCAGGCTGAGATTGTCGAAAGCATGAACCTGCGGGCAGATCCCGTAAGCAGGGTGGAGCCTGCTCCCGGCAAGGAAACGGCTGGTGTTCACCTGGGCATAATCCTTGTCGGAACCGACCCCAAGGGCGGCTCCCGGAAAAAGCCTCGAGGCTGACTTCCGCGCCAATTCAACTGCCTCCTCTGTGAGAACTTTGCCCCGCATGCCTATGAACTGGATAGCCGATGGCTGGATGTTTCTGTTCCGGCATAGAGAAGCCAGTTCCTCCATCAGGGATTCGGATGGCGCGGGGTCCGAAATGGCCAGATGCAGCCGTGTGCCCAGCGCTGTGGCCGCGGCGGCCGCCTTGTCCAGATGAGCCTGCCATTCCGGTGATTCGGGCAAAAGATCGGCCCGGAGATGCCCGGGTGACAGCGCTCTCAGGAGTTCAAGCGTCTTTTCATCCGCCGGTGGCTGGTCTGCCGGAATATTGAAGCCTGTCGAAGGAACATTGAAGACCGGCGTCGTGGAAATATTGAATTGTGGCTCGCGTCCAATAAGTATTGGAAAGATTTTCCGGGGCTCACCGGCAAATTCAAAATGAACTGCCTGCCTGACTCTGTCGCCCGGATCAAGCCGGACCGGCCGCGGAAGGCTTGCCGGGGTGGAATATGTTTTGAAGGATGCATCGGTCCAGTTGCGCTGGTCCTCCATCTCGAAAGTGTCGCCCTCAAAGGAAAAGCGGATCCTCACTCCCGGCGCCGCCTCGTATTCAAGGGCGCGGATGTCGCGGACCGGTTCTTCGGGATGCACTGTCGCTGGAAACTGGAGGGTCCCGGTGGTGCCGTCGGGGCGGGTCCGGTCAACACTCTTTCCCGCGCACTCATTCTCGGCGTGCAGAAGGCAGAAGCCAATCCTCATCCTTTCAAAAGAGGAATGCGCTTCGCCGTCAAAAGAGTAGGTGATCCGGCCGTCGGGCGTGCCTTTCAGTAAGCCCTTCCAGCGGAAATCCACCTCTCCCCGAATGGCCTTCACATCAAATTCCAGGTCAAACGAGTCATCCCGGATCTCGCGCTTCTGCCATTCGAGGTCAATGGGAATGGTCTTCCAGGCCTTGTCGCGCACAGCCATGTAAAGAGCCCTGACAAGTTCATGATCCCCAAGCCGAACCTGTCTCAGGAATCCGATTGACGGATCAAAAAATCCCGTCACCGGTCCGGCTTTCAGTTCCAGAATGTCGGTCTGCTCATCCCTTCCGGTCAGGAAATCACTACCAGTCCACTGATTTTCCATAGTGGGCCGATGATAACGCGCCACGGCCTCATGACAAGTCACCGACCCGGTGCCCGATCAGGTGGAAGTCGGGCAAATATTTCCCTTCTGTGCAGAAATTGTAAAATCCTGTTTCAGTTTCTCCCCACGGATGCCAATGAACTTCTTAAGTTGGGGGTTGACACCCGCTCCGGTGCCCGGCCCCCGACCGTTTGAGTTAACGGCACTCCTGTATATCGAAAGACGGCCCCGATGTGGCCGTCTTTCACATTATTCAAGCCTCTCCAGGCCTTCACCTGCCCGGAACAGGACAAAAACTGTCATTCAGGGGGATGCCTCCGTCTCCATCATCCCGAGAATTTTGAGGTGTGCCCCCGACCATGGCAGCCGCCGGGCTTCCTCGAAGGTCACCCACTTCCAGTCACCCGGCCCGGACAATCCATCGTTGCCGACTCTGGCTTCCACCACGCGGATTCGGATTCGATGGTGGGTTATCGCATGTGTCGTAAAACCGACCTCGCGGACGGAATCCGCCTCCAGTCTCACCGGTAAGGACTCCAGCAGCCTGTCCAGTGGCGTGAATTGCGTGTTCTCTTTCGTGGAGGGAAACTCGTGGAGTCCCTGATTCCACTGCCCCTCCGCAGACCGGGCCGCTGCCATTGTCCGGCCTTTCCGGAGCACCCACGCGGTGACGTAGAGGTCCGTTGGCTTTCGTGCCGCCTTTTTGACCGGAAGGTCGAGATGGGTGCCGTTGGCAAACCCGCTGCACCGGCGCTGAAGCGGGCAGAGAAGGCATCCGGGAGCCGTCGGCGTGCACACTGTGGCCCCCAGCTCCATCAGTGCCTGATTGGCATGGGAGCAGGGACGGGGCACGGACTTACTCCGCTGGCTGTCCGCACCGCGGACCACTTCGTCTGCAACCGTCCGAAGCAGTCTCCGACTCGATGAAAGGGACACCTCGTCAGTGTGATTCAGAAACCGGCTCAGGACCCGGATGACGTTGCCATCCACCACCGGCTCGGGCAGGTCGAAGGCGATACTGCAGACCGCCCCGCAGGTATAGTCACCGATCCCGGGCAGACTGCGGATCTGGTCCGGACTGTCGGGAAATTTCCCGTTGTGGCGGGACTCGATCTCCATGGCGGCCCGATGGAGATTTCTCGCCCGGGTGTAATATCCCAGGCCCTGCCAGAACAGATAAACCTCCTCCAGCTCTGCACGGGCCAGAACCGACACCGTCGGGAATCTCGTCATCCATTTTTCCCAGTAGGGAATCACCTTGATCACCTGCGTCTGCTGCAGCATGACTTCAGAAACCCAGATGGCGTAGGGGTCGGTTGTGTGCCGCCATGGCAGATCTCTGGCGGCGCTGCCGAACCAGTCAATCAGCCTTGCAGCAACCCACTGGCCCCTCTCCGGTATCCCCGCCGACGTTTCCTCAAGCGAAGGCGCCTGCTTTCCGCATCTTTTCTTCATTCAAATCAGTCAGGATAATAACCGTGGCAGAGAAAATTCTCGCGACAGGCCACGTGCGGCTCATAGATTGAATCAATGGAGCGGCCACTGACCAGTTTTTCAGCCACTATCTCGCCCGGGCAGGGCGAGCAGATCCGCAGCTATCTGCAGGACAGGGGATTCCAGTTTGCCACGCCGCCCCACACCCATTATTCAGCACGGTCGGCCAATCTCAACGTGTCATTCTACCAGTCCGGCAAACTGCTGGTGCAGGGCAGGGGAACAGGCGAGTTTGTCGAATTCTTCCTCGAACCCCAGGTGCTCCACAAGGCTTCCGTCGGCTACGAACTCGACCTCGATCCCGAACAGCTCAAACCGCATATCGGCGTCGACGAAAGCGGTAAAGGGGATTTTTTCGGCCCACTGGTCATCGCGGCATGCTTTGTGGACGGGTCCGCCGCCAGAGCCCTGTCCGCCGCCGGTATCCAGGACTCGAAAAATATCAAAAGCGCCCGCAGAATCGACGACCTCGACAAGCTGATCGAATCGACTCCGGGCTGTGTCAGCGATGTCGTCGCCATAGGAAATACCGCCTACAACAAGTTGT
This sequence comes from Verrucomicrobiia bacterium, assembly GCA_030425355.1. Taxonomy (GTDB): domain Bacteria; phylum Verrucomicrobiota; class Verrucomicrobiia; order Limisphaerales; family JAJOIW01; genus JAJOIW01. The sequence continues at coordinate 18,179 of JAUIAG010000070.1, forward strand.
ATGATAAATTCCGCAACCTCAACAGCCTGCTGGCCTGGGGCCATGCCCGGGCCATCGAGAATGTCCTCTCCCGGCTGCCAGAAAAGGCACCCGCACCCGAATTCATCCTCAGTGACCAGTTCGCCCGGTCAGAGTCCACTGTCCGCCGTGCCCTGCTCGAACGGGCCCGGAAAATAAAACTCATCCAGAGAACCAGGGCGGAATCCGATGTCGCGGTGGCCGCCGCCTCCATCCGCGCCCGTGCCCGTTTTGTTCGCAGCCTCGAGGCTCTCGGCGGCGATTTCGGGCTCACACTGCCCAAGGGCGCCTCGTCGATGGTTCTGCAGACTGCCGCCCGCATCGCCCGCTCCAGCGGCCCCGATGCTCTCGCCACCATTTCCAAAACCCATTTCCAGACCTATGAGCGGGCACTTGCCATCGCTGCAGGCCCGGAAAATTCATAAAATTTCAAAATGTCTGTTGACACAAACCCCAAAACACCATAAATACTCCAGTCCCTCAGCGAAAGGACTGAGGCGAAGTTGGAATTGTTCGGGTGGTAAAATCCCGGCAAGATCACCTGCCGGGTTCAAATCCTACGGGTCCTGTCCAACCGCCCATGTAGCTCAGTCGGTAGAGCACATCCTTGGTAAGGATGAGGTCACCGGTTCAAGCCCGGTCATGGGCTCCATTTTTTAATTTCGAACTTTGATTTTAAAAAAATTACCTACTTAGGAAAAAGCAATGGCAAAAGAAGCGTTCGAGCGTAAAAAACCCCACGTCAACGTCGGAACTATTGGTCACGTGGACCACGGCAAGTCAACCCTGACCGCCGCAATCGTCGAAGTTCAGCACAAAAAGGGGCTGGCTCCCGCGATTTCGTATGCAGACATCACCAAGGGCGGCACCGTCCGTGACGAGACCAAGACGGTGACCATCGCCGCATCTCACGTCGAATACGAGTCTGAGAACCGCCACTACGCTCACGTCGACTGCCCGGGTCACGCCGACTACGTCAAGAACATGATCACCGGTGCCGCTCAGATGGACGGAGCCATTCTGGTGTGCAGCGCTGCTGACGGCCCGATGCCCCAGACCCGCGAGCACGTTCTTCTCGCCCGTCAGGTGGGTGTACCTGCAATCGTGGTGTTCCTCAACAAGGTCGACCTCGTGGATGACGAAGAACTTCTCGACCTCGTCGAGATGGAAGTCACCGAGATCCTCGAAAAATATGAATTCAAGGACTGCCCGGTTGTCCGTGGCAGCGCCACTGCCGCTCTGGCTCACAAG
>JAUIAG010000436.1 GCA_030425355.1 Verrucomicrobiia bacterium
CCCAGATTTCAGCGCAGGAGGTCCGGACATCGGTGAGATACCGGTCGGGGTGACACAGATGCAGGTCCCGGACCGCTGCCGTGAGCATGACGATGTCACCGGGTGAAAGGCTGTTTCGGAATATGAGTTTCTTCATTGGGCGGAAGGATGCAGTTTGATGACACCTCCAGCTTCTCGCAAGATAAACTGGATGTGTTGGTGTTATCGTCCCGGTGCCAGGCTCGAATGTGCCTGGCACCGAAACGATAACGCACAATCAACTTGGGGGGTTGGAGGCCGGCGGGGACGCCGGCGGTCCCGGGGGCGCTGGGTCCTGACTTTGCCTCTGGCATGATTGTGAGTGGTCGGTGCGACAACGCCACTCCCTTTCGCTTGCTGATTCTGTTTCATGGCGGATCGGTGGAGGCTCGAATGTGCCTGGCACCGATGCGAAAACACACACTCAACTTGGGGTGCTGGAGGCCGGCGGGGACGCCGGCGGTCCCGGGGGGCGCTGGGTCCTGACTTTGATTCAGGCATCATTGTGAGCAGCCGGTGCGACCACGCCACTCCCTTTCGCTTTCTGATTCTGCTTCATCGCGGATCGGTGGAGGCTCGAATGTGCCTGGCACCGATGCGGAAACGCACAATCAACTTGGGGTGCTGGATGCCGGCGGGGACGCCGGCGGTCCCGGGGGGGGCGCTCCGTCCGTACTTCGCGTCCGGAGTTACTCGGACACAGCGATATGGCACCGACATGCGAGGTATGGAATACAAAAAAGGGGCGGCCACCGGAGTGACCGCCCTTGAGCTGTTAACCACGAGCCTTCAACCAACTTTATCAGCCAAACCAGAAGCTGACTAAACCGGGCAGGAAGGCAGAAATTGTAAATGGCGCGCCGGGCACCCGCGAGCATGCGGCGACGCCCAAGGGGTCAATCCGTCATTGGAATCAGGCGGAAGAATGAGAAGTCCTGATCTGTGTTGACGGTGTATGGCGCTGGAGTGGAACCGGTCTCAAGGACATTCTCCGCATCTCCAAAGAGCACATTGGAGGAGCGCTGCAGAACATGGCTGTCATCACCCATGGACCAGCTCAGGAAAAGTGAATCGCCCCGGGGTTCCATAAAGAGTGATGGCGATGGTTTTTCCTGTGATGTATGGATGCGTGTGCGGTACCCCTGGCGGTCGCTGTCGTTGGAGGGGGCGTTTGATCCGAGGGCCAGGGTGTAGGATCCCGCGCTCAGGTACCAGCTCTTCTCCACAACTCCGGACACGCTGTTGTTCACGTGGTCCAGATAGGTCAGGTCTTCGGCCCACTCCACCGGGCCGTCGTTGTTCCATGTGTGCGAGTCCCCGCCGTCGCCGTCATAGCCCGCGAAGATGGTGAACGACGGGTTCATGGTCGCGATGGACGCCGTGCGTTCAGGATCCTCCGCCGAGGGCCACGGCACTCCAGTCTCGCGCTGGTAACGCACCGTCACCCACGCATCCTCCGTCAGCTCCACGGACACCCAGTTCGAAGTGTGTGTCCACCCTACCGGTTCCTCACCCTGCTCGGCATCGAACAGCGCTTCATCCTGCCAGCTCCACGCCCCGACATGGCCGGTGATGTAGGCGCTGTCGTTACCGCCCAGGGCAACCGTCCAGGTGTAGCCGACGCCGCCTTCGGCAGGCTGCTGATCCGTCGCCGCCACATTCGGGTGAGGATCGGATCGATTGGCATTCGGGGAGTGGGCGAACTGTGCATTCGCCGCGGTCAGCGCCAGACTGGACAGCACCAGGATACTCAGGATCCATGATGCGGATAGGGTTCTGTTTTTCATTTGAATCAATAGGATGTGGGTTTGATGGTCAGAAATTGGGCATCCGGATTCGGTGGGGTTGTCGGCCACCCGATTTCGGATCCGGATCGGGAAATGAGATTTGGGTGAAAGAATGGTGTCCATCCACGAGTGATGGATTCGGATTTCCATATAGAAACGCCTTTGAGGCTCTGTGGCAGTGACAGCAGGATACGGTCGTTCCCGCGCCGGATTTTGAGAGCCAGGTCCCGTTCCTGCTGATCCATGATTCCATTGCGGTCGCGGTCAAAGAGGAAGGCATAGCCGGAGTCAACCGGCACGCACATCCATGTGAGCGTGTCGCCGGGCTGCATACCGGCGTGGATCTGATGATACGGGCTGGTATTCCCGCCAGCGTCGGTGAATGTGCCGGTTTGATGGTCGTAGAGGAAGGCATTCTGACGTCCCCAGTAAATCCCGGTGAGAATAATATCGGACTGGCCCGAGGCCGCTGTCTGGAGAAAGGATTCGAGGATTCCGGACTGGGAGATCAGCCCGATGGCGGGTGGGGTGACGGTGACAGTCCTGCCTGTGCTGGCCGGACTCCCGGTGTCAAAACTGAGAACGAAGGCGGAAACATCGGAGAAATCGCGGGCCTGAAAGAGTTCATGAAGCACGTAGGGATGGACAACCGGGAGGGAAAAGCCGGTGCCGTCCTTGCCGAGGCCGTATCCGGTGAGAGAAACCGCCCCGGGCCTGGGGTTGAAGAATCTCCTCTGGTAGACAGTTCGGAGATGCGGGTTTTTGACGGGCTGTGACGATCCGACCTCGTGGGCCAAATCGAGGTTGTTGTCACTGCCACGGTCACCGGCGTGACACACGGCACAATGGTTGGCATGCAGATTGAAGAGAAATTCACCGCGGTATGGATCGCCGCCGTGAACCGAAGTCTTTAGGGAGTTGTCCAGATTGCGGAATGGATTGGGGTGCAGGTCGATGGAGAGGAGATATTCCGCCAGCTGGTCCATTGAGGAGGCATCCAGCGGCTCCGCATCGAGCAATGCCGGAAATACGCGATTGAAGGAATGA
>JAUIAG010000437.1 GCA_030425355.1 Verrucomicrobiia bacterium
GTCATAGCAGATAGCCGGGGATACCCCTGCATCTGGGATATTCCAAACAGCGGACTTGTCACCAGCAAGAAAGAATTTGTCCTCTTCGCCCAGCGAAAACGGGTAGTTCTTGACGTATCGGCCTGCAGGGTTTCCGTCCGGGGCAATCAGGTAGCAAACATTCAATCCCATGTCTGTGTCCGATCTCTCAGTCAATCCGGCAATGACATAGGAGTTGTATTTTTTAGCTGTTCTTCCCAGAAAATCCATTGTCGTTCCGTCGGAGTTCTCAGCGTTGAGTGCGACATCCATGCTGAATCCCGTTGCAAACATCTCGGGCAGTATGATCAGGGATCCGGCAGGTGTCTCCGAGGTCGAAAGCAGTGAATCAACCGTGGAGAAATTTTGTTCCTTGTTCTGCCAGGAGATGTCAATCTGAACCAAGCTTATATCCATTTTACCTTTCTTAATTGTTTTTATGCCAGCTTTCACCAGGGACAGTCCCTGAAACTATCGGTATTCAAATTTTCAGGGACTGTCCCTGGAGGGATCTGAGGAAGTTTTCAAGTCTGGGCAGGGCGATATTGAGTGTGTTTGAATCGAGGGCTCCGTAGGAGAAACGAATGCAGCATTGATCCGTGCCGAAAGTGGTTCCTGGAAGAGCGCCGATGCGATGATGTGAGATCATGGCTTTGACAAGTGTTTCCGGTGGATCTGGCACATTGAACCGGGTCATGATATAGAATGCACCGTCCGGGGTTGATGGTGTGCAGATTTCGCGGTGATTCAGGAAAGTATTGTGCACCATGTCTCTTGCCCGGAGAATATGATCGTGAAATTTTTCCGGCCATGACCGGCCTCTGCGCAATGCCCCGGAAGCAGCGTGTTGTGTGATTCCCGGGGGTGAAATAAGTTGCGTATCCTGAATTTTTCTCAGGGAACTTCTCAAGCTGGCGGGCACTGTCATGTAACCGATTCTCCATCCGGCAAAACCGTAGGATTTCGAAAGGGAGAAAATGGAGATGGTGTGTTGGTCTGCATCCTTTATGGAACCTGGGGAAAAGTGGCCCACCGGATCCCAGCAAAAATATTCGTATGCCTCATCGCTGATATGGAAGATACCTGCCTCCCGGCACAGATTGTTCAGTTGCTGAAGAGACGTCCTTGGGTAAACCGCACCTGTCGGGTTGTTCGGGGATACGGAGACAATTGCCTTTGTTCGTCGATTGATGGCGGCTTTCAGTGCGTCCAGATTCAGCTGGTAATCCCGATCAGTCGGCACAGTGACAGGTTTCATTCCGGCCATGGTTATGGCCATGTGATGGTTGAAGTAATAGGGCGATGGGAGAATTATCTCATCTCCCGGATCGGCAATGGCGTGAATGGCATGGCAGAAAGCCATATTCGCGCCGGCAGTGACGATCAGGGAACCGGGCTCATCACATGTGATGCCGTTATCCTGCTGCAGTTTTTCTCGTATCAGGGTGAGAAGTTCATCATTCCCGAAGCAGAGGCTGTATCCATGAACTTTCGGATCGTCCATCGCGGCGATGGCAGCTGTCTTCACTTCATCCGGAGGAGGGAAGAAAGCGACTCCCTGACCCATTGAAACTGTGCCTGGCGATGCCCGTATCCACGAAGCAACTTCCGGAATAACCGGACTCAGCATCCCGACGGATCTTTGTGATGCATGAAATTTCGGATTCAGCACGCCTCGCTTCATTGTTCAGAGTTGTTGTCGCTTTCCGGGCTTTGCTGTGGCTTTTGTCTGTCCCGGGCACCGTTGGCATCTTGACGGAGCCTGTAGTGAACCTTCGCCACGTCACCCATGAAGTGGGTCTGGGAATAGGTTTCCGCCGCCTTCTGCATGTGTTCGAGAGATTTTACCTGATCACCAGTGCTTTCAAAATATAGTCCCAGATAGAGGTGTGCGTAAAAACGATTGTTCTTTTCCTGGATCCCGTTTCCTCCGCTGCCTTTGACTGCAGCGTCAATAACGTCCATCGTTGTGTTTTTCCCGGTAATCAGGCCATGTATTTCACGCATGGGTATTCGACCGTCTCCAGGCTGGAGGGGAATGATGTTCTCTGCTGCCTTTGTGGCGCCTTTCATTCCTGCGTTGCAGAGGTAATGCCAGAATACATTCTCCACATCTGCCGGGTTGACGGATTTGTGGATTTCAAACTGGAGGGCGCCCTCTTCGAAATCCGCAGCGTAGTAGAGGGAGATGCCTCTTTGCCAGTGATATGGTGCCTCCGCAGGGCGCAGTTCAAGGAATTTGTCGAATGAATCAACCGAGTCGGCAGGGCGAGTCATCTGAAATTCCACCACCCCTTTGAGCTGCCAGGCATCCGCGAAGGACGGATCAAGCTCAACGGCATGGATCAAATCAGCGTGCGCTTTTTCAAACTCTCTGAAAGTCTGGTGAATTCGCCCTTTCATGGTCCAGATTTGAGCCGATTCAGGGAATTTTGTTAGGGCTTCGCTGGCGACCTGAAGGGCTTCATTCCTGCGGTTCTGGTAAATGAGAGCCCGGATTTGGCTGAAAACCTTCCGCATCTCTCCGGCTTCGTCCGTTTTTTGCAGGGACTGTCCCTGAGTGGCGACTTGGGCGGGAGCTGCAGTGGGCGCGGCACTGATGCAACAGATAAGAAGCATCGAGGCCATGCGGGGATTTCCTGGTAAAACTTTTTTCATCGGGATTCCAGCATAAGGCCGAAATCGTGAAATGACACAAAATCCGCGAAAAAGTGATGAAAAACCGGGTGGTATCCGGGATTCAGGGAATAGGGACAGTCCCTGATTCGGGCTTCCGGTAAAAAAAATAAAATTTTATGAAATATTTTTCGGGCTGGCGCGAATAGTGGG
>JAUIAG010000071.1 GCA_030425355.1 Verrucomicrobiia bacterium
CTGGGCGAAGCCGATGCGGTATACATCAATGAAGCTGGAAGGCGATTCCAGCCGGTGAGCCTGACGGACCCGATGTTTCGCAACGCCTCAGGCACAGCTCTTGACACCGAGCTTTTCGACTGGGGCCTATCGGCACGGTTTCACGATATCAATCGCGACGGACTGCCGGATCTGTATGTCTGCAATGATTTTGAGACTCCCGATCGACTGTGGATACAGAAAAAGCCCGGCCTTTTTCAGCTCGCCCCTGAGAGTCTGTTTCACCGCACCAGTTTTTTCAGTATGGGAGTTGATATGGGCGATGTGAACCGGGACGGATGGGATGATATTTTCGTTCTGGATATGCTGCCGCTGGATCCAGCCGACCGCCACAACATCCTCGACGCGGGACCCGCCGAGTTCGAAGAGGAGGAATTCAGGGGGCCGCCGCAGTTTTCATGGAATACGCTTCTGCTGAACAGTGGTGCCCGGCAGTTCATCGACATCGGGCCGTTCAGTGGATTGGCAGCCAGTGGATGGTCCTGGGCGACCGCGCTGGTTGATTTCGATCTGGACGGCTGGGATGATGTCCTTGTCACCAATGGAGTCGAGCGCGACGGGCGTAACCTCGATGTTTCCGGGGAGTTGTCCGACATGCGTCAGAGCGGCCGGTTTTCCAATGCCGCCATGTTCGAGGCCAGACGGAAATTCCCACGTCTTGCCACCCGGGATCTGGTCTTTAGAAACCGCGGTAACCTCACCTTTGAAACGATGGAGGCATGGGGGTTTTCTGCAGAAGCTGTCTCCAATGGCATGGCCCTTGCCGACCTCGACAATGATGGCGATCTGGATGTCGTCGTGAATCGTCTGAATGATCCTGCCGGCATTTATCGGAACAACGCATCGGCGCCACGCGTGCAGGTCCGGCTCCTTCATCAATCGCCGAACACACGGGGTATTGGTGCCACGATTGAGTTTCGAAACGGCCGTCACCACTTCACCCGGCAGATAGCTGCCGGCGGACGATATCTGTCCAGTGACCAGCCGGTTGCCCAGTTTGCCGTCCCGGACCCTTCCGGGCCATGCTCCGTCACTGTTTTCTGGCCGGATGGCATAAGCCAGCCCATCCAGAATGTCAGACCCGATACCATCATCGAAGCCATTCGGCTTCAGTCCACAGGGCAGAGCATCAAATCGGCAGAATCGGTCCCCACAACCATCGCCATGAGCAGCCGGCCAGCCACGCCGCTCCTCAAGCTTCGTTCAACATCCCGGCTCGAACCCGCCCAGGTTTTTGATTCAGATTCGGAAAGGGAACTCAGTGATGCGACTCAGACCTTTTCCTTTTCCGGCCCTTCCGGAAAGCTGTCTTACACTGGAAACGGTATTGCCGTTTTCAATGGATATGGCTACAGGCTGGATGCCGGATCCGACACTCTTTCGATGCGGGCACAGCCTCTGCCCTCCCCCAACTCTGCAGGCCGTCTTATTCAGAGAATGACGCACGACTCATGGACTGTGGATCTCCACGGCCTTCGTTACTCGTCCGGGATCCGCCATGCTGAGATACACTTTTCAATTGGTGGTTCTGATCAGCGATCCGGTTTCAGCCTCAGGGAAGGACATGAGCCATCATGCATGGCGATGGGCGATATGGACGGGGATGGAAATCCCGAAGTGTTCGTCGCTTTTTCCCATGTGCGGGGGAATCCTTCGCAGACTCCGGGGCTGGCTGTCTTCAGGCTCGGTGACGGCGACAATGGGCAGGGACAGGCATGGGAGCCGGCGCTGGAACTTGAGGCGTCCCTCCGCCACATCGGTCCGGCCCTTGACATCGCTCTCGAGGACCTTGACGGGGACGGGCGTGCTGAATTAATGGTCCCGGTGTTTCTGCACCAGAAACCGATGGTCCTTGATCTGGACGGGGACAGCGGATTCAGAGACATCGCCGGGGACCTCGGCATCCGTCTCCCACTGGGGCCGTGGACCAGTGTCACCGTTATTTCCAATGCCACGGGGACAGCTGAAAGTCATCCGTCCTCCGCAACAGCCACGACCGTCCTTTTCGGTAACTTCGGTCGCAATAATTCCCTCTCGACGACAGGCGCTGCCACGGTCGTCACTGTCATGAGTCCGGAGGACCACCAGGGACGGCCCTTCCAGTTCGAGGCCATTCAAATCAATACCGACAGTGGAGATCCGGGACTGATTCCATTCACCCGGTTTGATACACTGGTGAAACAGCTGCCGGTTCTGGCAAGGCGCTACACCTCACGCCAGAAGTTTGCCCACACTCCGGTGGCGGATCTTATACCGGGAAAATATCGAACTGTCCCCATTGGGTCACTTGATTCAATTCTTCTGGTGCGGCCGACCGGGAGTCGGAGGTTTGTTCGCAGGCCACTGCCGGAAATGGTGAATCTCTGGCCGGTCATGGACGCCTGTGCCGGTGACGTGGATGGTGACGGCACAACTGACCTCCTCCTGGCGACAGGCTGGGAAAGTGCCCGGCCACACGACTCCATGCCGGTCAGCCCTGCCGTGCCGCTTTTTCTGAAAGGGGCATCCAGAAACCGTTTTCAATATGAGGTGATGCTGCCGCACGAATCCGGAATCGAAGGATTTTTCACCACACTTGCCGTGGAAATGGCTGACCTCGACGGGGACGGCGGAGATGAATGCATCATGCTGGATTCCGAAGGAATACTGCGGGTATTCAGTGCACAAAGGCAGCCTTGATGCATATTCAAATCAGGGTTGCCGGGGGCTTTTTCGCCCATGTATTGATGTGGATGTCACCGGCTTTCAATGAAGCGGATCAGGTCGGCCAGATCCTGTGCCGACAGTGTGGATTCAAATCCGACTGTCATGAGCGACCGGCCGGTTGGGCCGGATGAGACGATCTGGCCGTTTGGAATACTCACTTTTTCGGCTCCGGGAAGGAGCAGTTCGATGGAATTTTCTCCCTGTGAACTCAGCAGCCCCAGCCATGAGTCGCCGCCGATGGATTCCACCTGCCATGCGATGTATCCCGGTTGAACTTCCCGATTGGGATCGAGGATATGGACCAGAAGTCTTTCCGATCCCATGGCCTTCATAGTCTGGATATCCGGCCCGACGGAAAAACCTTCGTCGCCGCTGGCATGGCAGGCCGCACACTGACTCAGGTATACCGCTTTGCCCCGGGATGCACTGGCCTCAAGCCCGAGGCAGTTCACATAATCGTCGATGACGGCCTGTCTGTCCTCCTGTGGTGGATTGCCGAAAAGTGCTGCAACAAGATTTCCTGTCGGTCCATCCTGGTGAACTCGCCGCCACTGCTGGACCTGCGAAACCGGTATCTGAGCCAGCATGGCCGGATCCGGATTGTTTTTCAGCTGCCGGAGGAAATCTATCGCCACCGGTGAAGCGGCGAGCTTTCGAACCGCTTCAGGCAGGATGGATGAAGACAGGCGATGGAGATTCTGGAGGATGAAATTCCATGACGCCGCGGGAGTGCGGTTGTCCATGAGGGAAAGCACTTCTCCGAATTCACTGCTTTCGATCACGCTTTCGAGGAAGGTGTTGATGAGGCCTGGATCAGGCTGCACCATGAGGAAATCGATGACAACCCCGCGGTCAACCCGGCTGTTTGCGGGCATTATTTCCCGCGCCCTTTCCGCGATTGACTGGCTGTTGGACTTTAAAATGGTTCTTCCTCTATCGGACTGACGCATTCCTTCCATCAGTCCGGCCTGCCATGCCGCCATCCGGTCGATGCCGGTGCGGTTGGCAGCCATGTTCCATGCCTGTGAAAACCGCTGTTCGCTGTCGACGGACTTTCCGGAAATGTTGCCCAGCCGTTTGAGAACGGCCTGAGTGTGAGGGCCGGGGCCGGAATCAGCGGCCTGCATCAACTGCCCGGCTATCCTGAGGCTTTCCCTGCCAGCAACGGTTTCCGTCAGTCCGAGTGTGAATGTGCTGGCCGGCAGCAGTGAGGCGCAGAGATCGATCCTGACATCCGATGAATCAGGCAATGCCATGGATCCCAGCAGCAGCTGCGGGACGATCTGTTCGGGCACCGGGAGACCCCGCTGCCGGTAATCCATGAACACCGCCTCCACCAGTTGTCCGCGGTGATTCAGCTCAAGGTGGCTCTGAGGTGAGGCAAAGTGATCCAGCAGCGCGTAGAGGACATTGTCAAAGTCCGGATGGTTTTGGGAGATGCAATGACGGATCAGTTTCAGAAGGTCTTCGGAATCGAGCTTTTCAAGTCCGTTGAGAGCCATTGCGGCATGGAGGACAAAAAGTGGATTGCGGGCTCCCGGGCTGTCAGGCTGGAGTGACTGACGCAGCTGCCCGGTCAATGTCAGTGATTGGGAATTATAGATCATGCGGGCTGCGGTTTCCCTGTGCCATGCATTGCTGTGTCCAAGCAGGGGAATCAGCTGCGCCGGGGAATGGCGTGAGAGGTCAGGCAGAGGCTCGGGTGAATAATGTTCCGGTTGGATCCTGTAGATCCGGCCCCGGTCATTGCCACTGTTGAGATCAAGAAACTGTTTGATGTTGGCGGGCAGAGACCAGGGGTGTTCAATAACTTCCCGATACATATCAGCGGCATACAGGCACCCGTCAGGACCGTTTTCAAACTGCACGGGCCGGAACCAGTTGTCCGTCGAGGCGATGAATTCTCTTTTCCGGTCGTTCAGGGACCGTGTTGCGGACGGCAGTCCATCTTTCCACATGACCATTTTCCGATGGATGAGGTTGCTTCCCACATCGCCAACAAAGGCGTTGTTGAGATATTCGTCGGGCCACGCATCGCCGCGGTAGATGGTGACGCCGCTGGCAGAGGTGAAGTATCCCGAGACACGGCCACCGCCTTCCACCGGACCACCGACGGACCCTGCGATCCTCCATCGGGTTCTCACTATGCGCCACGGTTCATCGGGGCTGAGCCGGAACACTTCGGCAGCCGGGCCATCCGCCGCTATCGAGAGTCTTGATGCAACATCATGCCAGCGGTGCATGAAAGTCTGTATGTGGTCACTGTTGCTGCAGGTGAACTTCCGGCCCCAGTTGTCGAATGACATGCCATGCTGCGCCGTCACGTTCTCGCGGCGCAGATCGAGGCTGACTGGATCAAAGGAGAAATCCCTGCCCCTGAGTGGAACCGGCTTGAATTCGGGCCGGGCGGGCCGGGTGATGGTGCCTCCGTTTCCTGCCGTTGCGCCGTGAATGCGGTTATCAAGTCCCCAGCGGAAACTGTTGATCATCGCCTGGACATTGAGACGCGGGGTGTCGCTGCCAAACCCGGTAAATATGGTTCGGCGCACATCGGCGACATTGTCGCCATCAGTGTCCTTCATCCAGACGATGTCGGGTGTCATTCCGAGGAAGATTCCTCCGTCCCAGCAGATGATGGCTGTCGGCCAGTTCAGGCCGTCGGCAAAAACAGTGCTTCGATCAAATACTCCATCCCCGTCGGGGTCCTCCAGTAAACGGACCGAACCGAGGTGCTCGTCACGACGCTCCGAGTAGCCGCGCATTTCCACCACAAAAAGCCGGCCTCTTTCATCGAAGCACATGGCCACCGGATCAGCCACCAGTGGCTCGGAGGCTGCCAGCACTGCTCTGAATCCAGGTTCGACATCCAGCGTTGCCCCGGCTTGCGTCGGCTCCACCGCCGGGATTCGTGGCAGTTCATCAGGTGTGGCATCCGGTTCCCGCGCTCCGGTCATGGCCGGATCAAAGCCGGCACAGACTGCAACTGCCGCAAGAAAGAATCGCGTCAGGCGGCTTTTCAAACAGCTGGTTGACAGGAAACCAACCCGCGCCTCTGCTATTTTTCCCAGTGAAATCATGCTTCACTTTATATCCCCGATTCGCCCCGATGTCATCGGTGGTCGTGAAATTGTTTGCCTCCGCTGCGGATCCGGATCATCGGATTCCCGTCCGGTGTCAGGGGAAGGCTGGCAGTTGTCATGCACGTGACAGCTGTGGTAGAATTCTGCCATGATCCGTAATCAATCCCTGTCCCGCCGCAGGTTCATGGGAGTCTGTACCGCTGCCGGTGCAGGCTGTCTTTTCGGTTTGGCGCGCACTGCGGAGGATCCCGGTTTGTCTCGCGGTACGGAATACACCGGTCCGATCATCGATATTCATCAGCACACATGGTATCTGGGTCGGTCGGATGATGAGCTGCTCAGACACCAGGAGATCATGGGTGTGACACGGACCATCCTTCTGCCTGCCGGGCGCTCGGTGCTCCGGGACTCCACCCATGACGGCGGATCCAATGGTCTGGATGCCACCGTCAAGGGCAACCGCGAAGCCTATGAACTGGCCTGCAGGCATCCCGACAAGTTCCTGTTTTTTGCCAATGAAATTCCTGACCTCCCGGACACTGAGCGGGTGCTTCGTCACTGGCTGAAGAAGGGTGCCTGTGGAATAGGGGAACAGAAATTCAATGCACCGGTCGATTCCGCGCCCATGCGCCGCATCTACAACCTTGCCCGGGAATTTAACGTTCCGGTACTCCTGCATTTTCAGAACGGCATGTACAACCATGACCTGCTTCGATTCCACAAAGTCCTTGAGGAGTTTGAAGACGTCGACTTCATCGGCCATGCCCAGACATGGTGGGGCAATATCGATCTCAATCACGACCAGTCGGTCATGTATCCCGCTGGGCCGGTCACGCCCGGCGGAGTCACTGACGAACTGCTCACCAATCACGGAAATATATACGCGGACCACTCGGCCGGTTCAGGACTCAACGCGCTGGTCCGGGATCCGGAACACGGTCGCGCCTTTCTTCAGCGCCATCGCAGCCAGCTGCTTTTCGGAAGTGACTGCCCGGACAAGCTCGGTGCCGGACCGGGATGCAAGGGGGCACAGATTATCAGAACCATCAACGAACTGGCACCGGACCGTGAGGTCGCCGCCGGTATTTTCCATCACAACGCCCGCAGGCTTTTCCGGCTTGCCTGAACCAGACCAGAACCCAGCCATGATTGAGCAACAGTATTCCATCACCGTTCCGGCAAGTGCCGAGCATCTCTGGCAAACCATGCTGGATGAAGACAATTACCGGAAGTGGATCCGGGGTTTTTCTCCCAACTCGTGTTACATCGGCAAGTGGGCGGAAGGGGAAACCATGTATTTCCTGGACCCTGCGATGGGCGGCACCAGAGCACTCATCGAAAAATTCGATCCATACCGCGAGATCCGCGTCCGTCACATCGCTGTGGTTGATCCGTCGCGGAATGAGGACACCGAAAGTGATATGGCCAGGAAATGGTGCGGCACCACCGAGCATTACGAATTTGTGGAGGACGGAGAAGGGGCCACCACGCTGACTGTTCACATGCATGTCGATCCGGAATTTGAATCGATGCTTCGTGATGGCTGGCACAAATCCCTGCAGCTCCTGCGCGAGTTGTTCTGAAGTCGGCAGTCCCAGACTGAATTGGGCTGGGGATGTCATGTCCTGCACCGGGATTCAATGGTGCTTGCAGGTATATTCCACTTGCCGGATACTCCCGGGGACGATGAAAAGTGCTCACTGTTCCCGTGGTCGCCGCGGCCTTCTGCTTTCCGGTATCACGATTACCCTGATTTCATTGATAATGCTGGCGTTAAGTCTTTTCAGAGTTCTCACCATCGGTTACCAGCAGCAGTCATTCTTCTGGAATATGACGGCGGAGTCAGGGGCCCTCTGGTACGGGTGGGCCCGTGCTGAGGCTGAAGAGGATCGTGGCTTTTTCGGCTTCCATGTTCCCAATGAGGAAAGCCATCTGATCATCCGGCCCCGTCTGGTTCAAAAACCTGCGAACGGGGTCCTGATTCTCCCATTCTGGATGCCCGTGGTGATTGGACTTGTGATGATCGGTTTCTCGCTGAAGGCCCGAGGGAAAATTACAGAAGCGCCGGCTGAGTCACATTAAGACTGCTGGTTTCCCATGCTGATTGAGTTCCGGATGAGTTCTCGAGCCTGAGCAGGATTTTCTTCCATTCGATGCCGGCTGAAAAGCCTCCCAGGCTGCCGTCGGAACGCCGAACCCTGTGACATGGAATAAGGAGTGGTATGGGATTGCGCCCACAGGCATTGCCCACTGCCCTGGATGCCCCGGGCATGTTGAGATCGCGGCCGATTTCCTGATAGGTTCTGACTTCGCCGGCGGGAATGCGGAGCAGAGCCTCCCACACCTTCCGCTGGAAATCAGTGGCGTCGCCAAGGTCCATCGGCACGGTTAATTCATGTCCCGTGCGGGGCACGGTGAGCATCAGGTCAATTGTCCGGAATGTTTCCCGTATCCAGTTGTCCATCCGGTCCGTGCGGAGCGGGTTTTCCCCTTCTGTGCAGGGCGGTGCATTCCCGTCATTCGGGAACCATATTCCTGCAAGGCCCTTCGGAGTGAACAGAGCGGTCCATTGGCCGTAAGCATTGCTGTGGACGGCGACGATAGACGGCGATGAACCTGCGGCGGGACTATCCGATATGAACACAGTCACAGTTTCTGGAGATCCTTTCTTCACGACTTGAGCATCATGTAGATGGCGCTTGCCAGGAGGCCCAGTGCAATGGCCATGACAATTTTTCTGTTTCGTGCGACACCCTTTTCGTATCGCAGTTTCCGCATGCCTTCGAGATTTCCGGCTGCGAGGTATTTGAGCAGCCGGGTTTCCTCCTCGGTCGGGGCATTCGGGTCAATCCGACTGGCCCGGACCAGCTGGTTCAGGCTTGAGGACAGTTCATCTTTCTTTCTGACGGGAGACCGCGGGGACGGAGTGGATGAATTTGTCTGCCCGGAGTAAGCCAGAGATGATTCCCCGTCTGTTCCGGCTGAAGGATCCGGCTCCTCAGCGTCCTTGTGGGATCCGGAAATCCGGTATTTTTCCACATCCTCCGGGTTGGAAAAAAGGCGCTTGCGCTTTCGCAGCAGCGAGACGGGATCTTCAAAGGGATTGGAGGTCGACGGCGGGGTCTCGCCCTGTTCAACTTTTTTCTTGGCCTTCTCAAGCTGTGAAATCTGACGCTCGACTTCTGCAATCTGGGACCGCAGCTTCCGTTCTTCCTTGCCCAGAGGATCGTGCCTGTTGGAGAACCATGACATTCAGGGTAATGCTTTGAGGTTGGGTTGGGTCAACGGAAGCGCCGGCGGGCGAACGTCAGTTGAAGATCAGAAAGAGGATTCCGACGACGATGATGGCAAGGGCCAGAGGCCATGTCAGGGCGATCCCCAGCTTGCACAGATACTTGAGATTGTGGCCGTTGAGCGGCAGCTTTTCAAGCGGGGTGCCGTCCGCTGCTTCAGGGAGAATGACCTCTTCCGGACCGGAGAGGGCCGCACGCAGCAGCTTCGGATACTTGGCCAGCTGGCGGTTCCATTCCATGCGTGAGTTTTCAAGATCGCGGAGAGCGTCATTCAGGCAGGATTCAAATTCCTTCTCGGGCCATTCAGTCGGCTGCAGGTCAGTGATGATGGCAAGCCGTTCCTTGAGTTCGTCGACATTTTTCCGCATCACCCTGAGTTCCTGTTCACGCAGCTTGTGGTTCTCGTCGAGTATTTCAATGGCCCGTGTGAGTTTGACCATCATCTCCTGACGGCCCTGACGGAATTCCAGCTGCTTGCGCCGTGATTCCTCGATGATCAGGGATTTCTTCTCGAGGCGTTCCTTCTCCTGCGCCAGTTCGCTGATGCGTTTCTTGTAGGCTTCGACTTCCTCCTGCTGCGCGTTGGGATCCCGCGGATTGGAAGGATGGGCGCCCGGTGTGCCTCGCCCGGTTGCGGGACGGTGTGAGGCAGACTCATCCTGCTCCAGATCACGGTCTATAAACTCCGCTGCATCGAAATCTTTTCCCATGGGCTATTTTTTAATCGGAACCGGATGATATTGCAAAGAAAGTCAGACGTCCGCCATTACAGGATATTCACAGAAATCGGGATTTGGCGGACCTTCGGGCTCGTTCCTATCATATGGAGAACGGCTTTTAAGGCCGAACACAGGCTGCTGTCCCGGCGTGGCTGGTGGAAATATCATCCGCTGGTGGGTGGCTGCTGAATTCGTGTTGGACGTGACTTCATGGCTTAATTCCAGAGTTTCTGTTCCCGCATCTGACGTGTGGCCTCTCCGGCCCAGTCTTTGTTGGCGGCGGGACTTGCGGGACTGGGATGCAGGATGCGGTAGACCGGTAGACCGGTGCCGGCCAGGGTCTCCTGCAGCCGTTTTTCAGCAAATCCGCCGACACCGACTGCCGCTTCCACTTTGAGGATCTCACAGGCACTGCGCAGAAACCCGTCGCACAGGTCATAAACCGGCTTCATCTCCGCCTTCCGTATTTTATCGGGGGTGATGTTACTGCCGGTTTCGCCGAGGAATCCGAGCGGGCAGTAATTCATGACGTAGTGTTCCCCGAAAAATGCCTCCGGTGTGGAAAATATTTCCTGAAAGAGTCCCCACAGCCGTCGCCCGCTGACTTCGGATCTGGTGCATTTCCAGCCGAGGACCGGTCTTTTCGGATGCTCCACCGAAGGCTTTGAAATTGGTGCATCGATACCCAGCCAGTTCCTGACCGCGTCGATTTCGCCAAAGGGAATCCCCGTCTGCATCATCCCGAAAGGCCCGGGATTCATCCCCAGAAAAAGAATCTTTTTGGGGCTGCCGGCATATTTCCGGGTGAACTGATCATGAGCGGCGGCGGCGTACTGGAGCGGGTTGTAGACCACGTGCACAGGTGCTGAGAACTGCAGCCGGTCGATGGCTTCAGACAACTCCCGTGTCCTTTTTACCAATTGCTCAGCAGTTGAATTATCCGTTTTGCGGCTCATTTGGTCTGTGAAATCAGCTTGAAGAGATCAGTTTACTCCGGGACTTCCGGCGGGCACCTCCGCGTCATGTGACTCCCCATGAATAACTTCCGCTCTCAAAGCCGGACTTCATTCTGGTGAAACTTTCACCAGGCGGCAAGTCGCGGGTCGACGATCAGGCAAAAATGTGGATGATAGAGCCCGTATTTTGAGAATTCTGATTACCAATGACGACGGTGTGGACGCCGACGGCCTTGATGCCCTCGTGGCAGTCATGAAACAGGAACACGATGTCACCATCGTGGCGCCTTCAGGACCGCGCTCGGAATGCAGTCACACTGTGGAAACCCGGCGGCCCCTGAGGGTGCACCGCATGGCGGAAAACACCTACGCCGTTGACGGCTTCCCGGCCGACTGTGTGCGGCTGGCCATGCGTGCCATCTTCCAGGATCAGGGAGGCCCGCAGTTCGACTGGGTCTTCAGCGGGATCAACCAGGGAGGGAATCTGGGCATCGACCGGTACCTCAGTGGTACGGTCGCCGCAGCAAGGGAAGCCGCGGTCTTCGGCATACCGGCCATAGCCTTTTCTCACTTCATTCGCCGTGAAATGCCGCTCGACTGGCCTCAGGCCGCTTCCTGGGCCATGGCTGTCTGGAATCAGCTCAAACCGGGGCCACCGCCGCCCGGGTATTTCTGGAGTGTCAACTTCCCGCATTTGCCTTCCGGTTCGCCCTGTCCGGACATTGTCCCCTGCGTGGCCGATAACCTGCCGCTGGATGTTCAGTACACCCGCACTGCTCCCGACACATGGCAGTACAGCGGGTCCTATCCGGACCGTCCGGCATCGCCTGAACGGGACACGGCGGTGTGCTTCGGCGGGCGCATCGCACAGACGCTGCTTTCCCTCTAAGTCCACTCACTCACTCAAAATTCCATGAACAAGCTCTCCATCTGTTATTCGATCGCCGACCAGGATTTTGAGCGCACCAAATCCGTGGGGATTTTCAATCTGTCAATGGGGCTGCTGCGAAGTCTGTCAACCCACCCGGCAATGGAGAGAATTCATGTCCTGACCAACCCGTCACAGAAGAAACTTTTCCCATCCGGCCCGCATGGGATCATCGAACAGCATTGCTTTTCCGGACCGACACGCAGCCGGTGGAAGAGGGTTTTGTGGGACCAGTGGGGTGTTTATTCGGCCGGTCGCAAGGGCCGATGCGACTGGCTCTTTCTACCCAAAGGATTTCTTTCTTTTGTCCGCAAGCCGCCGATGCGGACTGCGGCCTACGTGCATGATGCCATCCACCGGCATTACGCCCAGCACTACCCGGATGCCGTATCCGGCAAGGAGTCCGGCTACTTCGAAAAATGTTTCAACGCGACGCTTCGCCATGCGGATGTCATATTCACCAATTCGGAATTCACGGCTGGTGAAGTGCAGCGCATGGCGGCCGTTCTGGAGCTGCCTGATCCCAGAGTGATCACCTGCGGCATCGGCTTCAGCCAGTCCGAGAGTCATGTGGTTTTCAAGGAAGACCGCATCGTGGTTCTGGCCGGGCGTTACCCGCACAAAAAAACCGCCATGGCCATCGAATTCATGAACCGGTGGCAGTCCGAGACCGGCAACAAATGGGGGGTGGACTGGATCGGATCCATTCCGGAAGGCGTCAGCTTCCCCGAACACCCAAACTGGTTCCTGCATGCCCGCCTCCCCGATGACGACTTTCATGCCATGATCCGTCGGGCCCGCGTCCTTGTTTTCACCAGTGACTACGAGGGCTTCGGCATGCCGCCCGTCGAAGCGACTCTGCTGGGAACCATGCCGGTCTTCTCCGCCATCCCCGCCACGCTGGAGGTCATGGACGATGTCGGATTTCCTTTCGAGAATGACAACTTTGAATCCTTCCGCATGGCCATGCAGGCCGCCCTGTTCACCGACCAGCCTTTGCTCGATCAGTGGGCATCAGAGCTGCTGCAGCGGCACTCATGGGATCGGGTGGCACAGCGCGTCACTTCCGCCCTCATCGATCACATCGAATCCTGAAAACTGATTCCCCGCCTCCGGCACATTCCTCCTCGTCACTTTCAGTTCCGATGATTCCGCGACTGTCCCGGTGACGGTGCCGATGCCAGGTGCCAGTCACTATCCACCATCCACCATCCACCAGTCTCCCGACCGGCATCGGATGACTTTTCTGTCTTTTGTAACCCCCGGGATACGGATCCGGTCTATATTGACATATCCGAACCCTGTCAATTGGCATTACGGCTGTGCATTTATTCCCGCTGGAAACAGCGCCGCCGCCTCCGGCCCAAAGAGAATACCGGCCCGTGTGTCATGAAGAGACAGAGCGAAAGTGAAAGTGAGGTAATTATGGAAACAATTCTTCCCGGCAGCCGCCTTGGCCAGTTTCTCAACTTGTGCCTTGATCACGAAGTCAGCGACATCCACCTTCAGACTGGAAAAGAGCCATGGGTCAGGATTCATGGATCACTCCAGCCGGTGAAGCAAAGCGGGCTGATGACTCATACATCCATGGAGTTTTTTGCTTTGTTTGTGGACCAGTTCTCCCGTGATTCCCTCGCCCGGATCGAAAGCTGCAGGGAATACGATTGTTCCTTTCAATGCGATGGACAGCGTTGGCGGGCAAATTTTGCGAGACAGCGCGGGCTTCACAGCCTTTCGCTGCGGCACGTGCCCGTGCAGCAGCTCTCACTGGAGGAAATGCAGCTTCCGGATTCCCTCCACGATATTGTCCGGGTTCAACGCGGACTCGTGCTCCTGACCGGACCCACCGGACAGGGGAAAAGCACCACGGCGAGAGCGCTCCTTCAGGAAATAAACCGCCATGAGGCACGCCGCATTATTTCCATCGAGGATCCCATTGAATATCTGTTTGAGGATGGTCTCAGCCTTTTCGAACAACGCGAGGTCGGAACCGATACCGACAGTTTCGCCATGGGTATCCGGAACGCCATGCGTCAGGATCCGGATATTCTATTCGTGGGCGAAATGCGCGATCCGGAAAGTGTCTATGCGGCTCTTCAGGCCTGTGAGACCGGTCACCTGGTGGTGACAACCCTGCACGCCGATTCAACGGCACAGGCACTCAGCAGGGTCCTCGAATTTCATCCGCTGGAACAGCAGCACTCCCTGAGGAGACTTCTGGCCCGGAACCTCAGGGCGGTTGTATCCCAGCGACTGATTCCCAATCTGGGTGGAACCCGCACCCCATGTCTCGAAATCCTCATCGGGGACGGCACCAGCCGCAAGGCCATCGTCAATGATGAACTCGAACTCCTCGTCGACATCCTGGAAGTGTCCAACCACTGCGGAATGCACTCATTCGATCAATACCTCATGGAACTGTTTTCAGCCGGCATCATCTCCCGTGAAACACTGATGGATTACGCCGCCAATCCACATGCCATCGACCTGCGTCTGAGAGGAATAAAAACGCACCCATCCATACTCAAACCCTGAGCGGGCATGGGCCGGAATTCACCACGGCCACAAGGGCCGGTTTGATATTTACTATTGCTTATGTCCCTTATGCAGCGGTCTGCACTCCGCTCATGAGTCACAATCCGATCAGTCATGGAAAGGAATCTGAAATGAACATGTTAATACTGAGAGTTGTTTTCGGTCTCGGGTTCGTCTGGGCCTGGCATGAAGCGGTGATTGCTTCCGAGTCCGTCGGTCTTTATTCGGGATCATTCCCTTATGTCGGTCTGCCGATGATTGCCATGCTGTTTCTGGCGGTGGCGAATGCGGTGGTCTGGGCCCCGGCGGTGGGGGCATGGATGGTTTCTCCACTGACCGGCAGCTACCTTCGGGCCAGTTCCTCAACACGCCGGAACCGGATGCTGCGGGCACTGATCCGCATGGACAGACGCGGCTGGCGCCACCGCACCACTTGGGGGGCATTTTTCTCCGGATGGATGCACCCGGCCGAGCCGGAAATATTCTATCTGGGTTTTCAGAATGCATCCCCCGGCTCCGGGCTTCAGAGGTATTTTGCCCGCCGGGTCTACCAATTTCAGCACGGCCGCCGCTGCCTGGAAGCCTATCGGGTCCTCGAAAGCCTTGGTGAGACACCGCCGCCGCATCGGGAGCAGTCGATCAACGCCATAATTCTGGCCTGTCGTGAGCGTCCGGCTCCCTCAAGGCAGAGGCTGGCCATCCCTGTCTTCGAAGAGGTCCCACAAATGTCCCGCAACACGGCTATCCGCCTCCCCCGCCAGTTCGCACACGCCGCCGGTTCTCCCCGGTCTGTGCCGGGCAGTGTGACGCCCACATGAATCCGGCCTGATTTCCTGCCCGTTCTGAAGTATAACTATTGGAGGACCATTCCAATCCGATTCACGGGAAGGCGGACGCATTGGGATGGCTTCCCCGTTATATTTCACTCATGGCAGGTTTATGACTTTCCTCAAATACAAGACGGCATGGATCATCCCGCTGGTTGTCGCCGTGGTGGTGGCCTTCATGGGGTTCTGGTCCAGAGCCAGGGTCGGTTCTGAACTCAGAAACGAGCTGAAGGAGGAAATTTCCACCGTATTGGAGGCCAATGCCACGGCGATGGAGATATGGCTTCAGAACCAGATTCGCCTGCTTCAGGCCTTTTCCATGGACAGTGAGATCAGAGACCTGATGAACAGGATCCTGAGTGAGCCTGTGGAAACGATCGCTGAAGAGGAAATGCGGAATCCGAAGGTGCGGGTGAATCCCCAGGCGGCCCAGCGGGAATTTTCCCTGATCATGGGTATTAGAGCATTTGAGTTTCAGTTCCCGTCGGCACTTCTTATCAACCCCGAAGGATATGTCATCGGGGATTCCGGCATCGGGGGACTGCGTCTCGGCCGGAAGGTCTTTGATGATCACATGGAGCAGTATAAGAAGGTCTTCGCGACCGGCGAGCCGGTGATCATAACGCCTTTCCGCATCAGCAATCTGATTCGCAAGGAGTTTGAGAACCGCCCGGAGCATCTGAAAGAAGACAGTCCGGGGCTGCCGGCGGACAGGCCGCGTAGCGGGACCACTCAACTGCCGGCTGATCTGAATCGCGAGGCCATACCGGAGATCATTCGCCGCCGGCTGGACAGGTCGATGATGCAGGTGGCCATACCGGTCATGGATACCGGAAAAAAGGTGGCCGGTGTGCTGGCCATGGAAATCGACACCGCCAATGAGTTCTCCAGAATCCTTTCCGTGGCGAGCCGGGGTGACACCGGTGAGACATATGCTTTTGATGAATCCGGTCTGATGCTCTCGCGCAGCCGCTTTGAAGACCAGCTGCGTGAACTGGGCCTCCTGGGGCAGGACGGAAAATCGACATCCGCCCTGACTCTTGAGCTGCGGGATCCCGGAAGGAGGCTCCGGGAGGGGCAGGGCAGTGAATTGACGGACCGTCCTGAGACACTTCCCTTCACCTACCTTGTGGAACAGGCACTCAGCACCGGCGGATCGGGATCGGGGTCAGGGTACACCATCAGACCAGTAAGGGACTATCGGGGCGTGCAGGTTGTCGGGGGCTGGAAGTGGTTTCCGGCCTTTGGATTCGGTGTGGTCACCAAAATGGACCGGTCAGAGGCCAACCGCCCACTGGATGTCCTCAGCCTGGTATTCATTTCGCTCTTCCTTCTTCTCATCTTATTCGCGGTCGGACTTGTCGGGTTTTCATATTTTCATATTTCACTGAAGCGGCGCTTCAATCTCGCCTCCATGAACGCCCTTCAGCTGGGGCAATACACACTCCGCGAAAAAATCGGGCAGGGCGGCATGGGGGTGGTTTACAAGGCCTGTCATGCGCTGTTGCGGCGTGAAACCGCCATCAAGCTCCTCTCTCCGGAAGATGCGGACGGCGCGGCACTCGGCCGCTTCGAGAAGGAAGTGCAGCTCACCTGTCGCCTGACACATCCGAACACCATACAGGTTTACGACTACGGTCACACTCCGGACGGAATTTTCTACTATGCCATGGAATACCTCCCCGGGATGAATCTGAAGGAAATGGTGGGTAAATGCGGAGCGCAGCCCGAGGCGCATGTCATCTACATACTTTCCGCAGTCTGTGAATCCCTCTATGAGGCGCATACGCTGGGGCTGATCCACCGCGATATCAAACCTGCCAATGTTCTTCTTTGCGAGCGTGGATGTCTTCCGGAGGTTGTCAAGGTCCTTGACTTCGGACTCGCCAAGGAATTTCAGGAAAACCGCCCGCTGAGTATCAAGGGGTCCTCGCGAACACGGAATGTCACCGGGACCCCTCATTTCATGTCCCCTGAGGCCATAGTCGATGCGGAGAAAGTCAACCACCTCAGCGATATCTACGCCATCGGCGCACTCGGGTTCTATCTGCTCACCGGAGAATATCTTTTCCCTGAGGCAGAATCGGTCAGTCAGGTCTGTCATTTCCAAATGCATGAACAGCCTGAGACGCCATCCCGACGGCTCGGCCGCGAAGTCTGTCCCGTCCTGGAAAAAATCATCATGCAGTGTCTTGCCAAGGATCCTGAAGACAGACCCCAGTCCACCATCGACATTTTCAACGCCATGCAGTCCTCGCCTCATGCGAGCCGGTGGACCGTCGCGGAGCGGATCGAATGGTGGAATGCAACGCATGACAGCAGTGACCAGTTCGAGATCCTGGATTCCGATTCCTCTCTCTCAAAATCCGTCCGCATTGATATAACTCAGCGATGATTCGAGGGTACGGCTTTCCGGACTTGAGGCTGATCAGTCACGGGTGGGCTGTTCCCACCCGGAAGTTGTGGCATGAGTTTGAAAAATGCGTTCCTGCTGAGTTGATCTGTAGGGATTCGGGCTCTTAAAAACCCCGTGGTCCTCTCCACTGCTCCACTGAAAGCGTTCCATTTCGGTGCGGGAAGTGCATCCGTCATCCAGAGTGCATAGTCCGGAAACTGTTCCGGCCAGTACAGCTCGATCATCCCCTGTCTGTCGCCGGAGATACTCAGGTCCGGATACACCGGCCTCGCGACCGATCCGCTTTTCAGTATTGAAATAAATCCTGACCCGCTGGCGGCTATGGCGTCGGGCAGTCCGTCATTGTCCAGGTCGCTGAAATGTATCGGCCCTCCGCCATAAGGCATGCTGCCCCATCCTGTATATTCCCCCGATCCGGTATTCCGGTATACACTTACCGTGGAGGAGTGTGAGACAAGTATGTCCTCCCGGCCATCGAGATCCACGTCGGCCATGGCAACTGAGCCAGTCTGATAGTCATGCGAGTCAACTGATATGAATTCACCAAATCCGCCTCCGGGAATTCGAGGGAAATATCCGGTCTCCCAGCTGAACGGGGATAATTCAAAACTGCACAGCAGATCATCAAATCCATCAGCGTTGACATCATTTAATGTGAGACCGGAAACAGAAATCCCATCCCTGACAGTTTGCAGCTGATAGCCGGTTGGGGCCCCTGATGAAGCATCGGATAAGTGAATCCCGATTGCGCCATTCAGTTGGCCGGCGACGCCGGCTGATCCAACTACCAGGTCGGTATGTCCGTCATTATTTAAATCCCCTGTGACCACCGCCACGATTCCCTGTGTCGACTGGAGGGTGGGTGAATGGCTGAAAAGGCCGTTTCCATCATTGTGAAAAAGGTGAATAAGCCCCTCAGACGGCGTGGCAGCCACGATGTCCTCATGTCCATCCTCATCAATATCCACAGCGAGGAGTAGTCCGGAGGAGCCATCACGGCGGGGGCCCGGCAGGTCCAGCTGAGCAAGCTCTGAAAAAGTTCCATCTCCCGATCCGGACAGGATTTTGATCACCGGGGATCCGGCGCCGACAGCCATGAATGCAAGGTCAATATTTCCGTCATGATTGAAGTCTGAAGCGGCAACGCCGTGTCCGGGCTGATTGTCCATGAAGCTGGGAGGTGACCATGTTCCGTCAGGCTGACTGTATATTATGGCAGCCGGAGTTCCGCTGAACTGCGGGTTGGCAATCGCCCCTTGAAGTTCACCGCCGTTGGCGACGACGAGATCAATGAGTTCGTCGCCGTTCATGTCTCTGACAATGGCCGTATAGGCGCCCTGCCTTCGGGCGAGGTTCGATACAGTCGGAACGGCCTGTATCCCACTGAATTGGGGCGAGCCATGACCATTGCCGAAAATAATCTGAGGAGCCGATGTGCCCCGGGCGTAGGTGATGTATAAATCAGCGTTCCCGTCACCATCGAGGTCATCTGCACTGATCGACTCCGGGAATGATCCGATAACAGAATACTGGACAAGATTGAACTGACCGGCGGAAGTGCCGAGGTGGGTGCTGAGCAATAAGTCGCGGGTCGCACCGAGGATGTCTGTATGTCCGTCATTATTCAGATCGGCAGTTGTGACGGCAGCGCGCACAAGCTGGTCACCAAAACCGATAGAAGGAGAAAATGACCCGTCCCCCAGCCCCATCAGCATGAATGTGCTGCTGACAATGTCCGGATCGCCGTCCTGATTCAAGTCCGCGATATGCACAACCGGCCATCCCGATGGAGACTCCAGCGGGATGGACTCATCCGATGAA
>JAUIAG010000072.1 GCA_030425355.1 Verrucomicrobiia bacterium
GGTTGACAGCGGCCGCCGGATACCGCTCCGCAGGGACCGTCGAATTTCTTTTTGATGTCGATCGACAGGAATTCTACTTTCTGGAAGTCAATACCCGCCTGCAGGTCGAACATGGCATTACCGAGGAAGTCACCGGCATCGACCTCGTCGAATGGATGATTCGACTCCAGAGCGATGAGGCATTCGTCCTGCCCGGGTGTGCCCCGACAAGTTCCGGGCATTCCATCCAGGCCCGGATATATGCCGAGGATCCATCGCGGGGGTTTCAGCCATCCGTCGGGACGCTCTCGCTGGTCAAACATCCCGGGTGGGCCAGGTGTGATTCGTGGGTTTTCTCCGGGACCGAGGTATCAGCGCACTATGACCCGCTTTTGACCAAGGTCATCGTCCGGGCTGAAGATCGACCTGCCGCCATTGAGCTGCTTTTACAAGCCCTCGGTGAATGCCAGTTCGATGGAATTGAAACCAACCTCGAATATCTGCGCCAGGTCCTTGCCAGTGATGTCTTCACCGGCGCAGCCATGACAACCGGATTTCTGCGCGATTTCCATTACCGCCCTGTCGCCATGGAGATTCGCCGGGCTGGAACCATGACCACTGTCCAGGATTATCCAGGCCGCACCGGATACTGGAGTGTGGGAATCCCCCCTTCCGGGCCCATGGACAGTGTGTCCTTCCAGCTGGCCAATCTTCTGGCTGGGAATGCCCCCGATGCCGCCGGTCTCGAAATGACCAGTGACGGGCCAACAATATTTTTCCATCATCCGGCAGTCATTGCACTGACCGGCGCATTGATGCAGGCAACACTGGATGGGAGTCCGGTGCCGCACTGGCAGGCTTTCCCGGTGCCGGCCGGATCCACTCTCAGGATGGGCCGGATTGACGGATACGGAATGCGCTGCTACATGGCTGTCAAAGGCGGTATCAAAGTGGCCCCATATCTTGGAAGCCGATCGACGTTCACACTGGGGCAGTTCGGTGGTCATGCCGGCAGGGCACTGGCTGCCGGTGACATGGTGCACATTCATCCGCTTGAAGCCGGCTCTGATTCCAGCAACAGCCATTCCTTTCAGGTTTCCAGTCCGCCCGTGTTTTCGGATACTTGGGAGCTGGCCGTACTCTATGGGCCGCATGGTGCCCCCGATTTTTTCACGGAGGAGGATATCCGCTGCATACTCGAAACATCATGGGAGGTGCATTACAACTCGGCCCGGACGGGTATCCGGCTTATTGGTCCGAAGCCGCAGTGGGCCAGGCGGGATGGTGGAGAAGCCGGGCTCCATCCTTCCAACATCCATGATAATGCGTATGCTGTTGGAGCCGTCGATTTCACTGGCGATATGCCGGTGATTCTGGGTGTCGACGGACCCAGTCTGGGAGGATTCGTCTGCCCGTTCACTATCATTCAATCCGATCTATGGAAGCTTGGACAGCTTCGCCCGGGATACAGAATACGGTTTGTGCCTGTCTCCGATGAAAATGCCAGAGAGCTCAACCGGAGACGGCATCGTGATATTCAGAAGGGACAGTTCGATGTGAATCTTCATCAGGACATCCCGGCAGCATTCCAACTCCCGTCATCCTCCACAGTTCTGAGAAAAATGGAGGGACTGGAGCTGGGCGAGGATGTGTCCGTTCGCCGTTCCGGCGATTCGCATGTCCTGATTGAGTTCGGGAAGATGGAACTGGATCTCAAATACCGCCTCCAGGCGCAGCTTTTCTACGAGCGGCTCAAAACGTTGGATCTTGAAGTCATTACAGACATGACACCTGGCATCCGGTCCCTGCAGCTCCAGTTCGATGGCAGCCGCATCAGCGCGGCAGATCTTGTCCGGGAAGTGGAATCAGCGGTGAGGGATATCCGTTTATCCGACGACATTGAGGTTCCCAGCAGAGTTGTGCACCTCCCGCTTTCCTGGAATGACCCGTCGATACAAAAGGCCATTGACATATACCAGCAGTCGGTCAGGCCCGGTGCGCCATGGTGGCCCAGCAACATCGAGTTCATCCGGCGTATCAACGGACTTGAATCCGAGGATGCTGTTCGCCGACTCATCTTCGATGCCAGTTATATTGTCATGGGGCTCGGCGATGTTTACCTGGGAGCCCCCGTGGCCGTGCCCGTCGATCCACGTCACCGCCTTGTGACGACCAAATACAATCCGGCGAGGACTTGGACTCCTGAAAATGCCGTCGGCATAGGCGGATCGTATCTTTGTGTCTACGGGATGGAAGGCCCGGGAGGTTACCAGTTGTTCGGTCGTACTCTCCAGATGTGGAACCGGTACCGCGTGACCCGCGAGTTCCCGGAAGGACATCCATGGCTGCTGCGGTTTTTCGATCGCATACGCTTTTATCCGGTTTCGGCCGGCGAGTTGATGGATATCCGCCGGGATTTTATCCATGGTCTCTATCCACTCAGAATCGAGGATGGCGTCTTCTCATGGCGCGCTTATCAGAGTTTTCTCCGGACCGAGCGCAAGTCCATCGATGCGTTCAGGATGACTCAACAGGCCGCATTCAGTGAGGAAAGAGAGCGTTGGGCTGCAGCGGGACACGACATTTCCGTCGATATGGATTCATCCAGTTCTCTCATCCCTGAAACCGATGTCCCCGAGGGATGCGAGACTGTCGAAAGTGTCCTCTCCGGCAATGTCTGGAAAATTCTGGCTGCTCCGGGAGAAAGGTGCCATCCGGATAATCCACTCATGATCATGGAGGCCATGAAAATGGAAGTTGCGGTTTACCCTCTGGAACCTGGAATCATTCGGGAAATTCTGGTTCGCGAAGGCCAGTCCGTGCGGAATGGCCAGGCTTTGGCCATCATGGAACCGGACTGATTTTCAAGGATTGATATCATCATGCCACTTCCTGCAACTGACATACATGAACTGCTGGGACTTTATCGAAGGGAGATTGAAACTCCCCGCAGGCTGATTGCAAAGCTCTGTCCCGAGCTTGAGAGATCCCGCCCCGACAACATCTGGATTTCCCTGTGCCCTGCTGACATGGTGGAGCGGCAGCTGCTGCGGCTGGAAGAAGTGGGTCCGGATTCTCTGCCTCTTTACGGAATTCCCTTCGCAGTCAAGGACAACATCGACATTGCCGGCATGCCGACCACTGCCGCATGTCCTGACTTCAGCCGTGTTGCCGAGTCGACTGCCCCTGTTGTTCAGCGACTCATGGATCTTGGGGCGATCGTTGTCGGCAAGACAAACATGGATCAGTTTGCCACCGGGCTGGTTGGAACGCGGAGTCCCTATGGCACCGCTGTGAATGCTCTGAATGGTGACTATATCCCGGGAGGTTCAAGCTCCGGATCCGCCGTCGCGGTGGCCCGGCGGCTGGTTGTCTTTGCCCTCGGTACCGACACAGCTGGCTCCGGAAGAGTTCCCGCTGCCATGAACGGAATCGCCGGACTCAAGCCATCGCGCGGGGTTCTCTCCTGCCGGGGTGTAATACCCGCCTGCCAGTCACTGGACTGCGTCTCAATTTTCGCACGTGATACATTCAATGCCTCGCTGATTTACCGGGCCCTGTGTGATGGATTGGAACCCGATCATCAGGATCCATACTCGCGGGCAGTCTCGTTTGAAGGCCCATGGTTTGCCGCTTCACGGAAGAAACTGGTTGTGGGCATTCCATCCGTGGGGGAGCTTGAGTTTTTTGGCTGCAGTCGTTCGAGGCAGAGCTGGGAGACTGCGATACAGACAATCGCTGATACCGGAATTGAGTTTCGCAGGATATCCTTTGAACCGCTGTTCGAAGCAGCCCGGTTGCTGTATGGCGGCCCCTGGGTGGCGGAGCGTTATCTTGCCTGCAGAACCCTGATTGAGGATAAGCCTGAGGCCCTGCATCCAGTCACCCGGGCGGTGATACAAAAGGGAAGGGACTATTCAGCCCTGGACTGTTTCACATCTCAATACCAGCTTGAGAACCTGCGGAGAAAATCGTGGTCTCTGATAAATTCAGTGGATGCCCTCCTCACTCCGACCATAGGCCGGCCGTGGACGCTGGCCGAAGTCGCGGACGATCCCGTCGAGCGGAATACTGATCTTGGTTACTACACCAACTTCATGAACCTCCTCGATCTCGCTGCTGTTGCTTTTCCCGCCGGGGAACTGCACAGCGGACTCAAATTCGGACTCACGCTCTTCAGCCGTGCATTTTCAGATTTCCAGCTTCTTGAAATCGCCTCTTCCATGGAACGGCTTTTCATGCCGGAAGGGGACAGTCGGATGGAATCGCTTTCGCCATCCGATCCCTTCTTCCGATCAGTCAGGGTTGCGGTCTGCGGTGCCCATCTGGACGGGTTGCCATTGAATCATCAGCTGCGGGACCTCGGAGCCAGACTTGTTTTGAAAACCCGGACAGCTCCCGTCTACAGGCTTTACGATCTCATGGAAACTCATCTGCCGGTCCGCAGACCAGGCCTCATTCGGGTGGATGCCGGTGGAGACTCAATTGAAGTGGAGGTCTGGGAAATGCCGGAGGTCCATTTCGGTTCCTTTGTTGCCGCTATTCCGGCCCCGCTTGGCATCGGCAAATGTTTGTTGTCCGATGGGACGCAGGTTTGCGGCTTTACATGTGAATCCGTTGCGCTGGGCGATGCCAGGGACGTGACATCCTTCGGCGGCTGGCGGACCTATCTCGAATCGCTCAACTCCTGAATTTTATCTCCGGCCCGGGGCGGGCGTCCACCGCATGGTGCGTTCCGGGGGCTGACTTCAGGAGCGTCCTCGTCTACCATGGGATTACCGATGCGGGGAACGCGAATTGACAAATTACTGGTGGACAGGGGTCTTGTTGAAAGCCGTGAAAAGGCTCAGCGGCTCATCATGGCCGGAAAAGTCCGGGCAGGCGATCGCGTTTTTGCCAAGCCCAGTGAGTCGGTCGATGATGCCGCCGGCATCGAAGTGGAAGTAGTCGGCGATGAAAAGTTTGTCAGCCGCGGCGGCTACAAGATTGAAAAGGCCCTCGATGAATTCAATGTCCGGACGGATGGCATAACCGCGATTGACGCCGGCGCCAGCACCGGAGGATTCACCGACTGCCTCCTCCAGCGTGGCGCCGCCCGCGTTTATGCCGTCGACGTCGGTCAGGGACAGCTCGCATGGAAACTGCGTCAGGACCCGCGGGTCATCGTGCGTGAAAAACTCAATGCCAGGAATATGAGTGCACGGCAGCTGGATGCGGATTTCCAACCTGTCGACCTCATTGTGGTGGACTGCTCGTTTATTTCCCTGCGATCGATCCTGCCCAATCTGGCTCTGTTTCTCAGACCGGGAGGCTCTCTTCTCGCGCTCATCAAACCGCAGTTTGAGGCCGGGAAGCAGGAGGTGGATCGCGGACGCGGTGTCATCCGTGATCCGGCTGTGCACCAGTCAGTCATTGATGGCCTCAGGGATTTTGTGAACACCGGTGGATTCCTGGACTGGCATGGCTGTGTCGAATCGCCTATTCTCGGCCCATCAGGAAACAGGGAATTTCTCGCATGCCTCAAAAAGCGTGAGTCTGGACATTAAAAAAATCGGATTGCTGGCAAATCTCGGCAAGCCCGGTGTGCACACAGTGTTACACCAGGCGGTTGAGGCTATCATCAGCCGTGGCCTGGAGGTATACGTCGATGAGCAGACTGTTCGCTCCACAGGACTTGAAGTGACGGCGGATCCGGGATTTTCCCTTGAAAAACCTGATTGTGACATGTGGCTTGTCTTTGGCGGAGACGGCACGATGCTGAATGCAGCACGCCATCTTCTGCATTCGCCGCACCCGGTTCTGGGTATCAATCTCGGTCGACTGGGATTTCTGACCTCCGTGAATCCCGACGGTCTTTGTGAAGCCATGGACATGCTCCTGCGCGGTGAATTCCGCATAGAAAACCGGTCGATGATCCGGGCTTCCGGTCCAGTCATAAGTGATCATCACCCCGAGGGAATGATCGCACTGAATGACCTGGTGCTCAGCCGGGTTGATGCCACCCGGATGATCGAGATCCGGGTCCGGGTGAATGGCCAGTTGCTGACCGATTATCGCTGTGACGGATTGATCGTCAGCAGCCCGACCGGGTCGACAGCATACTCCCTGGCCGCCGGCGGGCCTATCGTGCACCCAGGAGCCGAAGTATTCACCGTGACTCCGATCTGTCCCCATACGCTCTCCAACCGTTCAGTGATTCTCGGGCTGGATTCGCGGATTGAAGTGACCTCTCTGAGTTCAACCCCGCCGGCGATGCTGACTTCCGATGGACAGGAATCCTGCGAGATGGAGCCAAACCGGACCATCGTCATCACTCGGGCTGAAAACCCGCTGCGGCTCATCCAGCTAAAGGGGCACCAGTATTTCAATACCCTTCGCCAGAAACTTCAGTGGAGCGGTCTCCACAATGATCCCGGCGGGGCCGGTGAGTGTCAGTAGTCTTCCTTGCTCTCCGGAGCCCCGGTCATGAAAAACAGCAGGCAGTTCTACGATCTTCTCAAATCCCTGATCCGCCAGCCCAGTGTCGTCGGTGCTGAACACTCGTTCTTCCGCGTCCTGCAGCGCGAGCTCGAGGAGCGGGGAGCCAGAGTCACATGGTATCAGGGCCTCCTTGTTGCGGAAGGCTCACACCCCCAAAGTGTCTATTTCTCAGCCCACATCGACCGCCACGGCCTCATCTGCACCGGACCGAACGAGTTTCAATATGCCGCCTTCGTTGCCGGCAACCGCTCCGACCTCCTCGGCAATTCAGTCTCCGAAAAGCTGATGAAGAAGATCGTGGACCGCTTCCACTCACTCCCGGTCTATGCCTACGAACCGTGGTCGGGAGCATACCGCGGAGCCGGCACAATCACCGATGCCTTTGTCTGCGAGTTTCGCAATAATCTTATTTTCAAGCTGGACGGTCTCGAACATCTGGTTGCCGGGACACCGGTGGCGATGACGGACCGTCTCCAGATCCAGGAACAGCATCTGACCGCTCAGCTCGACAACGTCCTCACCGCCGCACACCTCGTACACCTCTTCAGCCTCGGCTTTGAAGGGACGGCATTCTTCACTGCTCAGGAGGAATCCGGCAGCAGCTGGCGATACCTCCTCGAGTGGTTCCGGCGCTTCGGCGGTCCCACCACCAATCTGATCGTTCTCGATACAAGCCCCTTTGCCGATCAGGAATCCGCCGATG
This sequence comes from Verrucomicrobiia bacterium, assembly GCA_030425355.1. GTDB lineage: Bacteria > Verrucomicrobiota > Verrucomicrobiia > Limisphaerales > JAJOIW01 > JAJOIW01. The sequence goes on from JAUIAG010000072.1 coordinate 7,163, forward strand.
CCTCCCGCATCGTCCTCCGCTACCGCGATGCCAACGCCGAATTCAATCACGAAGCAACCAACAGGATCATCTCGCTCTGCCAGAAAAACCAGATCCCTTTCATTCTCAAGGACAGGTTTATCGAAGAACAGAACAACGGCCTGGTGGCCCAGGGGCTCGACCCGCTCTCCCTCGGCAGCACGGAACTTGGCCGCATCATCGCCGCTTCAGCCGGTCGCATCACCGGGACAACCCTGCAGATCCCGACCAGTGGCTACCACACCATGAACGAATCATGTTCCATCGCCTCCAGCGATGCCTTCCACCGAATCCTCATGAAAATCGCCTGATGCCCGTCCCCGGCAGCAATTTGAATCATCAGTTCATGCAGGTCATTTCAAAATCTTCAGCCCTCAGGGTGGCTGCATCCACACGGTAAATGCCCTCCACCCCGCACAGATTCAGCCATGTCACCTCAGGGCTCCGGAAAAACAGAAAATACCTCACCACCCGCCCTGCAGATAACTCCACCCGATGCCGGTGACGCATCCTGCCACTGTCCAGAAAACGGATTAAATCACTCATAGGGTAATCGTAGGACAGCCGCACCCCCTCATCCGATTCACTTTCACGCAGCCGGTCCGCAAGGCAACGGATTTCCTCACGCCTCATCCGCCGTCTGCCGTCCATCACCTCCTCCTCTCCACAATCAGGAGCCATCATTCATTCCATTTCCAATTTTCCAGCATCCAGCACTGGGATAGTATTGTGTATCGAGATTTATTGATGCGCTGATATGGCGCTTGATAGCGACCACGCACTTTGTCTAGAATATGTCGACAATCAGGTGTTGCTCCCGCCCATGGCGTCAACGTCATTGGCGGGCCTCAGGCGCGGCCAGCCTGGTTGTCAGGAAAAACATAATCTCAAATTGTGTTTGAACACAGTTCATTAACTCATCTGAAAGACTTCTGCCATTATGAAATCCAACATGGGATCTACTGATCGGATAATTCGCATCGTCCTCGGTCTGATAATTGTCGGTGTCGGCTTTTACTTCAAATCATGGTGGGGCGCGGTTGGAATCATCCCCCTCGCCACCGCCGGCATAGGCTGGTGCCCTCTATACTGTCCTCTGAAGATATCCACGAAGGGCAAGTCTGCCGACGCTTCCTGAGCTGCTTCTGAAACAGCATGCTTCCGCCACACGGCAGGGAAGTTGATAAAGCGCTGACCGGGATCAACATGCTGAGCACACGGAAGCTGGTGATGCCGGTTTGACTCTTCTATTCTGCAAAGGACATTTCATCACATTGCGGGATAGGTCGGAGTCGTTTCTGTTTGTCAATCCCTGGATTGATCACTTTCCGGTCGGGGTCAGTGCTCCACACACCGGTCCATTCGTGCGGCAAAATCCTTCAAAAATGCGCTGCGCCATTGGCTGACAGAGCGGGCGCCATGGTGGGCCCCGATCGCCATACCGGGATCGGGGTTATCCGTCCACCAGTCGGGATGCTTAGTGCTGGCTGTTATTTTCTGTGACTCCGACGGTGCCGTTGGGGCAGTAGCGGTGATCTCTCCCATCAGGCCGCCGAGTTCAGGAATATTCGATTCAAGAGTGAATCGATACACCTTTTCCGCTTTCGGAGAAAATCGGAAGTGCACGGATCCCGCCTCATCGAATGTCCCCGCCAAAGACTGGTTTTCAACCATGAGGCGGGCATGGGGGCTTCCGGAAAACTGGGAAAAGGCATCAATTGAAAGTTCGAGTATACCGAAGACCTCGATGGTGTCTCCGCGCTGGGGTAGGCGACGGAGTTTCAACATCGGTCTTTTGGTGGTTCGAACGAACTGTCCGCCCCATCCGGGTTCCGATGGGTCGGTAGGCGATCCATTGAGTAACCACGCCAGTGACGGAGTGTCCCCCATTTTCATTTCCCCGTTCAGTTGGCCGGCAAGGAAATCACCAAGCGCTCCATGTCCTTCAACGTGTGACTTTACAAATCCCCTGTTGCTCCAGGGACCGGCATCATCACTCCCTGTAAACCAGCCGCGGTAGGTGGAGTTTGCCTCGATAATCCACAGGCCGGGATGGTGATCGACAATATACTGAAAAGCATCGGGACTCCACTTTTTGTTCGGGCCGCCAATCCAGTAGACCCTCAGTTCCGGAAGTATTTCCGGAGCATCATGCAGTGCCTGGGCAAGGTCCTCCAGACCGCCCCAAACGAGTACGTGGAGTGGCCTTTCATCATCAGAAAGAGCGCACTGTATGATATGACTCGATCCCTCTGTGGATTCCCGGAATCCCTGCCTTGGCGCCACATCGGTGGCTCCCTGAAAAGAGAGGCTCCTCAAGGCCTGAGGCGAGGGGTAGTCACGGGAATGAGCCCGCAGCTTCTGATAATCCTCCCCGTAATGATCAATGACGCGAAGGATATCCTCTTTTCTCCCGGGGCCGTATGGAGATGAGATGATCCCCTCAAGTTCGATAAGGTCGGAATACAGCAGCAGATGAACCATGGACTGAAAATCGTCTGGGTCGGTGCCTCCGATATCCGTGGAGACAACAACTCTGTGTCTCTTTCCGGCAAGGGCCCCGTCAGATGCCAGCCAGTCAGGCTCTGCGTCAAGGACGTGAACACCGGAGACCATGAAAAGCATGACCAGCATGGCTGATGTAATCATGGAGCGAAACAGAAACATACTCATTCTCAATGCAGGGGTTTTCTAGCGGGAACTGATTTGCATTACTTCCACGCCAGCCAATCAAATGCAAGGGAATTCGCCCTGACTGCGTCAGTCGTCCGCTGAAACAGGCATGATCCCGACTCACCGGGTGCCAGGCACATTGTCAGATTCAGATACCCGCACCCCTGCAAAATGCCAATTTCCGGATTACCCCCCCTCTGTCACTTCAAATGACATCCCCCCTGATGATTGGGGTTTTCCATTCAGAATTTTGATGTCACAATAATCAATGAACCAATTTCATTACTGGGAAAAATACTCATGGAACTTTTCATGTACATTCGTCGTTCAAAGGTCGTGTCCGTGTTGGTTGCGGCCGTCGCACTGGCAGGATTCATTCCACTGATCTCCGTCGCGGATGAGTCAAAGCTGACGCCGCCATCATCGTCTCAGAAGGAGCATTCAGACAGTCGGCCGGTCCGTGTCTTCATCCTCCTCGGGCAGTCCAACATGCTGGGATTTGGCCGTGTTGGCCCGGAGGAACAGCAGGGAACACTGACCCATCTGATCCGGAACAGGGGGCAGTTTGAGCATATGATGAATGATGACGGAGAATGGGTCGCCAGGCCTGATGTTCGCTACGTTCAGGTCATGCACCGCAATGGGAACATGATGACACTGCGGAATGAATGGCTCACGGTCAGTGGCCGGCACATCGGACCGGAACTCCAGTTTGGCCATGTCGTCGGGGATGCTCTCGATGGACCGGTCATGATATTGAAATCATGCATCGGGAATCGAAGCCTCGGATGGGACCTCCTGCCGCCAGGAAGTGAAAAGTTTGAATATGAAGGGAAAATATATGCAGGGTATGGAGAGTCTCCTCTTTCATGGGATAAAGGAACGGAACCGGAGCCCATCAACTGGTATGCAGGCAAGCAGTACGATGATGATATAGCCAATGCCAAAAGGATACTGGACAATATCGGTGAATATTACCCCGGAGCGAACAGTTACGAGGTCGCCGGTTTTGTATGGTGGCAGGGCCATAAGGATCAGAATGCAGCCCATGCCAGTCGATACGAACAGAATCTGGTGCAACTCATCCGGACGCTCAGAAAGGATTTCGATGCTCCGGAGGCAAAGTTCGTTCTGGCAACCATTGCCTTTGAAGGCAATGACCTTAAAGGCCACGGCCTGACTATTGCAGAAGCCCAGCTTGCCGTCAGTGGTGAAACCGGGAACTATCCCGAATTTGAGGGCAATGTGAAGTGTATTGACGCCAGACCATTCTGGCGCGACAAGTCTGTTTCGCCAACCGGTGCAGGATACCACTACAACCACAATGCTGAAACATACCTCCTCGTCGGCGACGCCCTCGGAAACGCCATGGTCGGACTGCTCCAGCAACAGCAGTGATGCACCCGTAAAGGGCTACGGGAAATGAAACCCGCCCCGACTCGCCAGGCCAGGCCATTCCCGTATCCACTCATGAAGACAGCTCAACAGCAGGAAGGGGATGACGGACGGGCTGCCAAACTGTTTATTGGACCGGTTCTCGATCCGATCGGGCTCCTCGCGGCGTGCCTCTTCCTCGGCATAATCGCCTAACTGATCAGCTTTCTGACCGGCATCTGGTGGGTCTTTGATGTAGCCCAATCCTTCAGACTCCAGGAATGCCCCCTCACCACCCCGCGCTAAAAAGTGCCAGGCACTTTTTTGGATTTCATACTTTACAAGTATGAGGATATGATGTATGTGATTTTTCTGTTATGAGAATTCCAAGGCGAGCCCTGTTGCTGGGATGCCGGCCCCAGCATTTTCATGTGACCAGCCGGATTGTAGGACGTGAATTTATCCTCGGTGAGGAGGAAAAGGCCTTCTTTCATGGCATTCTTCGCAGCTTTGAGGGATTCAGCGGGATTGAGGTCCTTGGCTATTGCCTGATGGACAATCACTTCCACATACTTCTGCACATTCCTGCCCGACCGTCGGAAATCCCCGAAGAGGAAGTATTCCGTCGTATGAAATTCATTTACACGGCTGAAAAAATAGATGATTTCAGGCACATGATTGCCGTGGAAGAGGAGAAAGGGAATCCTGGATTCAGAGAGCAGTTCCTGGAATCCCAGCGGCGCCGAATGTATGACCTCTCGGAGTTCATCAAGGAACTGAAACAACGCTTTTCCCGCTGGTACAATAAAAGGCATGACCGGAAAGGAACTCTGTGGGAGGACCGGTTTAAAAGCGTTTTGGTTGAGGGAAATGAAAACGCCCTCCTTCATGTTGCTGCCTATATTGCACTGAATCCGGTCAGGGCCGGCATCGTAAAACACCCGCGGGAGCACCGATGGAACTCGTATGCGGAAGCAGTTGCCGGAGGAAAGAAGGCTCGGAAAGGCATACAGAAAATCATTTCGGGGCGGGGTAATTTGCTTGATTGGAAGACTGCTGAATTGGCGTTTTCCAGCTATTTTGAGCACAGAAGTCATCAGCAGTCACACCGCCGTAAAGCTGTTGAATCCGGTGGGGAGAATGTGATGGCTGCAGAACAGAAAGCGCGGGAACCGGCCCATCCACTGCTGGGGCGAGTGCGCTACTTCTGTGAAGGCCTCATTTTAGGAAGCCGGGAATTCGTGGAGAACTTCTTTCAGGAAGTTTCTGATCCGTTCCGAAGACCCAGGCGCAGAGCCCATCGGATACTTAAGGACGGCCCGGCAGATCTGTATTCCTACCGGAGATTCCACTCATGAAAAAATGAAACCAGCAGTGCAGGAACTCACTGCACGCGGACGGATTACCAACTGACACAGTGCATTCTGGCATGTCCTGTGGGTTCCTGATCCACCCATCAGGGCTGTAGGACACTCGTGTACACGTTATCAGGGCTGTAGGACAGCTGACTGTTGCCAATTGTAGCACTCCCCCATTTTTCACCGCCATTCCCCTCCCAACTCAATATAGTGCCTGGCACAATAAAAATATGCCTGGCACCTGAATAAAGTGCCTGGCACTATTAGTGCGATTGACCAAGTCGCTCAATGACATTGCGGGTGATTTGCTCGACGGTGGGATCTTCGCCACTGAGTCCGTGGGCCCAGTCGGTGGTGCCGGCGGTGAATACAACGCCTCCGCGTGTATAGGTGCCGATGACAGCATGGCCTTCCCGGCCGTTTTCCCAATGCCCGTACCACTGGCAGTCGTCGGGATGCCATTTGGCCGGGGCCGTACCGAGGATTTGAAATGTATCAGGGGTGCCATCCCTGTGCGTGGGAAAGGGGAGGCCGTCTTTCCAAACCAGTTCACAGCCATCGCATTCATATCCCACGATCGTATGTTCTCCGCCGAAGCTGTCGCCCTGTTGGAGTCCGGTTCCGGCGAAGATCCAATGGTCGGGGCGGTGGACGGTGTAGGCACCGCTTCCTTCCATGAATTGACCGTGACTCCGGTGGTAGCCTCCCCAAAGGAACCCCACCCCGGTCATTGTGTTTTCCGGCCTCCCGATCAGGTGATGGCTCCAGAGACTGGATAGCAGTCCGTATCCATCTCTGGACTGGTAAACGGGATCGGAATGGTAGTTCTGTTTCCAGCATGTCTGGGCACGGCCCTCTTCCTCGTTGCGAATCTGCCAGCAGCAGGTGTTGCCGCTGAAAAAGGCCACATTGCCTCCATCGGCTATGAAGGCCTCAAGATTGTCACGCATTGGTGCCGACCAGTATTCATCGTGCCCGACACTCAGTATCAGCCTGTAGGATTTCAGCATCCCGGGATTAAATTCGAGGTCGTTATTGGCGGCAAAATCCAGCGTGAACCCATTTTTCTCAGCCCAGGCGACAAAAGCCTTTTCCCATTGATGATAGAGGCTGACTGGCGGCCGGTCGAAGGAAACGCGATGCCCCTGGTTACCACCCCGGCCATGGTAGCCGTAGAGGCTGAAACCACCCCAGTTATTGTAGGCATTGTATGTATTGGTAGAAAGCTGCAGAAGGATCCTGGTGTTCTTTCCCGGTTCGGCCGGGCGCACTATGAAATAACAGGAACTCTCAGCCCGACGCAGATTCCGCTGCACAAATTCTCCACCGCGATCGCTGACTCTCAAATGGGCCTCGTAGTATCCGCTTCTCCAGTCCAATGGAATCGGGATCTCAACCGAAACCGGCCAGTTGCATCCATGAGATGAGGCATTGGGGGGAACCGGGAACTCAGCGCCCGGTATTTCAGTTTGAGACCAGACCGATTCACTTTCCGCGCCAATCCGGAATATCTCCACGGCATATTTCGCTGCTGACGTGGAAACATGCAGCTTCAGTGTCTCACCGGGATCATAGCTTACCTGTCCTGCATATCCCTCGACAAACAGGGGCCGGGGCTCATCAGCCTGCACCGAATCCATGAGGCGGAGAACAACCATGGCCCAGAGGAGGACTCCGGTTTGATGCCGTTTTATGAAACCGTGGAAATGCATATGCAATTATCATCAAATGCAGATCGGGAATCAAGCTTCATGACCCCATGATTTTTCAAGGCTCAGGGCACCTGGAAGGCTCCCTGGTTTAAACAGTTAATTGATGACAGTCGGCTGGCAGTTTGAACAGAACCTGACTCTTATACGTGATCCCGAATCACCTCATTGAAGTGAATGAAATAAAGTATCTGGTTACCGGTGAGTAATCAGACCAGTGAGTGGTGCACTAACCAATATGATTCATTGCGGTGACAGAAGTCCTGCTGCAGAAGTGAGCTTTCGACTATTGTGGGGTTGGATCGTGGAGGGTGGCGTAGCTGACCGGGACGGGGTTGCCCTGCGGGTCAAGGATACGGAGCCTGAGTTCCTGTCCCATGTAATCCTCGAAATACTCGAGGAGGAATGGGTGAAAGCCTGCTTCGAGGGGAATGGATCCATATTTCCGACGGGCGCTGTGAGATCCGTCATTATCGATGACCAGCCGGTTATGGACAGTGAGTCGCGATCCGTCGTCGGAAGTCAGTTCAAATGTATAAACCTCATCAAGGGGGACTTGAATAAAACCACTGAATCGTATGGCGTAATGGTCCTTTCTTGTTCCGGCGATGCGAGCGACGTCGAAGTGACTGACAGTTCCGGTTTTCAGTGGTTTCAGTCCGATCGCGTCATTGACGGACTGGAACATTCCTTCGATATATTCAAAGGTCAGTCCGTTTCTCGCGCCGGTGAGCGAATATTTCGGCAGTGCTTCGGCGAGTGTAAGTGTTCGGTGATATATCGGTGATCGCCGGGTGCCGCGGCTGTTAAAAAGTGCCAGGCGAACGGGTGTGGTTGAGCTGATTGTGAATGGCTGGTTGAGGGCAGGAGAATTCGGTCCCGGATCTGAGTCATCCAGAGTGTAGCGCATCACCAGATCCGGGTATGGATCGGTGGCCATGAATGTGGTGGATTTCACAAACATTCGATCAGCCGGTATATCCGGATGCAGCTTCAGGTCCGAAAAATTGAGGCGGAACTGGATTTCGCAGCGGTTGTCCAAGGCGTCGAAGACCTGGAACATGAGGTGAGGCACGTCTGTTTCAGTGTCCTCCCAGTGGATGTCGAGGAGGCAGTAGCTGTGTTTGGACCTGATCACCGGAGTCTGCCTCAGGGGATTGTAGTGAGATTTCTCGATCTGGTTGATGCCTGAAAACTGGAATTCCCATGCGTCGATATCGAGAGCACGGTCGAGTTTGAGGACTTCGGCATAGTGCTGATCGCCGGTGATGAAAATGACATTCTCTGCAGCTGTGGCTCGAATCAGGTCGAACAGCCGCTGTCTGGCTTTGGGAAACTTGTCCCATGTCTCGGAAGTCACATCGGCTCCGAGCAGTATTTGGTAGCCGGAGACAATGAGGCGCAGGCTTGCCGGCTGCAGCAGCTGCTCTTCCAGCCACTGCCATTGATTGTGCCCAAGAGTGTCCGCCTCAGGGCCTTCGTCGTCACGATTGTATCGGGGGTCCAGCAGGATAATCTGCAGACCGTGTTCGCCGCCCGGGAATCGTCGCACATGATAGATTCCGTCCCGATCTTCCGGGATGAATTCCTCCATCTGCCAGAAGCTGCGGAACAGTCCCCGGCTGAAGTCCTTCAGTGGGTAATCCCTGCCTTCATCATTATTCCCGTAATCGTGATCATCCCATGTGGCAACAAAGGTGGATTGGTTTCGCAGAGCCTTGAAAACCGGGCGGGCCTCGAGTGCGGCGTAACACCGGCGCAGGACCTCCGGGTCATCGTCAGTATCAGCATAAATATTGTCGCCGACCCACAGGCATATATCCGGTGAGGCCTCCAGATAGCGATGCAGGGCAGGGGATGGTTCGAATTGTCTGAGACACCCGAGGATGCCAATGCGTGTTCGTGACGGTCCCTTTCCCTTGATCTCTGCCGCGTCCTGATCGTCCTGTGCCGGAGAGTTCAGAGACCAAAGAAAACACATCGCCAACGGCGGCAGTGCTGCCCGAAATAGTCTGGTTGCTGCGGTCATTTTCCGCATTCTGATGCAGAGAAATCCCTTCGGGCGACCATAAAGTGAAGCCGTCACGGTCTTTCACCGCACTGTCACACAGGCGTTCAGAGGAGGGGGAATTAATCGGACAGTGGAGATTGCCGGAAACTCTGTGGTTCAGTCCGGGCCGGTGGGCGATCCTCGAAGGTCTTCAGGGAGAATGGAATGGTGGGCTCAGAGGGATTTGAACCCCCGACCAAGCGATTATGAGTCGCCTGCTCTAACCACTGAGCTATGAGCCCGCATTGGCAGGCTGGTAAAATGCCAATTTCAGGCGCACTTGGCAAGCATGGTTTGGCTTTGAATCATGAGCCTCAGCCGCAGAAAATTAACTCCATGTCCGTAGGAAACTGATTCATTTGGTCCGCATGGAAATTCAAATCCGATGAATGTATGATTCATCCATTGATTGTAGTGGAGAGAAAGGGCTGCACTCCATCCGCCCCGCGACTATACAGATGATTCTGTTGTTCATATAAGCCTTGGCACCGGGCCATGGTGCACGCGGCGGATTCTGTTCCTTTTAAAAAATCTGGAACCGCTATTGAGATAGTTTGTCCAAAGTCCGCGACTCATGGAGAGCTAGGAACCCGCAGTTGTGGCAGAGGAGAGTTGTGACCGGGATGCCCATGACGCGGTCTGACTCGATGGTGCCGGCGGGGCCGAAGTCGATCAGGCCGATATTTCCGCCGAGTATTGATCGATTGGTGCTGTTGCAGGCCGGGCATTTCGGGCACAGGGCTGCCAGTCGTTCCTCGATCTGGTTTTTGGAATTTCCGGGGTTCATGACAGTGCTCATTCTGGCCTCCTTTTTTCTGTTCCGGCAACTACGGTGGTGAATCCGGACTCGACTGGAGATGTGAAAGGGGCTGGAATGGGACGATGCCCTATCTGAGGATTGAAACCAATGCTGAGCAGCTGAACGAACAGACCGAACAGGAAGCGGTGATGAGTGAACTGACCGATCTGCTGAGTTCGCTTCTGGGAAAGTCGCGGGACTATGTGCAGGTTTTCCTGCAGCCGGGAGTGCCGATGATGTTCGGCGGGAGCAGTGATCCGACAGCCTTTGTGGAGTTGAGGAGCCTTGGCCTTGATTCCGGCCGCTGTGCGGATCTCTCGGCTTCACTGTGCCAGTGGATTTCATCGAGACTGAGAGTGGATCCGCGACGGGTATACATCGCCATGAGCGACTGGCCGCGGGAACAGTGGGGCTGGAATGGCCGGACCTTTGGTTGAAATCGGGGCAATTTCCCGCTTCACTCCGGTCCCGAAGCGGGACAGAATTGCCGGCAAGAGAAGAAGTAAAAGTGAGCGAAACGACAAAAGACAATAAACCGATCAGGGTGGGGCTGGTTTCCCTCGGCTGTGCCAAGAACCTTGTGGATTCCGAGATTATGCTGGGGTCCCTGCTGAAGGAAGGGGTTGAGATCACCAACGATGCGGACACTGCGGATGCCGTCATCGTGAACACCTGCTCCTTTATTGATTCCTCCAAGGAGGAAAGTGTGGATGCGATTCTGGAAGCGGACGCGGTGCGTGAGGCCGGCAACCGCAATCAGGCGCTGGTGGTGGCGGGCTGTCTCACCCAGCGGTATGGAGAGCAGCTTTCCGAGTTGATTCCTGAGGTGGACCGGTTCATGGGGATTGACCAGGTGGACCAGATTGCGCGTATCGTCCGTGAGGCGATCACCCGGCGTCAGAGTCGGGTGCAGGCTCCGGCGGCGAAGGATGGAGCCAGGAAGACCCGGGCGAATAAAGTCGTTTCCGATCTTCCATCGGGTGGAAATGAATCACCGGCTGACGGTGTGGCGGTGGTTACCGAATATGAGAAGCGTCCAAAGTACGTGCCCGACTATGCCACACCGCGGTTCCGATTGACGCCGAAGCACTTCGCTTATTTAAAAATTGCGGAGGGCTGCAATCACCCCTGCAGTTTCTGCACGATACCGAGGATGCGGGGCAGCCACAGGAGTCGTGCTCAGGCGGACGTGGTGGCCGATGCGCGGGCGCTGGTGGCGGACGGCGTTCGCGAGATCAATCTTATTTCGCAGGATTCCACTTATTACGGGCTGGACCTCCGTCCTGACCGAAAGGGCTCGATTGCTTCTCCCGAAAAATTCACAGCGGCATCGCGGGCGCTTCCTGCGGGCAGCACCACCCTGTGCACTCTGCTCCGTGAACTGGAGCAGATTGACGGTGATTTCTGGGTCCGGCTGCTATACACCCATCCGGCTCACTGGACGGACGAACTGATCCAGACCATTGCGGAATGCCGCAAGGTCGCGCGGTATATCGACATCCCCCTGCAGCATATCCATCCCGTGATGCTGGAGCGGATGCGTCGGGAAACCAGCAAACAGTATATCGTCGATCTGATCCAACGGATCCGCGAGGGAATTCCCGGCATAGCCATCCGCACCACTTTCATCGTGGGCTTCCCCGGCGAAACCGAGGAGTATTTCGAGGATCTGATGCAGTTCATTGAAGACACCCGTTTTGAAAGACTGGGAGTGTTCACCTACTCCCGGGAGGAGGGCACGCCTTCGTCCCGGATGGTCAGCCAGATTCACGGTAACACCCGCAAACGGCGCGCCCGGCAGATTATGGAACTGCAGCGGTCGATTTCCATCGACCACGGCCGCAGTATGGTCGGTAAAATCATCCGGGTGCTGCCGGAGAAGCTGGCGACCGCCAGTGAGCTGTCACTTGCAAAAATCCAGTCGTGGGAGCACGGGCACCTGCGTCAGGGCGGGGATACCGATACCGCCGCGACAGCGGCCATTGGCGATCAGGAACTGATCATGGTGTGCCGTGGTGAAGCTGACGCCCCGGATATTGACGGTCGGGTTTACGTCCCCGATTCCTCGATTGAAGAGGGAGAGTTCATCAATGTCCGCATAACCGGCCACACGGACTACGACCTCATTGGCGAGGTGGTCTGATTCGCG
>JAUIAG010000073.1 GCA_030425355.1 Verrucomicrobiia bacterium
GCGCTTTGCCATAGTGCTTCTGATCCTCTTCAGTCTGTTCAAACCTGAGTGGGTGGAGACACTGGAGGAGGACATCAAACCGGTGATCGCGGTTCTGGCTGACCGTTCGCGGAGCATGGAGACCCGTGACATCCAGACCGGCGAAGCCATGGTCACCCGCAGTCAATGGCTCAAAAGTGCACTCGGCAGTGAGGTGTGGTCCCCGCTGCTCGAAGGCAGCGAACTCCGATTCGTCGACTTCAGTGCCGCTCCCACCAACTCCATGTCCATCGAGGGAACCAACCTTTCCGGTCCACTCGAGGACGTGCTCAAGGAGAATTCGAGACTCCGGTCGGTTCTGGTTCTTTCCGACGGGGACTGGAACATGGGTGTGTCTCCAGATCTGACTGCCCGCAAATACCGCACCAGGGGCGTTCCGGTGTTTTCCGCCGTGGTCGGGCGCGACACACCGCTGCCGGATCTCAGTATCGAGGAAGTCCGGGTGCCCGGGTTCGGGCTTCTCGGTGAACAGGTGGCCATCGGATTTCGCATCAAATCCACTCTCCCCAGAGATGTGGAGCTTCCGGTGGAGCTTGTGAGCAATGACAGTGAGGACCAGCCCCAGTCACGATCGCTTACTGTTCCCGCTTTCAGCGAGATCCAGGATTCATTTCTCTACTACCCGGAAACGGACGGTTCACGCGATTTGAAAATCTCCATCCCGGTCTTCGATGAGGAGATTGCTGCGGAGAACAACTTCAGGGAGTTCACCTTCTCGGTGCGCAGGGAGACTCTCAAGGTCCTCGTGGTGGACTCGCTGCCCCGATGGGAATACCGCTACCTCCGCAACGCCCTCGAACGCGATCCGGGCGTGGAAATGAACTGCATCCTCTTTCATCCGGGGATGGGACCCGGTGGAGGCAAGCATTACCTGCCGGCTTTTCCCGACACCCGCGAGGCACTGAGTCCCTACGACGTGATATTTCTTGGTGATGTCGGCATTGGGGAAGGGGAACTCACCCTGGATGATGCCGGGCTGATACGCGGACTTGTGGAACAGCAGGCCAGTGGGCTGGTGTTCGTCCCGGGGCGTCGCGGGCGGATTCTCAGTTTTGAGGGCTCTCCGCTGGAGGATCTCCTTCCGGTCCAGATTGATGAAACCAAACCCGAGGGATACCCGCTCCAGAATGAAAACCCCATCAACCTCACCACACAGGGCAGCGGTCATCTTCTCACCCGTTTCGAAATGGATGATCAGGCCAACGCCCGGTTATGGGAGAATCTCCCGGGTTTCTTCTGGTCCGCTCCGGTTCTGAAGAGCCGTCCCGGCACCGATGTCCTCGGAGTCCATGGATCACTCCGCAATCAATGGGGGAGGCTTCCCATGCTGGTCACCAGAACCGCCGGATCGGGTCACGTGCTTTTCATGGGAACCGACAGCGCATGGCGATGGCGCCGCGGTGTTGAGGATAAGTACCATTACCGCCTGTGGTCTCAGGTGGTTCGATGGATGGCACATCGCCGGAACCTCTCCGAAAAAGAGGGAATCCGCCTCAGCTTTTCCCCGGAAAACCCTCAGGCCGGAGACCGTGTGTTCCTGCAGGCCTCGGTTCTCAACCGCGCCGGCTTTCCGCTCGAAGCGGATACTGTTCAGGCCCGTCTGACCACTCCCGACGGAACCATCCAGCAACTCAAGCTCCAGCGCGTCGAAGGCGGATGGGGTGTCTTTGAGGGCGATTTTATTTCCACACTGCACGGTGACCACACAGTGTCCATGGACTTCCCGGCTCAGGGCCGGTCCCTTGAAACAACCATTGAAATCCGCTCTCCCGTGCTGGAAAAAATTGGCCAGCCGGCGCGCCGCCGGGTTCTGGCATCCCTTGCGGACACCACGGGCGGCATGACCGCGACCTTTACCGAACTGGATAAACTGGTGGAGACAATGACAGCCGTTCCCGAGCCGGAGGAGGAACTCAGGCGGACCCGCCTCTGGGCCCACCCGCTATGGGGCGGCTTTCTGCTCTTGTTGCTTTCAGTCTACTGGATTGGGCGTAAACTGAGTGGAATGGTATAAGAGCTGTTTCCCGTCACAAGCCACGGGATCCTGAATAAGCGACCACAGCATAAGCGATGATAACCCGATTCAAGAACCTCGACCTCCCGGAAGGACTTGAAAGACAGTTCCGGCAACTGCGACTGCGGCTGCTGCAGGTCTTTTCGTTCCAGGCGGTGACTGCCATAGCCGGGGCCGTCGCAGTTTCATTCCTGATCCTCTGGATCTCCGACCGTTTCTGGGACACACCATTTTCCGCCCGGATGGCGCTCTGGGTGGTCTTTTTCTTTGTGTGTTACACTCAACTGGTGGAATTCCTCCGGAATGGAGTGGAGCGCAGCAGCAGCCCCATGCGGATGGCGCGTCAGGTCCAGCGCCGGTATACCCGCCTCGGCGATCGCCTTTCCGGGATTCTCGAACTGGCCGACCCCCGCACCCGGCCAGCGGTCTACTCCCAGCAGCTTTACGAAGCGGCAATCGGTCAGGTCGCCGGCGAGGCTTCCGGCTATGATTTCAATGAGTCCGTACCCGTTGCCGGGAGGATGCGCCTCGCCCGGTTCGTGGTGATCTGCCTCGGCCTGACTGTCTTCATCGGCGTTCTCTTTCCGGATTCCGTTATTCCCACCGGTCGGAGGCTGGTGACCCCGTGGGAGGATGTGGATCGGTTCAGCATGGTCGAGATCGGCAGTCTGCCGTCATCACAACGCGTTCCCCATGGCGAACCATTCGTCATTGAGGGAACAGTCAACTACCGCACGTTCTGGAAACCTTCCAGAATCAGCTTCAGCATTCAGGGGGCCTTTGCATCTGAAGCTGTCGTCAAAGGCGGTGTCTTCACCCTTGAGGTGCCCGGCTGTATCGATCCCTCGGATCTGACGGTCACGGTCGGGGATTCGTCAACATCTGTGGCAATCGATCCGGTTTTCCGCCCGTCACTGGATCTGGTCCGGACCACCGTGCATTTCCCGGAATACCTTCATTATGACGACCAGTCCCTGTCGGGAATCAGCGGCACTCTGTCAGTAGTTGAAGGGAGTCAGTTTGATATCGAGGGCATCGTCACCCGTGAACTGAGCGAAGCTCAAATCAGTATGGGCAGACGCTCATGGGCTCCTCTGAATGTCGAAACCAACCGCTTCCTCGCCAATGGTCTCTCGGGTTCAGATGGAGACGTTTTTCATTTCCGCTGGACCGACAGCTACGGTTTTGAAGGAACCTCCCCATGGAGCGTTCAACTGGAAACCCGCCTTGACTCGCCTCCTACACTGCAGCTCCAGGAGATAACTCCCAACGGCGCCTACCTGGAAACCGAGCTTGTTCCCGCCGTCATCAGCGCCATGGACGACTTTGGTGTTTCACTCACGGGCATTGAATGGAAGCTGATCACCATTGAGGACAACGACGGCGATCCGGAGGACAGCCTGTCTGAACAACCGGAGTCCGGCAAGTTCAGCCGCTCCACCGGCAGCTACAATTCCATGGCTGTCACCGAGAACTACGGATTCAGCCCAAGGCTTCTCGGTGTTCCACCTGACTCGGTTATTGAAGTCCGCGGATTTGCGGCTGATCACCGTCCGGGTAGTGAAAAGGTCTACACCGAACCCATGCGCATCCTCGTTGTGAGCATTGACCGCCATGCCGAACTGCTCAGACAGAACCTCGAGGCGATCCTCTCGCAGTCCGAGGACATCCTTCGTGCAGAGGAGAACATCTCGGAGTTCAACCGCATGGCCATGGAGGATCTGGATCTCGAAGCCCCTCTGGATGCCGTGCGTGAGCAGATCGAAGCAAACGCCGAAATGCAGGAGCAGAATGCCCGGGATCTGGAGCGTCTGGCACAGATGGGGCAGCAGCTGCTCAGAGAGGCCATGCGCAATCCGAATTTTGAATCCGAAGCCATTCGCGAGTGGAACGAGACTCTGGAACAGATGCAGTCTCTCGGCAGCCAGCAGATGCCGCAGATCTCCCGGCAGATGCAGTCCGCCGCCTCTCAGTCCTCATCCGAGCAGACCGAACAGGAACTGGCCGAGGCCCAGGAAATGATTGAGGACATCCTCCAGGACCTTGCCGATCTCCAGAACAATATCAACGAAGGTCTCGACGAACTTCAGGCCATGACTCTGGCACAGCGGCTCAGGGCTCTCGGTGAAAAGCAGACCCAGGTCATCGATGTGCTCAAGAAGTCGGTTGCCCGGACTATCGGACTGACCATTGATGAACTGTCGGCGAAATTCCGCCGCACCAATGAGGATGCATCCGCCTCCCAGAAAGACCTTGCCGATCAGGCTGATGCGCTCATCCAGGAGATCAGCCGTTTTGCTGAACGGACACAGCTTGAGCCCTATCAGGTTGTCAGCCGCGAGATGGACGAACAGAAACCCGTCGAGGATCTCAGTGACATTTCCGGGAAGATCCAGAAGAACGTCCTTGCCAGTTCGATGAGTCGGCAGTCCGGCTGGGCAGAGCAGTTCCGGGAGTGGGCAAAGACTCTGGAACCCCCGGAAAGCGAGGGCGAATCCGGGCAGAGCGGGGAAGGCTCCCAGTCCGGCGAGAATGAGGACAACGCCATGCTGGAAATGATGATCAAGCTGCTTCGCATGCGTGAAAAGGAAATTGATATTCAGAAGCAGACCCGGCTCCTGGACGGCTCGAATGTCGACGGTGATGAGGTGGCCGATTCTGCCGCACGCCTTTCAGGTGAACAGCTCGGGCTCATGGGAGAGCTCGATCTGATGAACCAGTCCAACCCGCTCATGGCACTCACTCCGGTGCTCAAGGAGGGCATGGACCGGATGCTGGAAGTTTCAACCCTTCTTGGTGAACCCCGCGTTGATGAAGAAACCGACCGGGCCCAGTCCCAAACCGTCAACACTCTGACTGACGCGATCAACATCATCAACGAACTGGCAAACAACCAGTCCGGTCAGCAGCAGCAACAACAACAGCAGCAGCAACAGACCACAGCGCAGCAGATGGCTTTTCTCATGCAGATGATGTCCCAGACACCGACGCCGTCACCCATGCCCGGAACTCAGGGGAATCCACAGGCAGGTGGGGAGACCGGCGCTGATCCGGGCAATGTCTCCGGGGATGTGACGGGGCGCGATTCCGATTCGCGCCGGGTCGAAAGGGCAAGTGGGTCACTTTCGGAAATGCCAGAAGAGTTCCGGCCCATGCTCGAGAAATACTTTCAGTTGCTGGAGGAGATTCAGGAATGATCCGGCATTCACATACAGTTTTTTCCCGGCATGCATCTGCGGGGATCGGCAGCGCCATCAGGGCTGCTGTCATCACCTGCCTGCTTTTCGGTTCTGTCATGCCGGTTCCATTCAGAGCTCACGCTCAGAAACTCTTTGAAGGGAGCGGTGTCCTGCCGCAGAACGTCGAAGCCATGTATGTCAAAGGCCTTAACTTCCTCAGCCGCAGCCAGGCGGAGGACGGAAGCTGGCCCGATATCAATTATGGAAATGCCCCCGGTGTCGTGGGGCTCGCCGTGGTCGCCATGCTCGCCCATGGCGATAACCCGAACTGGGGCCCCTATGCCCTGAATATCCGCCGCGGTATCGATTACATCCTCAACAATACCAATGACAAGACCGGCTACATCGGAACGAGCATGTACAACCACGGCTTTGCCACGCTCTGCCTTGCCGAAGCCTACGGTGAAGTCGACGATCCGCGCCTCGGTCCCGCACTGAAAAAAGCGGTCGAGTGCGTCCTCGAAAGCCAGAAGGACAACCCCCGGGGAGCATGGCGTTATTCGCCCACCAGCAAGGACGCGGATACCACCGTGAGCGGCGCCCAGATGGTCGCGCTTTTTGCTGCACGCAACGCCGGAATTGCTGTTCCGGAAGATGCCATTCAGAAGGGATTGAGGTTCTTCAGGGAATGCCAGCATGCATCAGGCGGCATCGGGTATACATCCAACTCATCGCCCAACGCCCCCCGCACAGCCATCATGTGTCTTGTCTTCGGACTGGCCCGCGAACACAACTCCGACGAATACCGTCGGGCATGGGAATTCCTTTCCAGCCAGCCCTACGAGCAGTCCTCCTACCGCTTTTACTATCTCTATTATGCCTCGCAGGCATTCTTCAGAAACTCCACGGAAAGCTGGGAGCAGTTCAACCGACAGAACACTGCATGGCTGATGGAGAATCAGAATGATGACGGCAGCTGGAATGGCCAGTTCGGATCCGTATTCACCACCTCGGCCAGTCTCCTCTCGCTTGCCCTGAACTATCGATACCTGCCCATCTATGAGCGGTGATTCAAAATTTCCATTTCGGGGACGTGTCTGTTCCGCATTCCCATTCTGCCGGACTGTCTTCCTCCATCCCGCTGTTTCCCTGATATTGGCCGCCACCGTCCCGGTGACTCTTCATGCAGCGGATCTGCTGCAGCTCTCGGATGGATCATCCCTCCAGGGGGAATTTCTCGAAATCAGTGAAGACCGCACCGTCACATTTGAGCATCCCTACATCAGGGACGCCGTTCGTTTCTCCAGTGACCGGATCGAATGGCTGCGGTTCGACAGCATCAACAACCTTCGTCCGGTCGAAGAGCCCAACGCGTTCCTGCGGTTCGTCAACGGCGATCATATTTATGGAAGGATCGCCGGGATAAGTGATGGCGACGTGGAACTTATCACACTGACCGGGGATCGCCTCCGCGCACCCCGTGAGCTGCTCCAGTCGGTGACTCATCTGCCGGAGGGCTTCAGTCTGCTCTATGAAGGGCCCATGGGAAATGACGGATGGCGGATGACCCGCCGCTCCGGAGTTGTGCCGGCCCAGAACAGCGCCCCAGCTCAACCCGGATGGCAGTTTCGAAATGGAATCTTCATGGCCGAAGGGCCTGGAATTCTCGGCCAGACCTTTCCGCTTAAGGACACCGTGTATGTGGAGTTCGATCTCGCGTGGATCGGTTTTTTCAGCCTCTACGTCGGCGTCTTCGCGGACAGCCCCGATTCCTATGACTACCGGTCGCAGTCCTACCGTCTGACTCTCAGTCCTGCGTCAGCCGCCGTTCAGAAAATTCAGCCCAACATGAGGCTCTTTGAATTCGGCAGAGTCCGGTTTCCCGACATGAGCGACACCTCCCGCGTGCGTCTCGGACTCCTCATCAACCGCAACGACAACACCATCACTCTCTTCAGAGACAATCAGGTCGTCCAGGAATTTGAGGAGAAGCAGACCAGTATACCCTCCGGCAACAGCATCGTCTTTTCCTCCAACTCCACAGGGCCGTACCTCAAACTGACCCGGCTGCATATTTCAACATGGTCAGGCAATCAGCCATTCTTCGCCCCCAGGGAATCGGCCCCGGATTCAGATACGGTCTACCTCAGGAACACCGACGAAATTCTCGGTGCCATCACCAGAGTCGGTCCGGACAGTGTCACCGTCTCCAATGAATTCTTCGATGCGGAGATTCCTTCCGATCGAATCATTCATTACTCATTTTCCTCCGGGAGCCTCAGACAGGCTGCGGAGGCTCCCGGCAAAACCATCAGAGCCTCCCTGTTTGGAGGAGGCAGTCTCGCTCTCGACATGCAGTCATGGGAAGACGGTGTCGTGCGTGGGCTTTCTCCGGTTTTCGGCGCCCTCAGCTTCAAAAGCAACCTCGTCCGTCAGATCGTCTTTGCCATGCATGACGAAGATCAGGAACAGGAGTTCGACATTGGAGGCGGATTCCAGGAGGTCATCTGGGATGATCCCCTCGACAGGTAATCGAGATGTGCAGCTTCACCGATATGAAGATGATTTGTTCTCACCAGTCCCGAACCGGCTTCCTGCCGGCCCCGCCATCCACCATTATCAAATGGCTGCTGGTTGTTAGTGTGGTTTTTTCCAGTATCGGTCACGGGGTCCGCGCCCAGGTTCTTCAACCCCGCGCAGAACAGCCAGTGCTTATCCTTCCTGAGGAAGACCGTCGCCGCCTTCTCGATGATCTGCAGAATACCACCGGAAAGGATCCCGGCGCCGACGAGAGTGAGACTGCCATACCGGTCGATGAAGACTCTGCTCCCGAGGGAAATGATATTGAAAACGACGCCGACGCAAACTGGGCTCCACTGGAATCGGATCCGGTCGGTCTTGAGCCGGTGGCCTACAGGGACCTCGTTTCATTCCGCAATGGTGACTACCTCGCCGGGCAGCTTCAGTTCTGGGATAGTGCGTCATCCACCATTCACTGGCTCTACCCCGAATCCAGTCAGCCCTTTGCCATGGATCCGGCCAATGTCGACAGGATTCTGCTCGAGCCAGTAACGGATAACTCCGACTCTTCCACCACACCCATAGAGCAGTCAGCTGAAGACGGACATGGCTGGCGCTTTTTCTTCACCACCGGTGAAACCCTGGACGGTTTCCTGGAGGAGATCACTGATTCTGCCGTGACGCTCCGCAGCCAGCTCACCGGGACCATCTCCGTGCCGAGGAAATTCGTGGAATCCATTTATCCCAACTACTCCGGTTCAGAAGCGCTCTATCGCGGCCCGGATACCATGGAAGGATGGACCCGCGGCGACGTCAGACTGGAGCAGGGGGAGGGCGGCCAGTGGCGGTACAACCGCAACGCCTTCTACGCCACAGAAGCCGCTTCCATTGCAAGAGATGTCGGACTGACCCCGCTTTCGTCCATTGAAATAGAGGCGGCGTGGAAGGGAACACTGAACTTCGCCGTCGCTCTCTACACGGATTACCTGCAGCCCATCCGCCTTGCCGACAAGGAGAACGAACCGGATTTCGGGCCGTTCTACAGTCTTCAGATTGGTTCGCAGTCGGCACGCCTCCAATCCATCAACAAGGATGATCCGATAAGACAGCTCGGTTATGCCTTCATCCCGACCCTCAATCAGAAAACACAGGCCAAATTCACTATTCTGAGCAATTCGCGGACGGCCACGGTGACATTGCTCGTGGATGATCAGCGGGTTCATACATGGAGGGACACACAGGGGTTTTTCGGGGAAGGAGGTGCCATTCGGATAGTGCATCAGGGAATGGGCAGCATCCGCCTGGGCAGTGTGGTCGTGCGGAAATGGAACGGCATCATCGACTCCACCAATGACCGTCAGGTCCGCTATCGCACGGATGTGATCCAGGCTGAGGACGGGGAAACCTTCAAGGGCTCGCTCAGTTCACTTCGCAACGGCTCGGCCTCCATGTTCCTTGCCAACAGCTCCACGCGAAAGCTGCAGCTCGGCGACATCCACTCCATTCATTTCCGTGCGACCGAATGGAAGGTGCCGCGGGATCGCGGCGAGAATTCGGTCCTCGAGTTCTACAGCAACGAGATGATCAAGGCCGCTCTGCACCGTCTTGACGGGACCGGGCTCTTCATGGAACACGCCATCTTCGGCCGTCACCACATACCCTCTCCCGTCGGTATCAGATCCATACGGGTGCTTTCAGATGCGTCCCGGGCCGACGTTCGCCCCTGACAATCCCGGCAGCGAACGGTCGACAACTGGATGCGGCTTCATCCTGACGGACGATTCATCACGGCGCGCAGAATGTCGTGAAGGGTGAGCACCCCCAATAACCGGCCTTTTGAGGAATCCACAATCAGCAGAAAATTGCTGCCGCTGTTCAGCATCTTCATCTGGGCCTCGCGGATCGATGTGGCCGGATTCACCGAGTGCGCTTTTTCAAGCGCTGGTTTTGATCCGGTCTCGAGGGCCCGGACCAGTTCAGGCCTTCTGACCACGCCCGTCGGGAGGCCGTCCTGGACGACAGGAAAACACTGATAAGCATAGGTGTCGAGTTGAGTGCGGATATTTTCCTGATCCAGGGAGTTCAGCACCACCGGTTTCAGATTGGCGAGAATGGCGACCGGACGCGCATGCCACTGGTCAAAATCACGTGGAGGGACAAAGCGCACCGGATCATTCCCTGACTGGGCGAGCAGCGAATCGTAGATATTCCGCGAGGTGAATTTCTTTCCAATGGCCTGACTGATCAGTGTGGTGATCATCAATGGCGGCAACAGGGCAAATGAGTGCGTCATCTCAAACAGCATCAGTATGCCGGTGATCGGGGCACGGACGACGCAGCTGAAACACGCACTCATCCCCAGCGCTGCCATGGCAACCGGTGCATCCGGCCCGAGGTCGATCAATTCATTGAGGCTCGCCCCCAGCGCATATCCCGATGCTCCTCCAAGGAAAATCAGTGGTCCGAAGATTCCCCCGCAGCCGCCGGAGCCGTAATACAGGCAGACCGAAAGCAGCTTTCCCACCAGGAGAAGCCACACGGCAGCCGAGGCGACCTGGTGACTCAGGATGCGGTTCAGTTCAGGATCGCCCGTCCCGAAAAGTCCCGTGGTGCCCGACCAGCAGTAAATCGAAAACGCGATGGCCCACCCAAGTGTGGCTCCGGTCATCGGGTAAAGCCAGTAGGGCATCTTCTGCCACCGGCTCGAAAGACCCCGCAGCCACAAAATCGACTTCATGAATGCCACGCCGACAAAACTGCTGAAAAGGGCCACTGCGACGGCAGGCAGAATGAGTTTTTCGGGAAATGTTTTCAGGTCATTCATTGGATAGACCGGATGGTCTCCGATTGTGATGTGGAGCACGGCGGCTCCCATGACTGAGGCCAGGAGGACTATGCCGAGGCGGCGGCTGTTGAGATCTTCGAGCACTTCTTCGAGGAAGAAAGTCACTGCGGCCAGCGGAGTGTTGAAGGACGCGGCGAGGCCGGCGGCGGCACCGGCCGCACAGGCATGCCGACGGTCGCCTGAAGGGACTTTGAGGGCTTCCGAAACAAGGCTGGCCACTCCGGAGCAGATGAACACACTGGGACCCCTGCGGCCGAGGCCTATGCCTGCGGCGAGGCCGAGCGCGCATGATACGAACTTGGCAACTGTGGCTTTCCATGGGATGACCCCCTGGTCCCGCCAGTAGATAAGTTTCATCTGCGACACCCCGCTTCCGGCGGCAATGGGTGCCCATCTCAGCGTCAGCCACGATGCAATGCGGGTTGCAATAAGAATCAGGGTCAGGCTGATGCACCCGAATGCCCAGAGCGGCAATTCGACGAGTGCTCCGTAAAGTCTGGAAAACCCGCTCTGGATGAGCTTGAAGAAAAAAATGGCGGTGGCCCCGGCGGCAATTCCGATCAGCGCGCCGCTGACTACCCGCAGAGCGTTGCGGTTCAGGGCATGCATCAGGTCAGAATCCTGGCAACCGGTATAGCCAGAGGGCAGACGAATAGAACCGCATCCGCCATGGACTGCTTCCATGTGCGCTGGCGTTTCCGGAACGGTCCGTCAATCAGCAGCATCAGCACCGAACTCAGGGCCAGCACAATACCGGAGACGGACGCCTTCCAACCCATGTCCAGCTGCCACCCGATCGCCGTCATGGAAAGCGTGGTCACCGTGCCGACCCAGGTGAAAATGAAGATCCCCCGGCGTGCTCCTTTGGCCATGTCCCCTTCCCAATACGATACCCACAGGCAATTGGCCGAAAACACCAGCCCAAGGCACAGCCACACCCAGAACACATGCGGATTGTCAGTCTGCCTCAGCGACCAGGGCTGAACCAGCGTCCCGGCAGCAAATATGAATCCAACCTGAATCTCCTTCCGGATCGGGAAGGCCTTTTGCAGACCAGGGTTGTGGGCTGTCAGAAAATGAAGAGCGGTGAGCCCGAAGACAAAGCAGGCACCTGTCCATCCCGGGGAATTGAGCGTGGCAAGGGCGAGCAGTACGGCCACTGCCCCAACCGCCTGACAGGCGAGCCGCAGCGGGAACCGGTGCTTCCAATGAAATTGATGGCGGCGTGTTCCGGCCGCCGCCGGCCGCCGGGCATCACCCACGTCCCGCAGCCTGTCCGTGCAATACACCACCCAGACCGCCAGAAACACCAGGATCCTGTGCATCCAGTTCAGCTGGGCACCCATCGAGAAGGCAGCCGCCTCCTGCCACACCATGGCAACCAGCGGTGCGTCCAGATCCAGGATGTTCAAATGACTCCACAGAGCCATTCCATTTTGTCGCTTGTCTCTTCCAGCCATAGGTCTGTCCATCCCCGTTGGTCCCCGTTCAGTTGTCTTGAATCCCCGCGCACGATCTTCGGAGGGATTTCCACTAGGACTCAAGAGATTTTACCGATATTTCATCCACAGTGCCCGCACGAAGCGGAATTTTCATTTATTTAGTTACCATCAAACGGGTTGTGACGCAGATTAACATGTGGATGAAAAAGGCGCGTAACATTTTCAGGCGTTGGATTGTGGCATCATTTCCGGCCATTGTGATGGCGTATGGGGTCTATGGATCATCTCCCGATCTGAGTCTGGATCCGTCCAGGGAGTTTATCCGGAGCCTTGAGGTTTCATCCAGTCCGTTCCGGATGGTTTCCGGAACCGGGGCTTCGAATCCCGTGCGCATGGATGTGGCAAACCGGAATAATGTTGTTCCTCTCCCTGTCGCGGATCAGATCAGAACATACCTGTATCTGCGGGTGGATTTTTCCGATGCGGTCGGGGACCCGATTCCCGGTGAGCAGCTCTTTGCTCTGGTCAATGGCGCTGCCAATCAGTGGATCAGTGATTTTTCAGGCGGGCGTCAGGGAATCAAAGGCGACATCCTCGATGCGGTTCTCCGGATGCCTGAGACCCTGTCCCATTATCAGACCAATGATCTCACCACGGAGTTGATTGAGGATGCATTGAGCGTTGCCGCCGCTTCCGGTGTGCCGGTCGGCAATTATCAATATCATGTCGTCTGCATCACCCGTGAGGACCTGCCAGACTCGGAATGGATTTGGGCAGGACTCGCCGGCGCGAACAGTCAGATCATCCGGGAGTTCGACCCTCATGTGCTGGTCCATGAAATCATCCACAATTTCGGGCCCGGGCATGCCTCCCGGCTCCAGACCTCCAATGGCCTCATCATCAGCGATGACGCCCAGGTGATTGAATACGGTTCGCCATGGGATGTGATGGGGGCCGGGCGTGAGTCATACCATTCCCCCAATCCCATACTTCTCAACATGGCCGGGTGGCTGGATCCGGATGAGGTGGAAGTGGCCATGACCGACCGAAGGGTGAGGATCCACAGCTTTGACAGCCCATGGCGCGGGGTGACACAGGCTCTTCGAATCCCCGCTTCCGATGGCACCTACTGGGTCGGTTTTCGCGAACAGGTGCCCGGTGAACTGCCTCTTTCCCAGGGATCACTTCTCTTCATGGAGAGCGGATCCTCCTGGTCGCTGCTTCTGGATTCAACACCCGGTTCACCCCAGCTTGAGAAAGACGCCCCGCTTGACCTCGGGCGGAGCTTCGAAAACCCCGACCGCAACTTCTGGGTGACCCCGGTTGCCCGGGGAACCGAACCGGACTCGCAGCGGCAGTTCATGGACCTCGAGGTGCGCTTCCGTCCTCAGGGGCCACTCCCGGATCAACCCGCGGGATTCATTCGTGGAATACCCGCCGTGCCTGCCCGGATTCCAGCCGATTTCATATTCCAGTCCTACCAGGACGCTGTTGAACCCGGAATTGTCCGCTGGAATCTCTCAGGAGAGAACAGGAGCCGGCTCGGGGAAACCATCCGCAAAACGTGGCTCGCCAGCGGACGCTATGAAATCCGCGCGGAAGCCAACGGGTTCTTCGGCAACACCCATACCAACAGACTGGAAGTCCATGTTTTTGATCCGCTCGATCAGGCTGAACCGGTGGATATCCTCACCACAGGAACCATGATGGATGCCGAATACGCCGGGGATCTTTTTGTGGTGGTCGGCGAGCGGGTCCGGTACTCCGCCGACGGACGGAATTTCACCGATGTCCCCTCCGGCGGCTTTTTTACAGACGTCGACTATGCCGGTGGAATGTTTGTCGCCTGTGGGCAGCTCTTTGATTTTGATCAGAACCTCTGGGCCTACGGATTTATCGTGTCGGAAAATGGTCGGGACTGGACGCGGATCTTCGCCGGCGACCAGCGATTCACTGTTTCAAATCAACGATTTGTTCAGGTTGAATGGTGCTCAAACCAGTGGATAGCCATCACGGCAAACGGGGGAGTCTGGACCAGCCCGGATGGCTATCAGTGGCAGTCCGGTGGAACCATGGTCCCCGCATTCACCATCGAACAGATGGTCTGGTCCGGTGACAGGCTCCTCGCTGTGACGACCACCGGGGTCCTCGCCAACTCAACAGACGGTCTGCAGTGGCAAATCCTCCGGAATGACCCGAAATTCACCTTCACCGCCATCTCCATCAACGCCCCTGAATCCATCATCGTCGCCATCGGAGCCGACAATGGTCTCATCTCCACCGATGGAGGAAATACCTTCAGTGAATTTCAGCCGCTCGGGGCCGAAGGCTCGGGGCTTCTGCGCGGCGTGGGCCATATCCGCGCCTCCGGAACCGGATTCATCGGAGTGCATTCCGACTTCATCAGCAACCAGGACTTCCGCTATGTGGCCTCCGATAACGGCCGGGAGTGGGAACTGGTTGGCGCACCCCTCGCCGGACGACCCCGTGGATTCGCCATGTCCGAAGAGGGATTCCTCTGTGTCGGAGACGGTGGCTCCGCATTCTTCTCTCCCGCCTCTCTCAATGAAGATTCTCTCTTTGACGCCTGGATAAGCGGATTCTTCGAAGACCCGGAAACGGATCCCGAAAATCTCCTCAGAACAGCCGATCCCGATCTCGATGATTTCGATAACTATTCGGAATTCCTCCGGGGCACCAATCCTGCGGATTCCTCATCGGTGCCGTCGGTGCACATTTCCAATACCCCGGGCGGGGCCACACTTCAGCTCACCACCTTCCTCAACCCATACCTTGATGGAATTGAAATCGAACTGGAATCCTCCAGCGATCTGAAAATCTGGACGGATGTTGAGACTTCAGAGTACACCGTCGAACAGCGATTCGTGGAAACCGCCTCCGGTCAGCCCGCCGTGGAAACCACCATTTCCATCCCGACTCCCGACTCATCGCCGTTCTTTCTCAAACTCGCCTTCGAGCTGGACCAGCCAGGTCTCCCGTTCTGACCCGCTGCTCATCCGGCCATCCGGTGCCAGGCTCGTTTTTCCTGAGTTCTGAGTCATTCGAATGGTGCCAGGCACCATGGGCCGGGTGCCGCACGCCGCAAACGAAAAAAAAATCCCCTGGCCTGGTGGCTCAGGGGAATTGGAAAGGGCGGGGCGGCGATGGCACCGCATCAGGAGCACCCGCAGCTCGGGCCGCAGGAGCCCTCCTCAAAATCAGAATCCTCGGGCACTCTGCCCAGTTCGAAAGTCTTGGCCACGTATTGATTGACGGTTTCCTGAACCTTGTGGATTTCGCGCTGCACTTTCAGGAACTCGCTGGCGATCGGATCCGCCAGCAGTTTGTCGCGCTCGGCTTCATACGCATCAATCTCGGGTTGCGTCAGTGGAGTGCCGTTGTTCTGCTTCTGATCGAGCTGGTCGCCGAGCTGGATGACGTTCTCGTAAGCAGCGCGCGTGTCTGCGTTGTTAAGAAACGCCTGGATGGTTTCCTGCATCCCGGAAAATTTCGGGTGGTCCAGAATCTCTCTGCAGAGTTCCACGGTCTTGTCAAAAATTGGGTCCTTTGATGTGACAACTGCCATATCTCCAAACAGAACACAGTTTGCGGGCCAAATCAATGGATCATTTCTGCTCCCTGGAAGCTCCATTTCCATTCGCCGGCGCGACGCTGGTTTGACTGACTCTGTTGTTCCGGACCACGGCCATGGCCGAGACTCCAGCCAGCAGAAGGCTGAACAGGCCGATCATTTGAATCACGGCCACCGGCGATGCGGGAGTTGCCACCGCCAGAGTCAATCCGTAAGCCACCGCCACACTCACCAGCATCCAGAAATACTGATAGGCCCTGACTGCCATCAGGTGATTTATCAGGACGTTGGCAATGCACAGCGGCGTCATACTCCACATGAACCACGGCCCCATGGTGACCACGTTCCGGATCTTCTCCCCGGCCGCCTCACCCAGCGAATCTCTGATGGCTGTCAGACCGGCGATGTTCAGTGCAGGCTGTCCGTCCAGCCACGCTGAAGCAAGCAGACAGAGTCCGGTCACCGCCAGGGACCCGAACACCGCAAGGGCTGCCGTTGCCGCCAGTGAGTGGAGCAGAACCCTGCCCGATCCCTGCCGGGTTCCCGCCAGCCTCACCACCTTCGGGAACATCACCTGCGCAATCGGAATGGTGAAGATCACCAGTCCACGCCCGAAAAGTCCGGCCATCGCATAATGCCCGGTCAGCGCCTCATCAGCAAAATGCACCCGGACCACAATCATGTCATAGCCCAGAAAAAAGGTCGACGACCCCAGACCAAGCATCAGCGGCAACAGCTGCTTCAGCCATCCCCCCCAGCGGAAATCCACCGGTTCACTCACACCCCTCTCCGGATTATCCGCTTTGATCCAGCACAGAACCAAAGACCCGCTGAATCCAATCAAGGCAGCCCCCACAGCCCCTTCCACACCGCTTCGCATCGCCCCAAGAAAAACACACACCGCCAAAAACCGCCCGAAGCCATTAAAAACCAGCGCATTTCCCAACCAGAAAAACTTCTGCTGGCCCTGGAGAATTCCCATCCATACGGGCAGCCATAATTGTGGGAGTGCTGCTGCCAGTGTCAGCCAGAGGGGAAGGAGGCGGTCGGATTTGAGGTGGGCGGCGAGGTCTTTCTGAGTGAGGAGGAGGATGAGGGCGGCCATGCTCCAGAGGATGGCGGTGGCGGTGAGCACGTTGCGGGCGGTGATGTGGAGGAGTGTCCTCTGCGGCCCGGATTGTGCGGCGGCAGCCTGCTGGGCGAAGACGGTCTGGAGGCCAAGGGCCGGAATCATGGAGAGGTTGAGAGCCTGGAAAAGAGTCCCCATGAGTCCGTAGTCCTCGTCATTGAGCCATCGGATCGCGACGACCTGAACGAGGAACATGAAACCGCCGCCGAGGGTTGTGGCGGTGACCAGCCATCCGGATGCCCGGAAGAAGGCGGCGTTTTCGCTGGGGGACTGTTTCATGTCACGGCTGCTGCATGAGAAATCCGGTCAGCAGGGAATGGGCCTTGATCAGGGATCCGATTTCAATGAATTCATCTTCTGTGTGGGCCTGGTCGATATTTCCCGGTCCGAAGACCACGCAGGGGGTTCCGGTGGTGCGGATGATGGCGGCGTCGCAGAAGTAATTCACCCCCAGAGGCCGGCTGTTGCCGGTGGCCTGCATGAAGGACTGGACCATCGGGATAACCGGGTCCGTTTCCATGGGCGGGCATTCCACTCCTTTCGCGTCCTCGAACTCAATTTCCACATCCAGTGATTCGGCGACCTTGAGGATTTCCTGACGGAACGATTCCATGGATTCACCGGGAAGAGTGCGTCGGTCGACCTCGATATGGCATGAGTCGGGGACGATATTGGCCTGTGTGCCGCCCCGGATCGTTCCGGTATTCAGGGTCGGTGATCCGAGCAGCGGGTGGCGTGTCCGTGCGAGCGAGGGGACATAACTTTCCTCAAGGGCGGTGACCAGCCGGGCCATGCCTGCTATGGCGTTGATTCCGAGGTGCGGCTGCGCGCCGTGGGCCGACTGGCCGCGGACAGTGATGCGCTGCCACAGGTTTCCCTTGTGCGCGGTCACGCACTGGCACTCCGTGGGTTCGCCGATGATGGCAAGGTCCATCCGGGGTAGAACCGAGGCCAGTTTTCTCGATCCCAGCTGCTGGCATTCCTCGTCCACGAGCCCGGCAAAAACAATCTCCGTCTTCCCGAGTCCGCCGGTCTTCTCCGCCACATCGAGCAGGGCCTGAAACATGGCGGCCACACTGCCTTTGGTGTCGCAGGCTCCGCGGCCATGCAGCTTCCCGTCGCGGACTGCGGGCCGCAGCTGCCGCTCATCATGGATACTCACGGTGTCCAGATGCGGCGCCATCAGGATGCGGCGTTCCGGATGGCGCGAGCGCGATGGCAGACGGACCAGAAGGTTTTCTCTCCCGTCGACAACCGGCTGTCTTTCCACGGAAAGCCCGGCTTTCACCGCTTTTTCCTCCAGAAACCCGGCAATTCGCTGTTCGCCATAATGCCCTTCGCCGGGGGCTGAAAACGCCGGATTGACACTGGGGATGGCTATCAGCTCAGACAGAAAGAAACTGAGATACTCGGTCTTGTCCGCACTCACTGTCTCCGAAGTTATTCACTGCCCCGGAGTTTGTCGAGTCGCCGGGATTTTAATTCTGCCGCAGGATGATACAAAATTGTGACATAAACCGGGGCATGCGGGGGGATTTTCAGACTGTGCCGGGACTGTTAATAACTCGGGGATAAATCTGTAACAGGTTTGGCTTTGCACAGGCAACCAACTTGCCTAATACTCCAAATCGCTCAGCGGGTCAGGCTGCAGTTCCGCAAGGATCCTGCATCGTAAGTTCCTGCACCACATACACACACGGGAGCTGGCAGCTCCCGGAAACGCACAACCCGTCCGGTGCTGTTGTTTCAGCTCAACAGTTTTTCGGAACATTGGAAGTTTAAGTATTTTGGCCGGTATGGTGTGATAAACACGCCATTCTGCGAGCCATTGTCAATCGATATACAGGTTACAGGAATTTGAAGTTGATGCATGAATCCCCGGAAAAACTGTGGTCCCGCACCCAGCAGAAACTGAAAAGTCTCCTCAACGAGGAGATATACGGGATGTGGTTTGCCCCGATACGGATGGTGGAGTTCAGTAATGACACCGTCGTGCTGGGCATCCCGAATAACTTTTTCGAGGACTGGCTGCGCGACAATTACTTCGGGCTGCTGACTGACGTTGTGGGGCAGACGCTCGGCAAGTTTGTCACAATCCAGTTTCAGGTTGTTGCGCACGAAGTTCTTCCGGAGGAGGTTCATGCATCTGCCGGACGCGGCAGGGCCGGGGGGAGTTCCCCGGGGACCGGGAAGATTTCCGAAAACGGCCATCTCTCCTCTCACGATGATGAGGCGTCTGATGAGGGAGCCCCGGGAGAAAACAAACCCCAGCACATTCCCGGCGGAGCCGGTATCAACTCATGGGACCGGCACGGGGCGGGCACACGCCGCGATAGTTCCTCCAATTCGCTGCCTGGCAGCGGCAGACGCAATGCCTCCCCCGGTTCGCGCGATATCCTTCCGCCAAGTTTCAATCCC
>JAUIAG010000438.1 GCA_030425355.1 Verrucomicrobiia bacterium
CCTGTCCCCATTTGTCTACTTATCATCGGATGGACTTATGCTGACCCAGACTGCGCCGTCTTTCTCAACGACGCGATAGGAGTCGACATGCCAGATTGAACCGGTGACACATTTCCCATCTTTTCCCTGAAAGCCCCATTGATGCCAGGGGCAATAAATGACTCCCTGGCAGACGGTTCCCTGTGCAAGGGATGCTCCCGCATGGGGACACATATCATCCACACAGTATATCTTGTCGGCCTCCCTGAAAACAGCGAGTCGTTGTTCTCCGACCCTCACCAGTAGCCCCAAACCGGGTTTCAAGGACTCGGAACTTGCCACTTTCACCATTTCTTCCATTCCTGGAGCATAGCCGGAATGGATTTATTCTCAAATTTTTCTTGCTATTCAGCACAAATTGCTGTAGAGGAACTCAATAGTCTTGTGTAGTGTTAGATGAGAATAAGGAGCGTGTATGAGAACTCCAAGGAGTGCACAGATAATGCGTGACCGGACTCAATACTTTCATGTGGTGAGCCGGGTTGTCGACAGAAGGAAAATATTCGGAGATGATGAAAAAGAGGTGTTTCTGCAGATTATCAGAAGGTATGAATCCTTTTCCATGGTGAAAGTATTGTTCTTCTGCCTTATGGGAAATCATTTCCACTTGCTTCTCCGGGTTCCCGGAAAGGATGAAATTCCTCTATCGCACAGTGAGATCTGGGAAAGGCTTGGTCACATTTACACTCCGGAATTTATAGAGAATAAAAAGCATGAGCTTTTAGAAATTGACGGTTGTGACCACGGTGAGGCTCACGACAATTTTTACAGTAAAATGGCAGATCGAATGACCAGTCTTTCGGCCTTTGTCAAGGACATCAAGCAGAGCTTTACGAGCAAATACAACAGGATAAACAACAGAAGGGGCACGCTATGGGAGGAGAGGTTCAAAAGCCTGCTTCTGGCCGATTCGGAGAATGCTCTTCAGAAAGTTGCGGCGTATATTGCACTGAACCCGGTCCGAGCCGGTCTCGAGAACGAAGTGGGCACATACAGATGGAGCAGCCTGCATCTCGCCCTGCAGGGTGATGTGAAGTGTCGAAGCGGGATCGAATTTATTGTTTCAGGAGAAGGATCCTCTCAGAAAGGTCCTCAAGCATTAAATGCCTTTCTTAACTTGGTCAAGCCGCATGGAAACAAAGCCTCTGCAACTTCAGTCGGGGCGAATCGATCGGGTGGAACCAGGGATACCGGTCAAATCCTGCTAAAGAGGAATCGATTTTTTTCAGAAGGATTGGCCATAGGCCCAAGAGAATGGCTCAGGAGTTTCTACATGGCGAAAAGAGAATTCCTCAGCAAAACCCGGAAAAAGATTGGTAGCCGTGTGCCCGGGACTTATTTTAAGGGCTTATACAGCTACAGAAATGTATCCAGGGAGAAAAATAAATACGCAGAGGTGGATTAAAACCCCATCCCATATCACGCAGCATTCGAAAGTCAGAATTTCACTGAGGAATTGAGACAATGAACTGAGCTGGCTCGGAGATTACAGTCATTCTGATCATTCTGCACGCAGCAGGAATCAGGACAAATTCACCGGGCCCGAGGTTTACCGTGTGATTATTTGATTCAATGGCCAACTGCCCGCTGTGCATACCGAGGACGATTGGACGATCCAGACGCGGAAGATCAAATTGAAAACCTTCTGACCAGGTTGCGTGATCAACTTTGAATAACTCATGGTCGACAATCCTCATCGCGTCAGGCAAGAGATTTGAAGGAATATCAAATGTGGCAAGTGGCGGCTCAAAATCCTCGAAATCAATCGATTCAATTGACTCCTTAATGTGTAGATCTCTTGGTTTCCCGTCCAGCCCGGCCCGGTTCCAGTCAAAAACCCTGTAAGTGGTGTCCGAGTTCTGCTGAATCTCGAATATTACGTTACCTGCACCAATGGCATGAAGCCTTCCACTGGGAAGAAACATACAATCTCCAGCTTTGACGTGGTGGCTGAATAGACAGTCAGCAACAGTGCCGTCATTGATACTTTCGATGAAATGATCTTTGGAAACGCCATTATTTAATCCGACAAATAATGAGGCTCCCCTTGAGGCCTCTGTGATAAACCACATCTCTGTTTTCGGTTCACCGCCCAGTATGGCAGCCTTTTCAGCCGGAGGGTGCACCTGAACGGATAATGTTTCCTGTGCATCCAATATTTTCACCAGGAGGGGAAACCTGCCATTCAGAGACGTGGAGTGGCCCATCATCATCGGACCATGATTCTGCATCATCCAGGTAAGAGTCTTTCCCCTAAACTGGCCATTAATTATTTCACTGGCATCCTCCGGTCGGTCTGATATCTCCCATGACTCACCGATGGGCACATCAGCCGGAAGGTTTTTGTTATAGAGGCGTTCAATGGAGCGGCCACCCCAGATTCTTTCCTTGAATATGGGTTTAAAGCATAATGGATAGAGCTCATCCATGGTAATTTCAGGATTTCAGTGGGACTTCCTCGTAATGGCCTATGGAGCGGTATTTTTCGTATCGCTTTTTCAGGAGTTGAGGAACCTTCTGTTTTCGGAGTTGCTGCAGGTTTGATACGAGGGCTTTCTTGAGATTCTGGGCCGCGTAATTCGGATTCACATGAGCACCACCGAGTGGCTCAGGCACGATCTCGTCAGCAATCTTCAGCTCAAGCAGGTCCTGTGCTGTTATTTTCAGCGCCTCTGCAGCCTGTGGTGCTGCAGCTCTGTCCTTCCAAAGAATTGCGGCACATCCTTCAGGACTGATGACTGAATAGTAGGCATTTTCCATAACCAGAATTTTATCA
>JAUIAG010000439.1 GCA_030425355.1 Verrucomicrobiia bacterium
CATACAACCACAAGATCAGGAAGGTCAACCCTCATGGGCGCACTCTCATTTCAATCACTGGCGGTACAAGCGCCGGCTACAGGGATGGGGATTTCGGCGAGGCTCAGTTCTCCGAGCCCTCGGGATTTGCTCTCCATCCGGATGGAAAACTTGTTTATGTCGCCGATACGAACAATCACCGCATTCGCGTCATGAATCTTGAGTCGGAGAAGGTCTCCACTCTTATTCTGAAAGGTGTTCCCGAGGCTCTTGAGCCCTACGAACCCGGAACCATTGCTTTGACAGGTTTCTCCGATGTGGCCGGAGAATCCGAGCCCGTCGAATTCAATTTTGACCCGTCTCCCGGCGCGGGAAAGGAATTGAGTATCCGCTTCAAGGTCCGGCTTCCGGAAGGGTACAAGCTGAATCAGCTTTCGCAGTCCCGCTGGAAAGTCAGAGTTGCTTCCGGCCCGCTGGCGGTACCGGTCGAGGACATCGAGCCAAACGAAGGCGGGATTCCATATGATTCACAGGAATTTACTCTCACCATCCCGGTTTCCGTCCTGGTGGATGAGGACTTCAAGCCCACTTCATCCTTTGTGGTGGAAGGCATCGCCTACTTCTGCGAAGACCAGCAGGGTCTGTGTCGCGTCGGCCATTTTGAGCAGACTATATCACTGAATCCGGTGGAGTATCCACAGACCCCGACCAGAATGCCATGGGTGGTCGAGCTGCCGGTCAATGACATGGCTGAAAAAATTCATTCACCATTCGAGACGGTGCAGCAGCCATAGGAAATTTTCCGAATTTTCCTGACATCTGCTTCCGGTTCATTCCCAGTGGTTTCAGGCCTCACGCAGTTCCATCCGGAGAAATTATGTTTCACACGGTTCCGGCTACTGCCGATGTTCACCGTGGAGGCTTTTATGAACCAAAGTTCAATGCTTTGGGCCTTTCCGGGATTAGTGAGGAATTCCCTGGGAGGCCTGATCTGTCTGTGCGTCAGCTTCATGCTGTTCGTGGCAGCTGGACATAAAGAAAACCCAATATTCTGGACCAATGAGGGCGGATTCCCGCTGTGGATGCGGCATGGCATCGAGGCAGGTTTTTATCCGCTGTGGTTTCTGCTGTTTTTCATGAATGCCCTTGTGGTGGCTCAGCTGCTGAAGCGGGCACGGGGGGGAAACACGGCTGCCGGAGCCATGCTCTGCACATTCTTCTCCATGGCGCTTCACTTTGTGACAACAGTCAGAATCATTCTCACCTGAGTCTGACGGGATGCCCCCGTGTTCAGTTGTAGTTAAGCTGGGCGGTGACGGTGGCACTCCGTGACGACTTGAATCTTATCCAGTAGGCATGGAATGAGTCATCGAACCGATGTGTGGCCACTGCGCCTCTTGTCACGCTGAAATCCCTGTAGTCGACCCAATGGCCGGATCCATCGAGGTCAACTTGAACTGTGATGGTTGTTTCCGAGTCGGATGTCAGCACCATGGATTTCCTATCATAGCCGGTCATCAGGTACGGGTCGGAGATTTCACCTTCCTGAACTCTGGAAGCCATCCACGGCCCGCCCTTGCCACGGGGTTTTCCAAATTGCCACAGGTCATCCACTGCACCCACCCAGAGCCCGGCATGGCCGTCATCGGATTTGATAATATGCGGGTTGGCGTGTGCCTCCTCCGTCATTTCGATACCGGACATGACAAGCAGTCCACGGTAGCTGCAATAGTCAATGATCCGTCGGTTGTGTGTGGCGACTGGCCGGACCTTTGAAAATCCTCCCGCATTCTCCGCTGGTAATTCAAAAAATGTCCCTCCGCAGTTGAAGAGGTCCCTTTCGGTGCTCACTTCCCGATCGACGCGCTGCGGACCGAGCGGACCGGAGGCTGTGTTGTGCGCATCTCCGGAACGGGGGAGTCGGAAGCGGTTTCCCGAATCGTCGACAAAGAGAATGGACGCCTGGTCCTCGACCAGAACCCCTGCAGGGATGGCTGCATTGTTCACCAGCCACTTCCGTGTGTCAGGAGCATCAACTCTGCGGAGTTTCATGTCGCCATTCATTTCGTAATAGCCTTCGATCCTTTCCCCGCTCCCGTTGAGGGTGATGGAAGCAAAGTGCAGCGATCGTGTGTTTTCCCCCCGCGCCCTGATAATTCCGCCGTTCAGTGACCGCGTGGCTTCAGGGGTCGCAAGGCCGTTGAAAACTGGTGCGGCTTCGTCCGGTCGGTTGTCTGCATTTGCAAAGTTGAAAAACGCAGTGGCCCCTTCGATATCGGTGTTTGCTCTAAGTCGCAGCCAGACTCCAGGAAAATTGACCGGTTCCCAGCGATATCCGCCAGGTGCCACAGTCAGGGTCCGGAATGAACGCCAGTTTCCCGATCCATCCGGATCCACCTCGATCGAAATGGACACAACCTTGTCGGACGCGTGATGCAGATGCAGTCCCTTCCTGTCGTAACCGTGGATGAGGTAGGGATCGGAAACTTCCCCCCGGCTCACTTCATCGCGAAGCCACACAGCACCCCGGCCGATAACCGGCCCGAACCCATCAATACGGTCCTTTTCGACAAACCACAGATTGGACTGGGATTGGGGAGCCGCAATTTTCCCTTTGGCCTTCCGGGTGTTGAGAAACTCGTTGCGGGCGGTGTCGTCACATCCGAGCACAATCATGTCCTGCCATTCGCAGAAGTCCCCGACCACCTTCAGGTAATTTGAGAGCGGCCGGATTCCTCCTGTTGTGCCTGCGGAAAAGTCTTGTGGAAATTCCCAGAAAGCCCCGTGCATGGTCATCAGAAATTTCCGGCCCTCAAGGCCGG
>JAUIAG010000074.1 GCA_030425355.1 Verrucomicrobiia bacterium
GGCCTCAACCTCGACCACTACTCCCTCATCCCCGTCCTCGCCTTCTACTACTTCCCCTGGAATATCCTCAAAAAGTGACAGGCTCCTTTTCCCTGATCTCTCCGGGGTGTCAGGCTCCATATTCCTAAGCCACGAAATCCTTCGTAGAACCGCCGGACTCACCGGGTGTCAGGCTCGTTTTTCCTGGCATGCAGGCATACGAATTTGTTCGTTTACCGGGGGATTGTCGGGTTGCCCGGTGAAATGGCGGGTGGGGGGAAGGATCAGTTTGCGGGGTTACCGCTTCGAATCTCATCGCGGATGGCCGCGATGGCGTCGAGAGTTTTCCGGGCTGCCATGAGATAGTAGCCCTTTTTGGAGGAACGATCGGCCTCGCTGAACTGACGGCGCATTTCCGAGAAGTCCACCGGCTTTCCGAAGTGGATGGACACTTTTTTGGGGCGCGGAAATTTGTGCCTGCGGGACCATGAATCGAAGCTGCCCTGGATGTAGACGGGGACGACCGGGGCGTCCGATTTGAGGATAGTGAGACCGATGCCCGGCTGTGCGGGAAGGAGTTCTCCATCGGAGGTCCTCGTGCCTTCCGGAAAGAGGAGGATTCCCCTGCCTGCCATCAATTCAGCAAGGATCATTTTGAGGCCCCTGGCGCCTCCACCGTCGCGGTCGACGGGGATGGAATTCAGGGCGGTGATAATTTTGGCGAATGGCCCGAATCGGAAGAGGGACTCACGCGCCAGGTAGCAGATTTCCCTCGGAAGGCTGCATCCAATCAGGGGTGGATCAAAAAAGCTGGCGTGGTTGGAGGCAATGATGAGCGGGCCGGTGACCGGGACATTTTCTCTCCCGTGCCATGTTGCCCGGCAGTAGATCCTGAAGAATCCGGTGAGCACCCGCGCCGAGAGATCATAAAACGGCTTTCGATGGACGGTTGTCTGCAGTGCCCGCGGGGTTGAAGACCCTTCGCCTTCGGATTCTCTGGATTCCAGTTCGCTCATTTTATGCCTGCGGATGTGAGGATTTAGAGGGATTCAGGATGCATCCGGGCCACCTTGCTCGGACAATTTCTTTTTGATGTATTCCAGCATCATGGCACTGCTTTGATCTGGGGTGAGTCCGGAAGTGTTGATCAGGGCTGCCCCGTCGGAAACCACCAGTGGATTGGCTTTCCTCTGGCTGTCCCTGCGGTCTCGCTCGGCGAGGTCCTCAATGACGCCTTCAGCGGCCCGCCGCTGTTCCCTTTCGTCGAGACTGGCGTCCATGTAAAACTTTATAGGCGTTTCGGGAAAGATATTGGACCCGATGTCGCGCCCTTCCATGACCATCGACCCGAAACTCAGGCACTTCCGCTGAATATCCTTCATCCACTGACGAACTGCGGGGTAGGAGGCCACCGCGGAGACCACGGCGCTGGTCGCGGCAGTCCGGATTTCCTTTTCCGGAAAGTAGCCATCCACTTCAAGTCGAAGAGCGTGATCCCTTTCGGCCAGTTGCGCCCCCCATGTGCTGACTGTTGAACTGACAGCGTCCTCGTCATTCACATCGATGCCGCGATCCAGGCAATACCACGCCAGAGTTCGGTACATGGCGCCGGTATCGACGTAGTTGAATCCCAGCGATGAGGCGACGAGTCGGGAATTCGTGCTCTTCCCGCTCCCGCTGGTGCCATCGACCGCGATAACCACTTTGTCCGTTGAGTCCACGCCGCAATTTTCCCCATGCCTCCCTTACAGCTCAAGGAATTATCTTAAAAAGCTCTATTGTCGCGGTCGCAGCGATTCCAGTTTGTGGATCCATCAATGGACAATCAACTCCTCCGGAGCAATGACGAGGCCGGTCTCCACATCCTTCAGTTTGCCTCCCAATCCATCAGGCGGCGGTGCCGCCCACCGGGCAAAGAAATTAGGGAAGGTCTTACGAATACACCCCGGGTCGCGGATTATCACCCCGGGGACTTTCAAACCCGTCAAGGCCATGGACATGGCAATCCGGTGGTCGTCGTAGGTCTCGATTTCGGCACCATGAACGGACTCCGGGGCGGGAAAAACTGTCAGAGTGTCCCCTTTTTCGATGACCCGGATGCCCAGCCGCCCCAGCTCTTCACGCATGGCATGGACCCTTTCGCATTCCTGAACGCGAAGCCGCCCGAGATCGGTGAATGTTGTCTCCTGACCGGCAAATGGCGCCAAGGCAATCGCAGTCAGAATACTGTCGCCAAGGTCGGTTTCCCGCGAAATGGTCCGGGGTAATGGCAGAAACGAAGGAAAGCGGGTATCAATCTGCCAGTCGGACGAGGGCCAGTTCCGAATACGAAGCCCGGTTCCCAGCATCCATGCGGCTGCCCAGAAGTAACTCGCGCTGGAGGAATCGGGTTCGATGAAATAGTCACCGCCGTCCATGGGAAAGCCGGCCGCCATTTCCCGGGTCATATTGACATAGGGAAGGTTTTCGGGATGTCCGTCAGTGATCTCAACCTCCCACTGACCAACCGCCGCTGACAACAGCAGAGCGGAAGCAAACTGACTCGATTCGGCAACTGAAACACCCACAGACCCGGCGCGAGGCCCGCCACCATGCACCACAGCCGGGAGAAAATCATTGGCAGAGTCGATCCGGTAACCCAGCTGACGGAGGCTTTCAAAAAGTGCTTTCTGTGGGCGTTGGTGCATCCTCGGCACCCCGGAAATCCGATAGCACCCCTGCCCGAGGCAGAGCATGGCCACCAGAAACCGTGCCGCTGTTCCCGCATTGGCCACGAAAATTTCCTTCGGTGATTCGGGGCTTCCACCGGGTGGCACTTTTCCCCCCAGGCCGTCGATGATTATCACCCGGTTGCAGACCTCATCGGCGTCACGCTGAACATCGACTTTATACCCGAGTGCCTGCAGTGCCTCGACCATCACCCGGGTGTCCTGACTCCAGAGCGCACCACGGAGTGTCACCTTACCGCGTGCATGAGCAGCGAGAATGAGTGCCCTGTTGGTCAGGCTCTTGCTGCCCGGGATGCTCATCTCCAGCCGTTCCGGAACAGATCGGATGGGGACAATTTCAAGTCTGCTGAAAAATTCCATTGGCATTGGTATTGGGAAATAAAGGGAATCGGGCTTTACTGGACCCAGCTGTCGCGCCGGCTCTTGGCCGATATGAGGTAATCGAGGACCTTCTGATCATCGGCTGCTTCAAGAGCGGCGCGAAATACCTTCAACTCGGCATCCCATTCATTCAGGGCCTGAAGAATTGCCGAGCGATTGGAAAGGCAGATGTCGCGCCACATTTCAGGTGAACCGCTGGCCAGCCGCGAGGTGTCCCGGAATCCGGTGCTGCACAACCCCGGTTGTTCAGACGGCCATCGCGGATCGAGCACATAATGGGCAATGGCCGCTGAGAGGACATGAGGCAGGTGAGAACTCCTCGCCACCAGTTCATCATGGGTGGCCGCGTCCATGCGAAGGACCCTGGCCCCCAGTGCTTTCCAGAAATCCTCCAGCACCTGCAGGGACTCCATATGAGTCCGGGGTGTCGGCGTCACCACGCACGCGGCATCCACCAGTAAGTCGGCCCGCGCTGACTGAACACCGGTTTTCTCTGAACCGGCCATCGGATGACTGCCAATAAAATGACCTCCACAAAGACGGATCGGCTCCTCCACATCACGGATTACGCAGCCCTTGACACTGCCGACATCCGTCACAACGGCTCCCGGCTTCAGCCCGCTGCAAATTCTCCCGGCCAGATTTCCCATCTGAAAGACAGGAGTGCAGAGAATTATGATATCCGCCCCTTCCACCACTTCCATCAGATCGGTGGAAATCACATCGGCGGCTCCTGCCGCCAGCCCCTCCGCCACCGTTTTCTCACGCCGTGCGTAGGCCGCAACGATTCCGGCGGCCTGGCGCTTTCTCAATCCCAGCCCAATGGAGCCTCCCAACAGCCCCAGGCCGAGCACAGCCACCTTGTTCCACAGCATGGACCGATTTTTAAACGCTGCCGCTTTCGATGGCAAACCAATCATTGAACAGGAACGGCACCTGCTTCAGCCCTCTCCGGACTCCTCACCCGACCGCTCGCGCATATAAATTCCGCACTTTCTCAGGTCCTTGTGAAGCCACCCGGACGCGCCTTCAATCGAGGAAAACACCCGGTGCTCGATCACGCCCTGTACCTGCTGGGAAAATAACATCGCCAGAGCAGTTCCCCTGGTGCTCGAAGTGATGCTGGCCCACTTGCCGTCCACCCCTTCACGCTCCCGCAGCAGGGTCGCAAGACTGCGGGTCACGTTGACCGTCAAAAAATCATGCGATGCCCTGCAGTCCGTCACCACATCAAAGCTCAGTTTAAATCCCTCCGCCTCAATCAGGCAGTTGAATGACCTCATCAGCTCCTCATCATCCACATCGCCGGTGTATTTCAAAAGGGCGAGTTCCCGTCTGGTGTCTATCTCGTATTCAAACATTGCCTTCTGCCCTTTCAAATGCTGGTGCCCGGTCCACCTCGAACCGCACTGGCTGAAAGACAGTCCATCACCTGTGGGTGAACACGTCCATGATCAGCTCCGCAGAACCCTGCAGGTTCTCCGCGGAAGATAACAGATATGTCGTGATGAACCACACTATTCCGCCGACATACAGATAATCGCTAATAATTGTCAGGATCCTGACTGGTTCCGGTATTCCATATGATTTGACTCCATGAGCGGTCCTTGATTCCTGTTCAGACCTGCACCTCCATGTATCATCCTGAATATCCTGCAGATCAATGAAAAAACTGAGTAATTTCCGCATATTGCACAGGATCGGCCGCCCGTGCAGAAAGTGGGGATTGTTCATTTATGATCTGGGATCCAAAAACAAATGGGATCCAATAGCCGGAGGATCGTTTCCGCATGGAAGTATTGACTCCTCTCATTCAGCTTGAGGCGGGCGCAGAGTTGCAAACGAATCCATCTATGGCAGCTTGGCCCGTCGGTTAGTGCGATCCTTTGATATTGATTGAGAAGAATGAACTCCCCTGATGCAGATCCAGAAAATGATGCCCCGCCGGAGCGTCACGGAGGCAGCCGCATCAGCGCAGGCAGGGTACGGCTGCTCACAGGATGGCTGGCACTTGTCTATGGATCATGGATTGCGGGTGTCAGTCTCGGTGACCACTGGGGAGTGGTTCGTGATCACTGGCAAATGGCTCTGGCAATGGCCATCGGATCCTACTTCGCCGGATCCACCCCCATGGGCGGAGGCACTATCGGCTTCCCGGTTCTGACCCTCATTCTCGACCAGCCACCGGATCTCGGGCGTGATTTCAGCTTCGCGATTCAATCCGTCGGTATGGTCAGTGCCTCGGTTTTTATCGTCTGCCTGGCACACCCGGTGGCTTGGAGAATTCTCCGCTGGGCCCTGATAGGCACCACGGTTGGCACCCCCCTGGGGATCATCTTCCTCAGCCATCGCATCAGCAGCCTCGGCATCCAGATTTTCTTCGCCGTGCTCTGGGCCGGCTTCGGCCTTCTGCACATCTGGAAACTCAACGAGTTCTCGGATTACAAAAATATCCATCCCACCACCCGGTCCAGAGAAATGGCCGCCGGTTTAATGACCGGCCTTCTGGCAGGGGCCTTCATCGCCTCCATCCTCGGTGTGGGAATCGATCTGGCACTCTATGCCGTCCTGGTATTGGTTTTCCGCTGTGATCTCCGCATCGCCATTCCTTCGTCCGTCATCCTCATGGCATGGACCTCGGTTGTCGGTGTCCTGACCCGCACGCTGTCCGGATCCCTCAACCCGGAGGTTTTCGGCCACTGGCTGGCTGCCGCGCCGGTCGTCGCCATCGGTGCCCCGCTCGGCGCCATCATCGTCAAAAAGATCGGACGAAAGCCAACCCTGTGGCTGGTTTCGTTTCTGTGCCTCCTCCAGCTCGGCTGGACCCTGTCCCGGGAATTTGACTCCCTCCGTTTGCAAGGCACCGCCGCAGCACTCATCGCCGTCGCCGTCTGCTTCGGACTCTTCTCCGCCCTCTACCACCTCGGCTCCCGCCTCAGACATTAATCCCACAGGGTGCCACCACAGGGTGCCAGGTACATTTTTCTTGTGGATCCCCGGGGTGCCAGGCTCCTTTTTCCTGACTCCTCGTGGATTGGATGAACAACTGAACCGGGCTCAAAAAGGACAAAAAATAAGCTGAATCCGAGCTGTTTTGGTGAGGATTGCTTGCAAGTCGAGGCAGCTTGTGAAAAATTTCACAATCAGAAAGTGTATCTGAACGACTGATACAGCACACACAATACATGGCCCACACCAAGCTCTACATCCCCGGACCCGTTGAGGTTAACGAACGAACCTGGAAAGCATTCACATCACCGATGATCGGCCACCGCAGCGAGGATTTCCGCAAACTTTACGCGGAGATTCAGCCCATGCTGAGGCAGGTCCTGAACACGGGAAGACCGGTATTCATCAGCACTTCATCTGCCTGGGGCGTGATGGAGGGCGCTGTCCGCAATCTCACTGCCCGCAAGGTCCTGAACTGCATGGCTGGCGCCTTCAGTGACAAGTGGCTGGATGTCAGCAAACGCTGCGGCAGGGAGGCCGAAGCTCTGCAGGTGGAGTGGGGATCCCCCATTCTTCCGGACATGATCGACGGGAAGCTCGCCACCGGCGAATTTGATGCCCTCACTCTGGTGCATAACGAAACCTCCACCGGAACACTGATGCCGCTTGAAGAGATCGCGGAGCTCAAGAAAAAGTACCCCGATGTGATGTTTATAGTCGACACCGTGAGTTCACTCTCGGCGATGAATATCGACTTTGACGCCCTCGGTCTGGACCTGCTGCTTGCCGGTTGCCAGAAGGCCTTTGCTCTGCCACCGGGCATTACCTTTTTTGCCACCTCGCAGCAGGCGCAGGACAAAGCCGCCACCATCAACGACCGCGGATACTATTTTGACATCTGTGAGTTTGAGAAAAATGCGGAAAAGGACATGACGCCCAGCACGCCGAGTATCAGCCATGTCTATGCCCTGCGATCCAAATTGCAGGAATTCATGGAGGAAGGCCTCGAAAACCGCTATGCCCGCCATCTCCGGCTCGCAGAAAAGACCCGCGACTGGGCTGCGGGGCACGGTTTCACCCTCTTCCCGGAAGCAGGCTATGAGTCCGTCACCCTGACCTGCATCAACAATGGCCAAAAAGAAGGCGGCCGCGTGATTGATGTTCCCAAACTTCAGGGGCTCATGAAGGAACGGGGCTTCGCCATCGACGGCGGATACGGCAAAATCAAAGGAAAGACTTTCAGGATCTCCAATATGGGCGACGAAACCGACGAGTCCATGCAGAAAGTCTACGACGCTCTCGACGAGTCCATGGCTTTGCTTTAAGCCACCTTCCCCTGACACTTTCGAAACAGAAACACCCGCCGGAGTCTCAAGTCTCCTGCGGGTGTTCTTTTACGCTGTTTGAAAAAATGCTTAAACCGGCCTCGTGAGGATTTGATGAATGAAATCGTAGGCCTCTGCGACCTGCTGGACGAGGTCGTCGGGGAGAGGCGGAGCCGGAGGGGTCTTGTCCCAGTCCAGGGTCTCCAGATAATTCCTGACAATCTGCTTGTCAAATCCATACTGGAAGGGAGCCCCAGGCATATGACAGTGCCTGGCCCAGAAACGCGAGGAATCAGGTGTCAGGACTTCGTCAATCAGCATCAGTTCACCCTCATACAATCCGAACTCAAACTTGGTGTCCGCCAGAATCAGTCCACGCTGCAGCATGAAATCGTGGGCCCTCCGGAAAATCTCCAGACTCAGGTCTCTCACTTTTTCCAGAAGTTCTCTATCCACCATGGAG
Organism: Verrucomicrobiia bacterium; assembly: GCA_030425355.1. Classification (GTDB taxonomy): domain Bacteria; phylum Verrucomicrobiota; class Verrucomicrobiia; order Limisphaerales; family JAJOIW01; genus JAJOIW01. The sequence continues at coordinate 7,827 of JAUIAG010000074.1, forward strand.
GCCGCCTGCTCGAAGGAGATATTTTCATCGTGACCGGATTCCGCCTTGGTGGCCGGGGTGAAAACCGGCTCGGGAAGGCGGTCGCCATTTGTCAGTCCCGCCGGCAAGGCGACCCCGCACACCTTTCCGCTTTTCTGGTATTCCTTCCACCCGGACCCGGCCAGATACCCCCGAACCACACACTCGATCGGCAGCGGACTGGTCTTCCGGACTTCCATCGACCGGCCATCCAGCACCGAACGCCATGCATCCAGCGCCGGGGAAAAATCGGCCCCCCTCCACGCAATCAGGTGGTTGGGAACCAGATCGTGGAAAAAATCAAACCAGAAGGCGGAAATTGATGTCAGAAGCCGGCCCTTTCCTGGAATTCCGTTGGGAAGAATACAGTCAAAAGCCGAAACACGATCCGTGGCCACAAGAAGGAGGTTCTCACCGCTTTCATACAGCTCCCGAACCTTGCCTGATTTGATGTGTTTCAACCCCGCCAGCTCAATCGCTGTCACCACATCGCTCGCCCGATCAGAATCCAATTGTCCGTCCATGAAAATTATTTAAAAAAAGATGTTGACCCGGAATGGGTTTGTGGCGATTGTATTCCCAACACGGATGAGCGGCAATAGCTGGTATGAACGAATTTCCTCTCTGGTACGTGCAGGCCTTTGAGGGAACAATCCGCAAAATCCTACTCTGCACATGAACCTGAAAATTCCCCGGGTCTCGTAGGCTACCCCCAAGGCCGCTTGACCCGGTTTTTTTGTGCCCTGAAATCTGTATTCTCACTCTTCACTCTCCTCACTTTTCACTTCACTTCCACTCGCCCACCTGGCCATCAACTCTTCCGCCACTGCTCAACCTCTGCAGGAAGCCCGGTTTACGCGTCCGGACCAGGACCATCAAGTCTCAATACCGGGCCCCAGCCCAGACTCAGGTCCGCCTATGTCCACATTCACATTGCATGATCGATCATCAGCCTTCGCTTCCGCACTTCGGCTACTGTGCGTGAGAGGATGGATTATCCTCCGCTTCCGGTAGGAATCACAAGTCGGACCAGGGATATTCCTCCCCAGACACCCAGAAGGCATAAAATCACATTCGAGAACACATTCATCAGCGCAGCCGCCAGCCTCGCTTGATCCAGCAACTCATATGTTTGAAGGCTGAACGAACTGAAGGTGGTGAAACCACCACACAACCCGGCAATCAAACCAACCCGCATCCACCCGGGCACCCCCCACCCGGATTCTGATAACGAAAAGAAACTGCCGATAAGGACCGATCCCGCCACATTCACCAATAGTGTCGCCCATGGAAAAACATGCGAAGGCCATAGATGACTCACCAGCAGCCCGCTCAAATACCTAAGGACTCCTCCCGCCCCGGAACCAACAAACACCGCCGCAATCATCTCCATCTTCATCGCCCCATAAAAAATCCCCACCCCCACCCCGTCAAGTCATGGGGACAGGTACTTTTTACTTAGGTCGACGAATTAATTCGTAAATTTCCAGCGACCGCCACCCGGTGCCAGGCTCGTTTTTCCTGCCCGATGCACAGGGTGCCAGGTACGTTTTTCGTGGTGCGATGCCATAAAACGAATTTCTTCGTCACCGAATCGGGGCACGAAAAATGTACCTGGCACCATCTGCTGGAAAACGAATTCTTTCGTAATCTGAGCGATAAAAAAATGGTGCATGGCACCATGGGGATGGGATGGTCAGATGGCGGCGAGGATGGATTTCATGTCCTGGACGGCTTTGGAGATTCCGTCGAGGAGTGCGCGGCAGATAATGCTGTGGCCGATGTTTAGTTCGAAGAAGTCCGGATATGCGCGGAGGAGTTCCGCTGTGTTGAGATAATTGAGTCCGTGACCGGCGTTGACGACGAGTCCAAGGGACGCGGCCAGTTCGGCGGACTGGACGATGCGCTGGAGCTCGCGGTTTCGGGCTCCGGGGTCACTGAAGTGCTCGGCGTAGGGGCCGGTATGAATCTCGACCACTTTGGCTCCGGTGTCGGCCACAGCCCGGATCTGATCCGGATCGGCGTCGACAAAGCAGCTCACCTGGATATTTCCAGAGGCCTGCAGCCGATCGCAGGTGGTGGTGATGGATGCCAGTTCGGCCAGGACATTCAATCCGCCCTCGGTGGTGAGTTCGGCCCGCTTCTCGGGAACGAGGCAGACGTAGGCTGGCAGGATTTTTTCGGCGAGATCAACCATTTCAGGCGTATTGGCCATTTCCAGATTGAGCCGGGTGGCAATCCCCTCCTTGAGGCGCGGGATATCGACGTCCACGATGTGCCGGCGGTCCTCCCGGAGGTGCGCGGTGATGCCATCAGCCCCGGCAGCCTCGCAGCGCCGGGCAATCTCGAGGATGTCGGGCTCGCCCAGGCTTTCCATACCGCGATATCGCACCTGCCTCAGTGTCGCCGAGTGGTCAATGTTCACACCAAGTTTTACCATCAGACTGAAATACTCCCCTTCCAGTGGGCCGGGCACAAAATAAATTTTGCTTTCCGGTGCACAAATTTCATTGGGAGGACAAAAAGCACCGGTGCCAGGCTCGTGTGTCCGGCACCGGTGCTTTTGAAATCGACTGCTTTCGCGCGTTGGAGAGTTTTGGTGCCAGGCACATTCGAGCCTGGGAGCCTGGCACCAAAATTTGAGTAGAAAACTTGAGCGTTAGAACTCAGGGCTTGGGCAGGACAGAACCGGAGGTGCCCGGAACGGATAATCCGGGGGCTCCGGCGGGAATTTCTCCGCCAGTGGACTCGGAACCTGCGCTCAACAGCCACGAGATCCAGGCAATTTCGAGCGCGTTGAGACCGAGATTGCCGCTGCGGACAAATTTCCACCGCCTGTCGGACTCACGTGTCAGGGTGGTGACGGTGTTGTCACAGGCGTTTCCGAAGGCTTTGACGAGCTGGGTGAATTCCTGCTGATTCCGGAGGCTCAACAAAGCGGGGTTCGGTTTGCCTTCAGACGGAGCGAACCGCCGCATGGAGAACTGCACCATGCGGATGAGGTTGGAAATGGAGGCAATCTGGGTTGCCCTGAGTGGAGTGAGTTCCCAGTCATAAAGAATCAGGTCCTCGGTGGAGGTAATTTGGGAAATGAGCGCCTCAGGGATAGGTTTTGGTTCGGCTTCGATCGGCAGGATACCGAATTCCACAAAGCGATGGCCGCTGTCGTTCTGGATATCGCGGAAATAGGGCACGATAATCGGCAGTCCGAGCCATGACAGCCGCGGTTCCTTCGGGTGGCGCACCAGTTTCCCGAGCGCGTTGCCGCCCATGAAATCTCCGAGAAACTCCCCGGCGCTCCCGCTCATCGACTCGAACAGGTCCTCATCATCCATCTGGACCGGGAAGAATGACCGGATGCAGTAGGAAAACTGCCCGTGGTATTCGCCGCAGAAAAATGCCTGGTTTGATGCCGGAAAAAGGCCGTTTGAATCCCGCCGCAGGCCACCGGTAATGGACTGGATTCCTCGAACAGCTGTGAGACTGGTGATCGGATCCCGGAGATTCTCAACCGGAATCCTCCATTCATCCAGATCCAGTTCGACCGGCTCGATAAAATTGAAATATCCCTGGACCTTGATGTCCTCCCCGGCAATCACGGCGGTCAACTCCATTTTCGGCAGTGAGCAATCGACCAGTTTACGGAGCGGCCCTGCCAGACTGGAAAACTCACCGGTATCGCAATTCAGGGTGAACAGCACCGGGCCGTCACTGCGGTTTCTTGAAGAGGTATCTGACTGGAGGAAACCGGCGAGGTAGTAGCCGGGAGAATAGTCCTCTTCAAGTCCGGCCGGAAACACCGAAAAATGCGACCACTCACTGAATACGCCGGCGGTCACCCGGCTTCCACCGGAAACAACACTCCGGGAGAGTCCAAACTGCCCCCCCTGCTCCGCAAGTTCCGGGATGTCCGCTCCGGTCAGATCATCAAACCACCGCGCCGGGATATTCTCCTTTCCGGTGTTTCTCACTGCCAGCATCCACCCGCCGTGCGACCATTGCATGAGCAGGAGGTCCTGCTTCAGTAACTCAGAATCAACAGCTATTCCGGGAGATTTGGCATCAGCGGAATCAGCCAGCCCGTCCAAATGACGGCCGAGGAGGCGGTCGAGTGCCGTTGTGACCTGACTATTGGTCGAAAGCACCTGGATCTGTGGCAGACTCAGAAATTTCTCACCGGAGGTCGCACCATCCCACCTCAGGGCCATCACGGGGAGGCCGGCCGATGGCTGGTCCCGCTCACCGGCGTAGGACTTCACACTGCACGCACCGACTGCACACAGCAGCACCGCGGCCGCGATCAGACCGCATCCCGCCGACCGCCAGCTCCGTTGATTTGCATTTATCATCAGTAAATTGGTCCCTTTTCTCAATGAAGGCGTAAAAATATCAAAAATGTTGAGAAAAACTTTGGTTCTCATCGATTATCGGGATGTGTTCAGGCAGCCGCCTTCAGAGCAACCGACCGCATCTTCTGGTAATAAGGCAGGCATTCATCCATCAGGGTGGACAGATGCCGGGGAATTTCGCCGGTTTTCGGACGGTAGGGCTGAAATCCGGTGGATTTCTCGACATTCCCGTACCAGTGATCCGCCCAGACGCCATCAGTCTCCCGACGTCCAGGCGGCCATGAAAGCATGGATTCCATGAAGGGAATACCCAGCACCTCACAAAGCATGCTCAGCACGGAACGCGGGTCCATGAGAAGATCCCTGGAGTCAATCACCGGACATGGCTGGCTGGTGTTTTTCCTGACCCACTCAAAAATCTCCAGCTGCTGCGGGTATCCGGTGTCCATCAGACTTGGCCTCGGCGTCTTTTCATCCAGGGACAGGAGCATCTCCCTCGGATCCCGGATCAGAAAGACATTCAACACCTCGGACAACCAGTCGCGTCCCACCTCCGGAAGGAAGTGGTGCGTCATGTGTTTCTGGTAAAAGATCGACTTGCCGGCAGGCACCGGGGCCAGCAGGGAATCCACCACTGCCTGCCATTCGGTGGGCTGGCTGGCGATGACCTCCGCCGCCATGGGATGGTTCAGGCCGGTCTTTTTCAGATAAAAGGCATAAAAGGGCTCGTCCACAACAACTGCGTCCGGGCGGTTTCCCCACGACCGCATCATGGCCGTTGAAACATTTCTGGGCCCGGACCACATGGCCAGTCGCAATATCCCTGTTTCCGTGAGCATCGGGAAAACCTAATAATCCCGGCCCTGCTCTTTCAAGCCGCAAATCCCGATCATTTCGCTGTTCGATGGCATGGGAATTCCTCAGTGGAACGGGGCACCGGCTAACAGAATGTTGCCGGGTTCAATCCGGAAGGTCGTTGGCCTGGGTCCCGCAACACGCCGTGAATCACAAACGATCACCCCAGCCAGTCGCGGACGAAGTCAGCCAGAATCCTGTCCTCGTCATCGACTTCGCCCTGAACAGGCACGGAAACCCGAATGAACTGCTTGGAGCCGGTGATCTTCCGTCGGCTGGTAAAGGACTCCCAGATCCGCTTCCAGAAACGCTCATCCTGAGATCGGGCGGAGGTCCCGGCCACACTGCCAGCCTCCTTGTTCAACTGATAGCGCATTGCCACCGACAGATTGTGATCCAGACGGTAGGGAAGTGTCTGACCGCCGATCAGCCCCGAGAAATAAACCAGTTCCTTTTGTCCGCGGAAATCAAACACCCGTCGCTCGAAAGTGATCTCTCTTCCTCCCAGTTCAATCGTCGTCGTTTCCGGCTGCACCGGGACGATTTTCCATCCGGCCTCGGTCCAGCAGCGATCCGGGGTGTGGACGAATAACCCGATTTCATTCATGTCCTCCTTCAGTCGCCGGGCCGAAAAAGCCATCACCTTGTGGGCGGTCTCGTCATTGACGAATTCACCGTTAAAGACTGTATCGGCCACCAGTGCCCGTTCAGCGGACTCCGCCACAGGCACCTCCTCAAATGTCCATCCCCGGACATCAGTCCGCTCCTCAAACCACTGCTGGCCCTGTCCGCTCTCTGTCCGCGTATACCAGAAAGCAGGGAAGACCCACAGCAGCACAACCAGAACCCCCCATCCAACCGGGACCGCATTGCCACGAACAAATTTCATAATTCAATTCTCACGCCAAGGCGCAGAGACGCAAAGATCATTTTTTCTATATGCTATATGACGCGCTGATGCTTGGCACCAGCGCTTGCATCGCTTCGCCCCTTGAAATTTCCTGGCATCTTCGCGTCTTCGCGTGCGGATAGGATAAAAAATCACTTCCCAAACGGAATCACCTTCAGCACCCTGGCCCGCAGGCGCGAATCCTCCGGCAGAAGGCTGACAATCCGCCACAGACAAAGCCCGCATGTCCCTGCGAGCACCACCACACCACCTCCCACATGCCCGAAGGACCCCGCGCGCAATCCCGTGGTCAAAACGCAGGCCACCATCCACAGCCCCACTGAAATAACCCCGGTCACCACCACCGCGCCCGATGGACGAAACCCGAATCCCCGTCCGGCGACCAGAGTCACATACGCACCGTAAAAAACATAAAGCGCGGCAAAAGCCATCGCGCCGCCGACCGTTCCGAACCACTGGATGAAAAACCACACCAGCGCCAGGTGCACCACCGTGCTGGTGGATTCCAGCAGGAAGAAAGTCCGCTTCCTTTCCGCAGCCACAAACAAATATGCCACCGGCCATGAGATCACCCGGCCCAGACAGCCAAGCGTGAACCACAGGACCATATCGCGGGCCGCCACGAACTCGCTGCTTCCGATAATCGTCAGGGCCGCATCACGGAAAAGCACCACCCCGATAATCCCAGGCATGACCATCAGAATGCCCACCTCAATCTGCTCGTTGACATTGCGGATCGCCTCACCGGCCCTGTGGATGGACTCCGTGAGACGCGGCAGGAAATCCGCCGCCATGGCTGCCAGCACAAAATTCACATACAACCCGCTGACCTTGTAGGCCTGACCGAAAAGTCCGACCTCCGATTCGCCGATTTCAGGTGTCCCGGCATGGTTGCGAATCCACAATTTGGTGAGAAAGAGAACAAGGAACGAAAAACATGCGGAGGGCATCAGCACCAGGCCGAGTTGAAGCATCCCGCGCAGGGTCGACCGGTAACTGTCCTGAGGTTCCGTTGCTGTCGAAGCATCCCCGCCCGCATCAGATGTTGTGGGTGAAACATCCACCCGCCGACGCTGCCATCGCATCGCCAGCCAGTTGCAAAGCGACGAGACCGCGAAAACCCACGCGACGGACTTCTCTTTCAGAGCCAGCACCAGCCCGATACTGCAAAGGGTCCCTGCGATAATCCCGGCGGTGTTGCCAAAGGCCAGCTTCGGAGCATCCCGGAAACCGAGTATCACCGCCTTTTCCCCCTCGCACAGGATCTGGAAAAAGACCCCGATTCCGACCACCGGAATTATCCACCACGCATCCTCCGGACCGGTCACCCGCCCTGCCGCCGCACCCCTGAAAAAATAAAAAACCGCCAGTGCGATAATGGCGGTGAGTGCGACGCTGTCACGGAGGACGCGGAGGGTTGTTGGAAGTGTGTTGGGGCTGGTGGAAACCCGGGCGCTGGCAATGTAGCGTATCCCCGCCTGTGCCAGTCCGAGACCGCCGATCAGATACCCCAGTTCCCATGTGCTGAGCAGGAGTTCGAGAACGCCGAATCCGGCCGTTCCGAGCACCACCGCAAAGATCTTGAACCGGGCGAGAGTGAAGAGCAGGACAATTCCCTGACTGCCACCAACCCAGGCCGAAGACTTCAATATGGCCAGATGCGATTTCAAAAAGCCCGGATCATTTCCACGACATACTCAGTCTGTTTGTCAGTCTGGTGCGGGCCGATGGGCAGACTCAAAACCCGCCCGGCCACCAGTTCGGCATTCCGGACCGATTCCGGATCAAAGGACTCTCCCCGGTAGGCACCGGACAGATGCGGTGGCACCGGATAATGAATCAGGGTTCCGATTCCGGCCTTGCGCAGGTATTCCTGTAGTTCATCCCGCCGCTCGCACTGGATGACATACAGATGCCAGACCGGCTGGCAATCGGCAGCGGTGCCCGGAGTGACAATGCCATCGACCCCATCAAGTCCCTGCTGGTAGGCAGCGGCGATGGCAGCCCGGCGGCTGTTCCACTCATCCAGCACCGGGAGCTTCGCGCGGAGAATGGCGGCCTGGATTTCATCCAGCCGCGAGTTGATACCGCGCACCTCGGTCTGGTATTTGACCGGTGATCCGTAATTCCGCAGAACCCGGACTTTCCGGTCGATTTCCGGGTCATTGGTTGTGGCTGCACCGCCATCCCCCAGAGCCCCGAGGTTCTTGCCGGGATAGAAACTGGTGGCCGCGCTGTGCCCAAGCGAACCTGTACGGCGGCCTTTGTAGAGAGCCCCCACCGCCTGCGCGTTGTCCTCGATCACCACAAGGTCGAGCCGGGACGCCAACTGCATGATTTGATCCATCGGCGCCGGATGCCCATACAGATGAACAGGGATGATCGCCCGGGTTCGCGGCGTCACCACGGACTCAATCCGCTCCGGATCAATGTTGAAAGTTTTGACGGAAATATCACAGGGAACCGGAACTGCCCCCACCTGCGACACCGCCAGCCATGTCGCAATGAAAGTATGCGAGGGAACAATAACCTCGTCCCCGGCCCCGATACCATGCGCTTCCAGCAGCAGCCGGAGAGCATCCAGACCGTTAGCCACCCCGGCGCTGTGGGACACCTCGCAATAATCGGAAAATTCCTCCTCAAACTGCTCCACCTCCCGCCCGAGGATATACCACCCCGACCGGAAAACGCGCTCCACAGCCGCGTCAATCTCCCCCTTCAGCTCCTCATACGGACCATGAAAATCCAGAAACGGCACCGTCATATCCCCACCAATAACACACCTTTCTTTCCTCACGCAAAGACGCAGAACCGCAAAGAATGAAAACTATGGTTCCTGCCCCCAATGAACAACATCGTCGCGGAGCGACGGAATGATGGTAGCCGTGGGTTTCAACCCACGGTTTCCGAATCATCAAAATCCCCGCGTCGGGTACCGACGCCTGAGCCGCCCCTTCAGGGCTGGCCTTTCTATTTCCGGTGTTTCCTGGGGCGTTGCCCCAGGCTGTCATGATCCGCGCCGTTGGCGCTTCCCTCTGCGCCCCGGCACCGATGCTTGAACACCGATCCCGGAGGGATCACAGATTCATAGCCGGTGGTTGAGCGAAGCGACACCACCGGTTAAACGCCAAACCAAAGCAACCGCACCCCGGAGGGGTGCCAGAGTCGTCCGCCAGATGGAGAATGTGGTGAGTCGAACCAATGCGCCATCAACCACAGCTCCACCCCGATCCCGATCCCGATCCCTATTTAAAACGCTTTGCGCCTTTGCGCCTTGGCGTGAGAATAAAAAATCAACTCCCCATGCCGCCGTCGACGACGAACTCGGCGCCATTGACATAATCCGCTTCCGGAGACATCAGATACCGCACCATCCCGACGACGTCCCCGGCCTGCCCGAGGCGACCGGTGGGAATCCGCCGCCGCACTGATTCCAGCTGCCGGGGTTCAATGGTGGACGACATCTCCGTTTCCAGAAATCCCGGCATCACCACATTGGAACGGATGCCCCTGGAACCATACTCACGCGCCAGGGTCCGCGAAAACCCGAGCAGCCCCGCCTTAGCCGCGCTGTAAACACTCAACCCCCGGAATCCATGGCGTGCCGCCACCGAGGAGATGAAAATCAGCCGCCCGCCGCCATTCAGCAGCATTCCTTTGATGGCCTCCCTCGCAAGGATCATCGGTGAAATCAGATTCATCCCGACCGACTCCCGAATCACCTCGCTGCTCATAGAAGCAAGCAGCCCGTCAGTCCCCACCGCCGCATTGAAAACCACTGCACCCAGTCCATCCAAAACCGGAACAGACCGGTGCACATCCGTCAGAAATCCCGGATCAGAAAGGTCCGTCGTGAAAAAATGAAACCGACCGGGGTGTTGCTTCAGCAACTCCGCGGCCGCCTGTGATTCCCGGCGTGCACACCCATAAACCACATGCCCGTTCTCCAGACAATCCACCGCCACAGCCAGCCCCAGTCCGCGCGAACAACCTGTAACAAAAACCTTCACTCCAAAATCCTATCCTATCCGCTGCTGTCTAAAGACTGGTGCCAGGCACGCGTGTGCCTGGCACCAGTCTTTATTCATTCGCGTGAAATGAAAAAATTACCCGCGGTCATCCCCGTTGCCGGTGAAATACGGCATGGTCGCGTGCCCATCCGCGCTGATGCCGCGTCGGAAAAGCACCGCTGACAGCGTCATCCACAAAACGCGCAAATCCATCCACACGCTGAAGTTGTCGACATATACCACATCCAGACGGAATTTCTCATCCCATGAGATGGAATTCCGCCCCTGCACCTGGGCCCACCCGGTGATCCCCGGCGGGACTTCATGCCGCCGGAACTGTTCCTGATTATACAAAGGCAGATACTGCATCAACAGCGGACGCGGTCCCACAAGACTCATCTCACCTTTCAATACATTGATCAGTTCCGGTAATTCATCTAGAGACGACGAACGCAGCCACTGTCCGAAAGACGTCAACCGGTCCGCATCCGGCAGCAGATTGCCTTCCGCATCCCGCGCATCGGTCATGGTCCGGAATTTCATCAACCGGAATGGCTTCCCGCCAAGCCCCGGACGTTCCTGACGGAAAAACACCGGCGCCCCAAGCTTCGCCCGAACCACAAAATACAAAACCGCCAGCACCGGCACCCACAAAACCGCCGTCACCACCACACAAAACAAATCAAAAACACGTTTTATAAGTCGTTTCATTATAGGAAAGCCTTTGTGGAACCCCAAAAGGGCAACGGTCGTTTCATTGCCCCCACGGGCGTCTTGGCCTCTGGCACCCCTCCGGGGTGCAATATTTGAGGGTTACGTGATTTTCCGGTGGTGTCGCTTCGCTCAACCACCGGCTATAAATCTTCGATGCCTCCGGCATCGTTTTTCGCGATTCGGTTTTTCCCTTCGCTCAATCGATCATCAATGCATTCCCCACA
>JAUIAG010000075.1 GCA_030425355.1 Verrucomicrobiia bacterium
CCTTCCAGCCGCGCTCTGCAACAACCGCCCCGGCACGCGCCATGGTTCCCCACCCCCAGAGAAGCCGGCCCGCCGAATAAAAATTCCATAAATCTCTCATTCCGTATGTATTACAGATCAATTTCTTCGCATCCGGCCACCATCAAAATACTGCCGGTGCCATCAGGCAAGGGCATTCTCGATGCCGGCCATAAGAAATGGATCGGTTGATTCTGGAGATTGGCGTAGAGAGAAATCAGGGCTCGCTGCCGGCAATATCCATTTTCCAGAACTCGGAAGGCTCGTGAGCCTCATCCATGAGCCGGACCATGGCACGGACCTTTTCCGGATCGGAATCGGAGATATCGTTCTGTTCACCGGGGTCATTTCCAAGGTGGTAGAGTTCCACCTTCCCGTCACGTCGGCGGATGGCCTTCCAGTCACCCTGCCGGACCGCCTGACGATGCGCCTGGGAATAAAACTCCCAGTAAAGATATGGATGGGATCTTTGCAATCCCTTCCCCGTCAGGGTCGGCAGGAAGCTGACAGAATCAAGTCCATCGGGTGCCCTGATCCCGGCGAGTTCTGCGGCGGTGGCCATAAGGTCGCCGAAATAGGCTATGTGGCTTGAGGCGGAGCCGGGCTCAATTGTTCCCGGCCACCAGGCTATGGTCGGAACACGGATGCCGCCCTCGTAGAGGTCCCGCTTGATTCCTTTCAGGAGGCCATTGGAATCATTGAAATCCGGGTCGTTGCCGCCTTCGCGGTGAGGGCCGTTGTCACTGGTGAAAATAACCAGTGTCTGCTTATCAATTTCCAGTTCACGGAGGAGGTCAAGCAGCCTTCCGATGTCCCGGTCCATTCTGGAGATCATGGCGGCATGGCCCTTCTGCGGCTCCGGCCAGTCCAGATCCGCGTATTCCCCCAGATCGGGCACTTCCATCCCTCGACGGCCTCCCTCGTTGTTCGCATGAGGGATGGTCAGGGCATGGTAGAGAAAGAATGGCCTGTCCTGATTCTTTTCGACAAAGCGGAGTGCTTCACTGGCGAAGATGTCATGGCTGTAGTGAACCCGTCCTTCAGCGTAGCCGGCACCGTCCAGTCGCTCATTGTCCACAACATTGCCTTCGAGAAAAATGCGGTCGCTGTTTCGGAAGAGGAACTCGGGATAGTAGTTATGTGCGTGCCTCTGACACAGGTATCCGAAGAAATAATCGAAGCCCTGATTGTTGGGTATGCCCACCGAATCCGGTCCGCCAAGCCCCCATTTTCCAATGAGACCGGTTGAATAACCGGCCGACTGAAGCAGCTCAGCCACCGTGACCGTCGAATCCGGCAGGGGCCACTGACCCATGGGGCGGATTTCCCGATTCCCACGAATATAGGCATGGCCGGTATGAAGGCCGGTCATCAGGACGCAGCGCGACGGGGCACAAACGGTCGCGCCCGCATAAAAACTCGTCAGCTTCATCCCCTCGGCAGCCATCCTGTCCAGATGGGGCGTCCTGATCCGCTGCTGCCCGAAACAACCGAGATCCGCATACCCCAGATCGTCGGCCATAATCCATATGATATTGGGCGGGCGTGTCGAATCCGCCTCGACACCAGTTGCGGCAAACACTGCTGCCGCAAGGCCACAAATTACTGCCAGTCCGGGAAAAAATTTCGTTCCAGTCATCATAGCGCTCAATCAATCAGATATGGTGAACCTATCAGGGAAAATGTGAAAACCCCAGACCAGAATCAGCCGGCAATTTCCTTCCCGGCCGGCTCAATCATTATCGAAGGCTCACGGCGATCATCGCCGGTTCATCGGGCCCCTCCCCGGTGGATACGCCCTCCGCCTCCGGCTCGGGCTCCTGCCGGGCCGGAGGCGAATCGGTCACCATGGCCGGGCGGACGACTTCGTGAAGATTGAGAAGATCATCGGCAAGGCCGAAAAGCCCGATTGCAACCAGTCCACCAAACACTGTCCTCTTGAAAGCGATCATTGTGCTTCATCCCTTGTCCATTCATGTTCCGTTCAAAAATCCTGATGGAAGTCCGACTCCCATATCACTGATCGACCTGTCCACATTTCATGTGAATGGCTCCAGATTATGGACAGTTGGACACATTGCAGGGGTGATGTATTCACAATCCAGTCGGGAGATACGCTGTTGCAAGACCCATCCACAGCCAATATTGTTCTGATCCGGAACACGCATGAACATCGCGATCAGGGCAACGGACCTCCACAAAGCCTATGGAAATCACCAGGCAGTCAAGGGCATCAGTTTTGAAATCCCCACTGGCTGTGTCTATGGATTCCTCGGCCCCAACGGCGCCGGCAAGACCTCGACGCTCAGAATGCTCATGGATATCATCCGCCCTGATCAGGGCCGGATCGAAATCCTCGGCACCAGCCAAATCGGAACAGTCCGAAACCGCATCGGATACCTCCCCGAGGAAAAAGGGCTCTACAAGGCGATGACAGCCGAGTCCTTCATGTCCTATCTGGGCAGTCTGAAGGGGTTGAGCACCGCGGAGGCACGCAGCAAGGCACGGGCGGCCCTTGATCGCTTCGGGATGGGCAAATATGCACGATCCCGTCTCGGGGCCCTTTCCAAAGGCCAGGGCCAGAAGATACAGTTCCTCGCCTCCCTGCTCCACGATCCGGAAATCGTCATCTTTGACGAGCCATTTTCCGGACTGGATCCCGTCAATCAGCAGTCCCTGGAAAAAATGATTATCGAACTGGCTCAGGGAAGCACGACAGTCATCTTCTCCACACACATCATGCAGCACGCGGAGAGACTGTGTGACAGGTTCCTTCTGATCTCCTCAGGCAGAAAGGTGTTTGACGGCGACCTTCAAAGCGCCCGCGAGTATCTGCCAAGAAAAGCGGTGTTGGCATCCCCGGAAAACCCTGCGTCGCTGAAGTCGATTGATGGGGTCAAGGGAGTTGTTCCCGAGATGGCGGCCCATGACAAATCCCATCCCGGCGCGGCCGCCGGCAACCGGTGGGAGATTCTCATGGACCGCCATGTCACGCCCCATCAGATCCTTGAATTCTGCTACCGCAACGGGATCGGTATCACCCACTTCGAATACAGTGAACCATCACTGCATGACATATTTGTTCATCTTGTCCACCATTCAGGTGAATTGCCGGCTGCTCAGTCCGCCCGGGAATAAATGGTGAATTGAAATCACGCCACCCCTATCCGAGACATGAGAAATGCCCTTCTGATTGCCTTCCGCGAGTATCTGGAGAATGCGCGAACCCGTGGATTCTGGATAAGCATCCTTGCACTTCCGGTTGTGCTGCTGATATCGCTGGCAGCGCCGGCTTTTCTGGAGGACAAAGCCATCCCCTCCCGCTATTTCATCATTCATGATGCAGGGGGATGGATTGAGCCTGATCTGATCCAGTCCATTGCACAACAGAATCGCGGGGAACTGGTTCAGGCCATGCGCGGCTATCTCGGGGAAAACGCTCTGCCCGGCAAACTGGACGAGGCCCTCGAAGGCCTTGAAGCCTGGCAGAACAACGCCGCCACTGCCGGCGATGCCTTTGACATGGCTCCGTTTCTGCCAATGAATCCGCCTGCCTTTGATCCGCCGAAACCGCGCTTCATTCCTCTCCCTCTGCCCGGTGATATACAGGGATCGCAGACACCCGACGAAATAATTGAGTTTCTCAAGCCCTACCTGCGCGGGCAGAACATGAATGTGGAATCAGAGGGCCAGGGCGGGGTCTCACTGTTCGCTGTGGTCATCGTTCCTCCGGCACAGCCAGGACAAACCAATCCCGCAGCTCGGCAAATTCAGTACTGGTCCACCAATCCGGGAGATGACTCACTGCTGCAGAGGATTTCCCACGTGGCGGACCGCAAGGCCCGGAGAGAAGCCCTTCGAAGCAGAGGACTCGATATTCAGACAATTGAACAGACCATGAACATCCACGTTCCGGTCGCGGAGTATGACGCAAGAAAAGATGAGGGACTGGAAGCCGTCAACATGTCCGACAAGATCAGGCAGTGGGCTCCCAGTGGTTTTGTCTACCTGCTCTTTATTTCCCTGTTTGCAGTGATGCAGCTGCTGCTCAACAGCACCATCGAGGAAAAGTCCAACCGGCTGCTTGAGATCCTCCTCTCATCGGTGCGGCCGGTGGAAATCATGATCGGGAAGCTGCTGGGGAATGGCCTCGCCGGACTCACCCTCGTGGGAGTATGGGTGCTGCTGATGGCTGGATTCGCCGCTTTCCGCATGGACACCAATTCCGAACTGTCGCAGGGCATTGCAGCAGCCGTCACTTCCACCGGACTGGTCCCCGCTTTCCTGCTCTATTTTGTTCTCGGATTTCTGATTTACTCCGGCCTTTTCCTGATGGTCGGGAGCGTCAGCCAGACAGTCAAGGACGCCCAGAGCTACACGGGTTTCTTCATGATCATCATGATCGTGCCACTGATGACCATGTTCGTCATTCCAAGGGATCCTAATGGTGTGCTGGCCATCACCCTCTCGTGGATTCCCATTTACACCCCGTTTGTCATGCTGAACCGACTGAGCGGGAATCCACCGCTTTGGGAGATACTGGGCACACTGGTGCTGTGTTCAGTGACCATCGTGATTATCCTCTCACTGGCCGCCCGGGTCTTCAAACGGTCCATTATCTCCATCGGATCAACCGGAAAACGCGGACCAAAGCCCTGACAGCCGGGGGACACCCCAACAGGATGTCAGGATGTCGGGAGAATGAAATTCTCTTTTGACAGGCTGGCCCCTGAATTCATACTTTGAACCGTCGTCCCGCCAGAGGGATTATAGTGAGGGACTGAAAAAGCATGGCCTTTCAAAGCGCCTATGCAGGCCGGAGGCTCCGGTAAGCCTTCTGGACGAAGCGATTCTCAGCCAACAATGTCAGATAAAAGGAAAAACGCCGTCAGCAGGGCCGGCGCAAGGCGGTTTCAGCGGCTTGCCCGGCGGACAGTGCACGCTGCAAACGAGATAAACATCGTTCACATCCCCGGAGGGATGAAGGTGCTTGCGAGATGTTCCACGCCGCGTCCCGCCGTCCCGGGCAGATTCAGGCGTATCAGGAGAGTGTCCACCGCGATCGATGGAAAACCCGCTCCGGAGACTGCGGATGCGAGGATCGAAGAGACTGTTTCGCAAGACAGTGGTTTCGATCCTGATAACTGGGGAATCTTCGAGGACCCGCTGCTGCCCATCGGGGACTGGGAACCCGAGAAAAAAGTGGGGCAGAATCCAGAACCCGTTGACAGGTCGTCTGCGGAGTCCGGAGAGAAGGGACTGGAGAAGCCGGGAGCCGGTAATTTTGCCCCGCCACGGGTGCGAACCCAGACGGTGGGAAGCAGTGCGATGCTGCAGATGCTCAGCGATCGGGGAGACCCCGGAGACGACTCGACCACACCGGTCGCCCCGCGCCCTCAGCCGGCTCCCAGAACCACCAGCGTGGTGAGCACACTTCCACCAAAAGAAACCGAGGTGAAGATAGCGGAGACCGACGCGCTGCCTCCACGGAAAACCGCGGCTGCGCCGAACCGCAGCAGGGCGGGATCAGGCGGGGTTGTCGGATTCCTTTCCCGGATCTTCAAGACCTGACACGCCGGGCATTCCGGATTCCGGCTGCGAAGCCGCAGTGGTGTTCAGAGACTCATCGGTGCCGATTCCTGCCGGTATGCCCGATTGTGGAGGCAAAGCCTCCGCGTATTCAAAAGTAACGTCGGTGACCTCTCCGCAGCCGCAGGTAATCCGCACACCGACAATCCGCGATGGATCGTCCGTGTCCCGGTGCATGGTGACCACAGGGGCTTTTCCACAGACTGCAACGTCACGGATCCCGACTTCCCGGACAGATCCAATCTGATTACCGCCGTCGGAGACCTTTGCCTTCCCGGCCATGCCTGCACCGGATGCGTCGGCACCGCCAACCCCTTTGGACTCCTCCCGGCCGGTTGATTTTTCCGAAGATGTTTCTCCACCTGCCCCGGATCCTTGCCCGGAATCCATAGTTTGCGGAGTGCGGGCAGTCAGAGGGGTGAAACCTTTCTTCTTCTGACCCGCAAGGGAAATGAGTGGAGCAAAATCCGGCATGTATCAGCTGCTGTATTCAGATAGTGGGCACGATGAGTATTTCGATTCGGTCATTGCGCTGGTCATCAGCCGGTATTCCACCCATCGGCTGCGACGTGCCGAATCCGGACACTTCGCGAATCTGCTTTGCCGGCAGCTCGAATTCCTCCATCTTCCGCCTGGCTTCATTGGCTCGATCCGAACTCAGTTGCCAATAGTCAATTTCCCCATCGGAGGACGGATCTTCAACGCAGTGGCCCCGAATCTCAACGTGAAAAGACGAGTCGCGCATGACCTGCCACGTAAGCGTGTTCAAAACGAAGTTCCCGTAATCGGTGAGAGCCGCAGTATTCCGCTCAAAGAATGGCCGCCGTGCCTTGTTGAAGAGCTGTATCCGCAAACCTTCATGTGACATGTCGATGAGAACAGGAGTGTCCTCTTCAGACATCTCCTTTTTCATCGCCTCGGTCAGGTTCCTGTGAAGCTTCCTCAGGAACTGCAGCTCCATGAGGGATGCATCATCAAAGGCACCACTCAATTCACTCCGCATCAGAATTATGTCCTCATTGGGGATGATGCCGGTGGATTGAAGGGTCATCGGTCTGAAGGGATTTTCAAACGTACGCTGAACAGCTTCCTTGATTTTCTCCTCCTGCGAAGCAAGCCACATCACCAGAAAGAAGGCCATCATCGCGGTCACGAAGTCCGCGTATGCCACTTTCCATGATCCTCCTCCACCGCCACCCATGATTCAGATTGATTTACCGGGTTTCTGTCGTCACTGTCAGGATTTGGCCGCTTCCTTCAGCATGTCCTCAAAAGTCTGTCCGTCGGGCTTGACGCTGGCTCCCAGTCCGCGGCGGGCCACTTCGACAGCCATGATGGGGGCCATTCCGTTGGCAAATGATCCGATAGCCGTTGCGATGCACTTGTTGAACTCGGCCTCCGATTCCCCAAGGAACTCCATGGCTGTGACAGCCGGGTTGACGTAACCGTAGGCAACAAGAATTCCGAGGAAAGTTCCCACGAGAGCCGAGCCGACCTTGTGACCGATTTCCTCGATTGGGCCGCTGATGGCTCCCATGGTGAGGATGATCCCGAGAACCGCCGCCACAATTCCAAAACCGGGAAACGAATCACCGACCTTGGAAAGGACGGTGATCGGTTTGTGATGATCCTGCTCCATGGCTTTCAGCTCCACATCCAGCAGCATCTTCAGCTGGTCGGGCTTGATCTTGCCATCGATGATGGGCCGGAGTCCGCCGCAGAGAAATTCCATGCTGTGGTGGTTCTTCAGAAGGAGGGGGTATTTTGAAAAAATACTTGATGCTGACGGGTCGTTGACATGTTCCTCGAGTGCAATCATGCCATTTTTCCGTCCCGCAAGGAAAAGCTCGTAGAGAGCTTTGAACAACTCCTCATAAGCCGCCTTGCTGTACGGGCTCGGCTTGAGAATCGCCAGAAAGTTTCCAATGGCCGCCTTCAGCACCGGTGCGGGTGACATCAGAATCAATGCCCCGACTGCCGATCCACAGATGACTATCACTTCGTTCGGGTGCCACAGGGTTACCGGGTTCCCGCCGACCATCATGAAGCCGCCAAGAACGCAACCCGTCACCACCAATGCGCCTACGATTACCAGCATGCTCCTGTTCCAGTTCCAGTTCTGTTTAAATTCCCCTGTATGGTTCCCCTGCTCCGAAATCGGTTCATGAACTGATCGGAGATCCTACTCGACCTCAAGTGTTCCCTTGGATTCATGCTTCTTGATGAATCCGCGGATCGACAGGATGGCTTTGGTGTGGATCTGGCAGATTCTCGATTCGGTGACGCCAAAGGCTTCCGCAATCTCTCTCAGCCTCAGGTCCTTGAAGTAATAAAGCGCCAGGACTTTCTGCTGCATCTCCGGCAGTTTCTTGATGTGGTCCTTGATGATCTCAATCAGCTCGTATTTGGAGGATTCCTCATACGGATCCGGCTGCGAGGCATCCGCCACGGTGGCATGCTGGCTGTCCCCGTTGGCATCGTCGCCGTTCTTGACACTGTCAAGGCAGATGAAAACGGCAGGACGAATGTAGGTCAGGAGTTTGTTATACTGACTCATGCTCATATCGAGCGCGTCAGCCACTTCCTCGTCCGAAGGTGCCTCACCCTTTTCCTGCTCCAGTTGCCGCATGACGTTCTCGACTTTGCGGGCCTTGTCATGGACCGACCGCGGCAGCCAGTGCGCCCGCCGCAGTTCATCAAAAATGGCTCCACGAATCCGCACCCGGGCATAGGCCTCAAAAGACGACCCTCCAGCCATATCATAACGACGCACCGCACTCAGCAACCCAACCATGCCGGCACTGTACAGATCCTCCACCGCCACATGTGTCGGGAGGCTCATCGCCATACGCCCGACAATCGACTTCACCAGCGGTATGTAATTCTCGACGATCTCACTCTCCGCAGGGCTGCCCTCTCCATGACTGGAATACCGCTCCCAGACCTCAGGAGGAGGTTTCGGAATGGTATAATAGCTGTGGACCGGACGCTCATCTGAACCGGCCTTGCCGGTATCGTCTGAATCATCTGTCCCATCATCTTTCTGATTCTCAAAATCAGTGTTCTCGTCATCAGTGGAGTCAGTTGTCTTTTTAAATTCCTTTTCAGGGGATGAATCAGTGAGGCTTGGTTCAAGCTGGGTCTTCATGGTCAGGATTGGGTTGCCGGCTCGGAAGGTTGATCCGGATAGACATCAGAGGGTTGATTGTCAGATGAAGAATCCAGTTCACCGGATTCACGAAGCGCTGTCTTGAGTGATTTGGCCCACATACCGCCCCACCACTTCATCAGCCATCCAGCCACATAGGCCGCCATGCAGGATTTCCAAAGCATGGATGGATACGGACTCTCGAAGGCCCAACCGAATAAAAGGCCAATCGAGAAACCAATGAATCCGCCTATGAGAATCAGATATTTCATCAGACGGTCCACCATGAGCAGGACCCCTGCCAATAAATCAAATACCTGTAAATCTCATGTAAAAGATCTGGAAGTCCGTAATCTGACGGTATTTACGAAGGAAATTGCTGCCGCATCACCATCTCCGCCCCGGCTCGCACAAAATCGCCGGGAATATTTTGCCCCGTCGAAAAAAATGAAATCGGCAACCGGGCAGCAAATACCGCGTTCCAGATTTTCCCCCAGCGCGACTCCTCGTCAAGGTGTGTAAAAATGAGACTGTCTGGAGTCACCCGTGCCTTCTTCATGGACATAAGCTGCCCAAGAAAAACCGGCGATTCGTAAGCAAGATTGAGCACAAGGTGGATTTCAGGATGATCGAATTCACGAATGATGGCCCCGACCGCGCCGACGGACTGGGAATCAAACATATCAACACCAGGCAGGTCTACAAACCAGGCCTCTCCTTCGGCCGATGGACGCCTGGACTCCGGAAAGTATCTTTCCACCGGGATGCCAAGGATATCGCAATGAAGTGAGAGCTGATCGGTGTTGACGTGGGCACGCTCGGTATTGAGGAGGAAGGCACGCACCGGACGGTTTTCAACCAGACGGTGGTGGGTCAGCCATTTACACATCACCGCAGTCTTTCCGGTTGCTGCAGGTCCGGTGAAAATGTGAACCACGCCGTCCTGCCTTGCCGATGTCACATACGGACGCCATGACTCCTCGAGCACAAGACGGATCATCTGCATCTGCCGGCGATGGTCGGGTGAAATCACCCTGCCGAATCGATGCTGAAGCTTCTCCACAATTTCCATGGCATACTGGGGGAGAACGCCCGACGCCTGCAGAATTTCCGCCACCGACCATTCGAAATCATCCGAACCGGTTTGGCCAACGGACTGGCCCGATTCCCCCTGATGATCCGCATCACTCCCTGACAGGCTGTGTGTGTGGCGGGGGTTGCGGGGTTCGACCGGAGTTGGGGTCTCGCGGTACTCCACCTGACGGGCTATTTTCTCGTACTCTGAAACAGGTGCTTTGCCCGCCCCGTCGGCTGTGCGTGCAAAAACCTGGATGCCCGGCCCTTTCCAGAGTCGGGCCATTCCTTCGGGCGGCACCCGCACCACCTTCTCAATCACCGCATCCGGCCCGAGCGCCTCACGGACCTTGCGTATCGCTTCTTCTGCGGTTTTTGCTGTATATGAGTGCAGTTCCATTCACATCCCCGTCTCAATAAACTGGACCGTTACACACTCTAAGGTCCGGAACCACTCTCTGCCATCCATAAAATTCCCGATTGGCCGGAAAGCCGGCGTTCGCGAGCCACTGCCCGGGAAACGGAATCAGGCCGGTGCAGGTTCGGTCTTTTCCCGGCCCTTGAGCGTGCCGAAGCTTTTGATATCCACATTGCCGGGCAACTCCGAGTAGGAAACCACCCGAAGTTCCGAAAAGGTCGCTTCGAAGAATTTCCTGAATCCGAGTCTCAGGGCCGGGCCGGTCATGACGACTGGAGGCAGGCCTTCAGCCACCATCGCCTGAATCAGCCGCGACAGGCTGGTGATGGCATGATGAGCCACCGATGGATCAAGGAACAGGTTGATCTCCATCGCCGTCTGCTGGATGTTCCGGGACATTTCAGATTCGAGTGCCGGATCCAGGGTGATGACATGAATTACTCCCTTCGAGTCTTTGAGCAGGGACGCTATCTGGTGACCGAGAGCCTTTCGGGCGTGCTCGGAAAGCTCGTCCGGATTCTTGGTGATCCCTGCGTAGTCACTGACAATTTCGAGAATCCCGGCCAGATTGCGGATGCTGAGGCCCTCGTTGAGAAGATTCTGGAGAATGCGGTGAACAACTCCCACAGCCAGCTGCCCGGGAACCAGCTCAGAAACCAGTGCCGAATCACTCTCTCTGAGATGATCCAGCAGGTTCTGCACATCCTGTCGCGAGAGGATATCCGCACAATGACGTCGCAGCACTTCTGTGAGGTGGGTGATCAGCACCGACCCGGCATCCACGACGGTGAATCCACTCAACTCCGCATGCCGCTTGTCCGTTTCAGTAATCCATGTCGCCGGGAGCTTGAAAACCGGTTCGGTGGTTTGAATGCCATTCAGTACCACATCACTGTGGGTCGCATTCATGGCCAGCCACTTGCGGGGATAGACTGTGCCTTCAGCAACCTGATGGCCTTTGATGAGGAAGTGATATTCCTCTCCTCTGAGATTCAGGTTGTCCTTGAGGCGGATAGGCGGGATGATCACGCCCATTTCTTCAGCAAACTGTTTTCTGACTCCGGTCACCCGCTGAAGCAGGTCGCCTCCACTTTTCCGGTCGGCAAGAGCGACCAGATTGTAGCCGAGTTCAATAAGAAATGGATCGAGATTGAGAAGCGGCTCAAGGTTTTCGGAGGCACCAGCCGGGCCGGATGCGTCGCCTTCATGTCCGTGGGCGCCGGAGGCGGCACCGGACTGCTGACGACCGGAGGGCTTCGAAGACGCAGCCCCGCTTCCCGAACCAGCTCCATCCTGCTTTTCGCGATTGCGGATGGCCATCAGCTTTTTCGTGAGCAGCCCGGCGCCGGTGGCTAATGCCAGAAATGGAATGGCGGGCATGCCGGGCACAAACGCCATGAATCCCAGCATGACCGCGAGAACACCAAGCGCTTTGGGAAAATTCAGAAGCTGCCGCCCGAGTTCCTTGGCAATCTCCTCACTTGCAGCCGCCCGTGTCACCAGTGTGCCCGCGGCTACGGAAGTAATGAGAGCGGGAACCTGGGATACCAGGCCGTCACCGATCGAAAGAAGGGTGAACTTTTCGAGGCTTTCAGTGACACTCAGGCCCTTTTGAAAAATCCCGATGGCGATACCGCCAACGATGTTGATGAGTGTGATGAGAACACCGGCAACCGCATCGCCCCTGACAAACTTGCTGGCGCCGTCCATCGCACCGTAGAAGTCCGCCTCCTGCTCGACTTTCTTCCTTTTTTCCCGTGCCTCGGATTCGGAGAGAATCCCGGCATTCAGCTCGGCGTCTATCGACATCTGTTTGCCGGGCAACGCATCAAGTGTGAACCTCGCGGCCACTTCTGCTATACGCCCCGCGCCTTTGGTGATCACCACAAAGTTGATAATGGCAAGAATGGCGAATATCACCAGACCCACCACGTAGTTGCCTCTCACCACAAAACTGCCGAAGGACTCGATAATCTGTCCCGCATTCCCGTCTATAAGTATCAATCTCGTCGAGGCGATATTCAGGCCGAGACGGAAAAGGGTCAGAAAGAGAAGAAGGGTCGGAAACCCGGTAAAATCCGATGGCTCACGGATATACAGAATCACCAGCATGATCAGAAGGGCCATCGCGATACTGATCGCCAGCATTCCGTCCATCATGAAGGTGGTGATCGGAAGCACCATGATCATCACTGTTCCGAAAACCCCGAATGTCATCAGCAGGTCGCCCTGCTTCATCAGGGCCGGCAGCGAGGATCTGATCTTCTGTAGTGGCATGCGAATGTGGTGGTATTAAAGGGTGACTTTGGCTAACGGCTTCAAACAGCGCCTACCTGCTGTTCTGGTTCTGGCGGTAATACCGGTAGGCGTTGATCCTGTAAACATAGGCAAGGATCTCTGCAACAGCTGTATACAGCTGACCTGGAATCTCGCTGCCAACCCGGCCATAGCGGAAAAGCAGACGAGCCAGTGGTTTGTCCTCAATGATCGGGATCCCGTTCTTTTTGGCAATCTCCCTGATTTTAAGGGCATTGTTCCGCGCGCCCTTGGCTACAATCTGAGGAGCTTCCATGGTTCCCCTGTCATAGCGAATGGCTATCGCCAGGTGAGTCGGGTTGGTGATGACAGCATCCGCCGTCGGAACCGCCGCCATCATTTCGCGGAAGGACTTTGCCCGCTTCTGACGCTGACGGGATTTGACCTCGGGATTTCCCTCCGCATTTTTCCGCTCATCCCGGACTTCCTGTTTGGTCATCATCATGTCCTTCGTGCTCTGCCACCGCTGATAAAAATAGTCGGCAACCGCTATGAAAAGCATGGCGATACAGATCCTTGAAAGGATGATCAGAGTCGACTCTCCCAGAAACTGACCCAGCCGGCTGACATCACTGGGGGCGTAAAACAGCGGATCCTCAAGGATTGCAAGAAATGCACTGTATGTCAGACTGATGATGACAGCGAGCTTCACAATTCCGAGCAGTGTCGGAATTGCCTGACGGACATTGAATATCTTCTGCAGGCCCTTGACCGGGTTCATGCGGCCGGGATTCGGCTCAAACGCCTTGGGAGAAAATTGAAAACGGGTCTGACTGGCAGCAATGAGAACACTCACCAGAATCACCGGACCCGCCACCGGAATAGTCTGTGAAAAAACAAATATCAGGAAAACACTGAAGTTCGCCTGAGCAGCCGATGACGTCACTTCATATTCATGAAGATGCATAAAAATATCCTTCATGAACTCATTGAAATGACCAAATAGTCCGGCACCCGACATGGCGAGAGCGCCGGTCGCCATGCTCATGATACCAAGAGTCTGAAGGTCGGTGCTCCGCGGTATCTGTCCGCGCAACCGGGCGTCCTCAAGACGCTTGTCCGTAGGCTGTTCCGATTTTTCTCCCTGTCCGTTTTCCGCCATTCTATGTTACCACCTTCCTTTGAATGCTATACGCCTCCAAGTGTTCGGATCAGACCGGAAATATCCCCGGGCAAATAGGAGAAATACTGATATATGTAACTGAAAAACAGGTTCGCCGAGAGACCGAAGACCACGATACTGGCAAGAACGCGTATGGGAAATGAAAGGATGAAGACGTTCATCTGCGGAACAGCACGACCGAAAACTGCAAACATCAGGGTCACCATGAAACTCACGCAGATAATCGGGGCCGCCATCTCCAGTGCAACCCAGAACAGCTTGACACTGCGGGCAATCACTTCCGTGGCAAGCGTATCACTCATGACCGCACCTCCGGGAGGGATGACCTCATAAGACCGGAAAAACGCAGCCACCACCTCGTGATGAAGATCAAGGGCAAGAAAAATAAGAACACTGAAATAAAACATCAGCGACGAGAACAGCGGTGTTGAGGTCCCCTCAAAAGGATTGAAGAGAGTCGACATCGCGAGTCCGGTTTCCATGGTGATTATCTGCCCCGCCATTTCAAATCCATAAAACAGCAGCCGGATGAAAAAACCTATAAGAAGCCCGACCAGGACCTCGGCCGCCATCAGCAGACAGGTGTCCAGCCAGTTTTCAGGCATTGCCACCGCCACTGGTGACATTAGCGAAATCAGATAGGCAAAAATCGCTGAGAGTGCCACCCGGACAAAAATGGGAACCTGTCTCACCGAAAGCACGGGAATCATCAGCACGAAGCCGGATGCCCTCAGAAAAATAAGCATCCAGCTCCAGAAAAGATTATTCAGCCACGATTCCATCGGTCAGGTCGCAGGTAATTCAGTTTATCATTTGCGGCATCTGCGTGATCATGCCGTAAGTGAAGTCCATGATGGTTCTGAGAATCCATGGGAGTATGGCAACAAGAACACCGGCAACAGCCAGAACCTTGGGGAAAAAGGTTAATGTCTGTTCCTGAATGGACGTCACCGTCTGCAGAACGCTGATGATCAGTCCGACTATGGTCGCCACGATGAGAATCGGCGCCACCACCATGGTGGCTGTCGTCATCATCTTCTGAATCACTTCAATGGCATATTCTGTTGTCATAAATCTGTTTTCCTGCCTTTCACTCTATGCATGGGATCATTCATTTTCCGTCCTACCCGGATCTGAAACTCATGACCACGGAACTCACCACCAGATGCCAGCCATCCACCAGAACAAACAGAAGAATCTTCAATGGAAGTGAGACAGTTACCGGCGGCATCATCATCATCCCCATGCTCATCAACACGGTGGCGACCACCAGATCAATCACGATGAAGGGAACAAAAAGCAGAAACCCCATCTGAAATGCTGTCTTCAATTCACTGAGAATGAATCCCGGTATGACGATTTTCATGGGCAGTTCCGAGACAGTGGTGGGGCCCATGCCTGCCAGGGAGATGAAAAGTTCCAGGTCCTTGGGACGGGCCTGGGACATCATGAAGTTTTTAAGTGGGACCGTGGCATTGCTGAAAGCCTGCTCACTGTTAATCTGTTTGTTTCTGTATGGCTCAAGAGCCTGCTGGTCTATCTCCCCCCAAATGGGAGCCATGAGGAAAAAGGTTAAAAAGAGACTCAGCCCGATGATCACCTGGTTGGCCGGGGTTCCCTGAAGAGACAATGCCTGCCGGACAAAACTCAGGACTATCACAATCCGGAGAAAGCTGGTCATCAGGAGGATGATCGAAGGGGCCAGTGTGAGAAGAGTGATCAGGAACAGAACACGGATGCCCATGTCCAGGTCTTCCGGAGCACCGCCCGGATTGACACCCACACTCACGTTGATGGGTGAAATGCCTCCACCGGATTGTGCAGATGCCTCCACACCGGGCAGGAGGATGATCAGAAGGGTGAGGAAAGCCATTAAAAACCGGGGCAGCACAGGCATTGACCGGCGACTCAAAGGTTTTTGACAATCAGGACCCGGGCTGATCATTGGCCTTTCCTTTCAATGGGCTGGTTACACTGGCAAGAATATCTCCGAATGATCCGCTGGAAGGCGCGCGGCTGATTCCCGTTCCCGTTCCCGTGGAAGCTCCGCCGCTCTGCGGTGAGTAAAGCATCCCGATCTCCTCGGCGGAGAGATCGGGCAGATCGCTCACTTTGCTGATTCCGGTTGGGCTGGTTCCTATGAGAATTCGTTTTCCGCTGTATGTAACCACATGAATTCCCTGGCGATTGCCAAGGTATCTTGATTCGAGAACCCGGAGGCGGTTACCGAGTTGTCCAGTGGCCTGTCCGCTGAACCTGTTGCGGTAGAGCCACACACCTCCGTAAAATATTCCGAGCACGGCTGCCAGTGAGAACACCACGCGGAATGCGGCAACCACCGGCTGCACATTTTCCTGAGGCTTTGAGTTGCCGGCAGCTGCCTCAAGGCTGTTGGTGGTGCCAACAGTCCGGTTATTGAGCAGCAGATTGGTTGGAGCACCTTCGAGCACCAAGCCGCTCAACACCATCACGGCAGACAATGCATATTTCCTCAACATTCCCGACATCCCCGCGGCCAGTCTCATGCATTTTCCTTCGAAGGCTCCGCCGCTGTCCGCTTGCCTTTCTTTGACCGCGGATCCTCGGAAATATCTGCCGGATCATCCACTTCCGCCTCGGAAGCCAGACGCTGCGTCCGTGAAACCTTGACTCCGTGGATTTCAATAATCCGGATACCGATCCTGTCCTCCAGAACCACTATTTCGCCCTTGGCAATCTTCTTGTGATTGATCAGAACATCCACCGGCGCGTCAGCCATGGTGTCCAGCTCAATCAACGATCCCACATCAAGCTGGAGGATGTCCTTCATGCTCATCTGACAGCTTCCCAGTTCGACCGTCAGCGTTACGGGAACATCAAGGAGCATACCGAAATTTGCCGGCTCGTCATTCATTTGGTTTCTTTGATTCAATTACTTTTTCTATCTGAATGGCCCTTTTGCCATCCGCTTCACCGATGAGGCCGATGAACTTGTCCAGATCTGCCACAACCACTGTCGTACGACTGGCCTGCGACCTGTTGAAATAGATATAATCCCCGGGCTTCATCGCCCCCAGTTCCCTGGCGGTCATCTGATGGCCTTCCCACTTGGCCTTGATGGTGAGCTTCAGCTTCATCATAGCCTCGTTGTTGAATTCACTGCCCTCTCCCTGCTCCTGTGCGCGCGCCAGAATTGTCTCATTCACCCGGCTCAATATCGGTTCCCAGAACACGGCAGGGAACACCAGCCGGAACTCGCCTTCGTACGTTCCGATGCGAAGCTTGAACAGACTGCTGATAACCGGATTGAGTCCGCTGGTAATATGCAGATGACCAATTTCGGATTCATGACCGACTATCCGGTGCCGGCAGACCAGAAGGTCCTCCCATATCAGCGCCCACTGGTCCATAACATGACCGACGAGCTGGTCCAGAAGAACCACCTCGATCTCCGTCAGACCTCCCTTTCCCTGAAACTTCTCCCCGGTGCCCCCCAGCATACGGTCAATCACCAGAAGGCCCATTTCCACCGGGATCTGTATGAACCCGTTCACCGGAAAACCCTCGACCTTGATCTCCGCAAAATAATGCGGTCCCTCAAACCGGGCCTTCAGATCATCAAATTTGAGCGTCTCGAACTCACTTAACTCGATCTTAACCTCCTTGCGTAGATACAGAGAAAGGCGATCTGTCAGCTGCCTCGCAAACTGATCAGTGCGCACTTCCAGAAACCGTAGCTGACGGCGCTTGAGATAGGCCGGAACGCGGAAGTTTATCCTTGGTAATTTGACATTGCGACGAAGTCCGGTCGGCCCCGGCGCGGCGGCCTGCTGCAGAATTGCTGCAGGTGCCTTCCCGCTGCTTACCTGCTCCTCAATTGCGGCAACATCACTGGTACCCGCAAATTGCTGTAACAGGGATTCAATCTCGTCCTGAGATAAAACCTGTGATGCCAGCTCACTGAACTCACTCGCCATGTCCGTGACTAATCTTCAATTATGGTTGATTCCGTTCCCTGCATTCTCCTGCACCCGGAGGTGCAGTGAGGTCCCCATCCATGGGTCCCGACACCAGGCTCCAGATTCCTACTGCACTGCAAACGATCTGAAATATATCGCCTTGACAAGCGGTTCCTTGCCCCGGCTCAGGAAATTATTGAATGAATTTTTGAGCTCACCGCGGATGATGTCCTGTGCGAGATCCTGCTCAAGCTCCTGAATGGATTTCTGTCTCAAAACTCCGAGAGCCAGATCCTTGAACTTGTAGTCTATACCCTCCGCCACTGTGGAGAAGGTCGTGTCGGCTCCCTCCAGCACCATCTCGACAACAAGATAGCGCTGTCCGAGGGTGTTCTTGATATTGACAACTATCTTGTCGAGGCTGTACGTCTTGGAACCGGCACTGCCGCCGCCATGGCCGCCTCCGTGTCCCCCTCCGTGACTGCTGCCGTGTCCGCCTCCATGAGAATCCGCGGCATGCGAATCAGCGCCATGACTGTCGGCACTGCCATGGCTGTCAGCTCCATGACTGTCAGATCCGTGACTGCCGGCGGCACCATGAGAGTCCCCGCTGCCGTGGCTGTCAGTTCCATGTGCAACATGTGAATCGCCATGATCATCGCCGTGTTCTGCAGCTTCACCCGGAGTGCGGGCCGATACGTTCAGCGCACTCTTGATCTGTGGTACCAGAACAAAAACAGTCGTCACGTAGGCCAGCACCGGCATCAGTGCCACCATCAGTATCACCGGCAGAAGCTGTCCCATCATCCCCTTCTTCTGTGGTGCTTCATTCTTGTCCGCTGCCGCATTGTCCGCTGCATTCTTGTCTGCTTTCTTGTCAGCCATATTGTTATAGAAACTTTTGTTGCCGCCCCGTGAAAATTAACGAACCGGGGCCTGAATATGGCCCCCGTGAATTTATTTATTAACGCTTCAGATTGACGAGTTCCTGGAGCATCTCGTCACTGGTGGTTATCAGCCTGGCACTGGCCTGATAGGCACGCTGGTTGGTGATCATATTGGAAAACTCGTTACCGAGCTCCACGTTGGAAAGCTCTAGATATTTCCATCGCAGGTCACCAAGCGCGTTGTCAGATCCCGGACGCCCGGGATCGGTGGCCCAGTCCATGGCTCCTGCCAGATCAGAACGGGAATAGAGATTCTGTCCCTCCAGCTTCAGGGCATCCGGATTCTGAACCCGCTGCAGCAGCACCTGCCCCACAACACCCGACGTCGCATC
>JAUIAG010000076.1 GCA_030425355.1 Verrucomicrobiia bacterium
GGCATCCATTCCGGCCCAGCCTTCCGGACGGTCGGTCGGATTCCGCATAGAGGCATCGGATGCCCATGAGCAGTCCATGGCCACCCACTTTCCAGGAACCACCATGCTTCAGGAAGGAATCATCCGATTCGGCGAATCAAGACCGGATGGCACCTTCGGGGATTACCACGTGTGGGTTGGCCCCGAGAACCTTCGGGAATGGGAGTCCAGAGCCCGGCTCAGCAACGAGCTGCTCCCCGTCACCTTCGTCTCGGGAGAGGACCGGGTTATCTACACGGCAGAAGGACGATACCGCGGCAGTCCCTTCATCAGACCCGGATACGGCAGCCCGGCCAATGCCGCCGCCATGGGAATGATCTACCGGTTTCCGGCTGACCAGCCGTTCCTCGGAACGGACAAAGTCAACCTCGACGGACTTGAACCGGGAAGGGATGACACCAGCCAGAGAGAGAGGACCTCCTTCTGGATCGGGGACCAGCTCGATGTGTCCTATTCCTACCAGCGTTACATGCGGCTCTACGTCAACGGGACGAGGAAGAGCGATGTCTACTCCGATTCGATGCAGCCTGATTCGGAGTATATCGAACGCTGGTATCCCGGTGAGGCCGAAGGGGAGCTTTTCAAAATCGATGACTGGTTCGAGTTCAGCGATGGTCCGAATCCCGGGAGGACCTTCAGCCGCAATGCGAGGCTGACTCCCTTTCTGACCGAGGGTGATGTTCTCAAGAAAACCGCCTATCGGTGGATGTGGGAGAAAAAACCCAACGGCGGTCTGGATGATGATTACGGCCGGTTGCTGGATCTTGTGACCGCGCTGAACACGCAGGGGGCGGCTTATACGGGCTCCGTGGAGCAGCTGGTTGACATTGAACAATGGATGCGGGTTTTTGCCACCCGCCACATCGTTGGTGACTGGGATGGCTACGGATACAACCGTGGCAAGAACATGTCGGCCTTCAAACCTGTCAATGGCCGTTGGAAGATGCTGTTGTGGGATCTCGATTTCTCGCTTGGAGGCGGGAGCGACGGCCCCAACACCAGCATGTATAATGTGGAAGACCCGACGATAGGCCGGTTCTACAACCACCCTCCATTCCAGCGGGCTTATCTGAGGGCATGGCAGGATGCTGTCGATGGGCCGCTCAGTTCACTCAGTGTCCGGAACGAGACCACGGCGGTCTATAATGGCATGAGGAGAAACGGCATCAACGCGGCGAGCCCGACGGCGCTGCAGTCTTGGATAGCCTCCCGCCGCTCCTACCTTGTTTCGCAGCTGCAGCCGCATCAGGCCCCGCTGGCTATCACCACCAACTCCGGCAATAACTTCAACTCCGACGACAACCTCGCCGAGCTGGCCGGAACAGCTCCCGTGAAGATCCGGACTCTGCTGTTCAATGGGAACCCGATTCCGGTCCGATGGATCAGTGCCACCTCGTGGCGGGCTGCCATTCCGCTTGGCGCGGGTGTCAACGAAATCACTCTCACCGGCCTCGATTCAGCCGGGAATCTCATGGACGGAGTCAGCACAAGCATCCGCATCAACTACACTGGCGAAACGGCGGACCCGGCGGAGTTTCTGGCCATCAACGAGATTCAATACAATCCTCTGACTCCGGGCACAGCCTTTGTCGAGATTCTGAACCGTTCGGCAGATCACGCATTTGACCTCAGCGGCATGGAAATCAACGGTCTCGGCTATACCTTCCCCCCGGGATCGTCCATCCAACCGTCCGCATTCCTGGTTCTGGCAGCGGATGCCGCCACCCTCGCGTCTGTTATTGGTCCCACAATACCGATATTCGACCAGTTTCCCGGCAACCTCGACAATGGGGGCGAAACGCTGACGCTGCTCAAGCCCTCCGGTGCCGAAGGCGTGGAGCCGGTCATCATCGATCAGGTGCGCTATGATGATTCCTTCCCTTGGCCACTGGTCTCGGATGGTCAGGGACCTTCGCTGCAGCTTATCGACCCGGCTCTGGATAACCGCAGGGCAGCCAACTGGTTTGCCGCCGCTGCCGATGGTCCGGTCGGATCCACCAACAATGTGGTCGAACTGGATTCCGTGTGGCAATTCAATCAGAGCGGCAATGACCTCGGAACCGAATGGCGGGCGCCTGAATATGATGATTCCGGCTGGGAGTCAGGCCGCGGACTGCTTTATGTTGAGAACGCCCCCCTCCCCGGCCCGAAAAACACAGAACTGACCCGTGGCCCGCTGACCTTCTACTTCAGAACAGAGTTCGAGATTGGTTCACCTGCGGCGGCAGCCCACTTTTTCAGCACCGTGCTGGATGATGGTGCCGTGATATACATCAACGGGGTGGAAGTGGCCAGACCGGGAATGCCGGCTGGGACGATCGACTCCTCGACTCCGGCGACGCGCACAGTCACCGATGCCAGCCTCGAAGGTCCATTCCCGATACCGGCAAACGTCCTGCGTCAGGGAACCAATGTCGTCGCGGTGGAAGTGCATCAGACAAATGCCACAAGCTCGGATGTGGTCTGGGGAATGACAATTGAAAGACGCGTCGCCGGAGCACGGTCCAGCAGCCCCGGACAACCTAACACCGGAGGCCCCGATGACCCGCAACTTCCTCCCCTGTGGCTCAATGAAATTTATCTCGGGGCCGCCACGCCTTCATGGGTTGAAATCCACAACAGTTCCGACTCCGAACAGTCAATGGCATCGCTCTACCTGTCGGATGATCCACAGGAGCCGATGAAATACGCGCTTCCGGACTCCGCCTCCATTGAAGGCGGAGGATTCGGGCTGACTGCCTTCGGCACGGCACCGGCCGGGCTGCCGGGAACAGCATGGGTTGCACCATTTGAACTGGATCCCTCAACAAGACCGACGCTGGTGCTTTCCCGCGTGAGCGGTGAGTCGGTGGTGACTGTCGACACCATCAACCTGACATCAACCCCGCCGGGACGGTCCTACGGGAGTTTCCCCGACGGTGACCCCATCAACCGGGTCATAATGACCATGGAAACACCGATGGAATCCAACTCGATCAGCTCGCCCGAAGTGGAAGTTTTCTTCTCCGAGTGGATGGCGCTGAACGAAACGGGATTCACAGACCCGGCAGATGGACTGTTTGAAGACTGGTTTGAGCTCTTCAACGCAGGAACAGAGACAGTGGACCTGAGCGGATTTCTGCTTTCAGACGACCCGCAGCAGCCGGGACGGTTTGTCATTCCTCAGGGAGTGGTGATCGGCCCGCGGTCCTACCTGCTTGTCATCGCGGATTCACAGCCCGAACAGTATCAGCCGGGAGGACTGATCCACACCAACTTCCGTCTCAGCAGCGCCGGGGGCGAATCACTCCTGCTCTCCAATCCGGCAGGACTGCTCATTGACCGCGTGGATTTCGGACCGCAGGTGGCGGATGTCAGTGAAGGCAGACTTCAGCCGGTCATTTCGGCCGAGCCCGTCACCCTGCCCCGGTCCACTCCGGGTGAGCCAAACGACGGAACCCAGGAGCCGGAAAATCCACTGCTCTCCATCTCCTCTTCAGTGACACCGGGAACATTTCTCATATCGTGGGAATCACGGACCGGCACAACCTACCAGCTGCAGGCCACACAATCCCTGAGCGATCCGCAATGGGAGACCGTGGAGACCCTGCCTGGCGACGGATCGACCCTGTCGGTCACCGTTTCAGTGGAGGATGCTGAAGCCCGATTCTTCCTCCTGAGACTGGGCGAATAAAATCCCGGCAGACTAACGATCTGAAAAAAGATATCGCAGCGGCCCCATAAAGCCTGACAAGCTTCATGGGGCCTCTTCGTCTGTACTGTCCTGATTTCCGCCGGCATTGGCGGGGGATTGACCTTTGACTATGATGGCGGTCATGTCATCCGCCTGGGGCAGTCCCTGCCTGAAGAGACTGGCGGCCTGAAGCAGACCGTTCAGAGAGTCATCCGCCGACAATGCCGAGGAATGCCGGAGCCACAGTTCAAGCCGGTCCCGGGAAAAGAAATCACCGCTTTCATTCCGGGCCTCCTCGATGCCGTCGGAGTAGAGCATCAGCCCGTCGGTGCTGTTCAGAGTGACGGGTCCGCTGTCCCGGTAAGGCGTTTCGGGGCGGATACCGAGCGGTGACCCGTTGGGTTCAAGGGCGGTGCGGACACTCCCACCGCTGTCAAAGACGAAGGCGGGCGGGTGGCCGGCATTGACCCAGATGATCGAGCGCGTGGCGGGATTGTAGGCTACCAGAATGGCGGTGATGTAACGCTCATAATCGAGGTCATCGGCGAGGACCTTGTTTGCCTGATTGAGTATCTCGGCAGGCGATGTGCTCTCGCGGGCCAGCAGGCGAAGGTAAGCCCTTGTCTCCGCGGTCAGCATCGCCGGACCGACACCGTGTCCGGTGACATCAGCCACGACAAATCCCCAGCATCCGCCCGGCATTTGAAGGTAATCATAATAATCACCTCCCGAAATCAGGGCCGGGATGCTCGCGCCCGCAATATCCATTCCCTCAATGGTTGGAGGCGACTTGGGAAACAGCCGCTGCTGAATTTCCCTGGCAA
Source organism: Verrucomicrobiia bacterium (assembly GCA_030425355.1). Taxonomy (GTDB): domain Bacteria; phylum Verrucomicrobiota; class Verrucomicrobiia; order Limisphaerales; family JAJOIW01; genus JAJOIW01. The sequence continues at coordinate 4,537 of JAUIAG010000076.1, forward strand.
CCCGAAACTGCTCCTCATGGGAACGCAATTCCTTTTCAGCCCGCTTGCGGGCGGAGATATCCCTGATAAAGGCGGCAAAATACGGTTTACCGCCGATGTCGAAGCGGTTGAAGGAAATTTCAATGACGATGATGCTGCGATCGCGGCGCTGCCCGAGAGTTTCATGGGCCGGCTGGTCGAAGGCAATCCGGGAGTTGTGCGTGATCGGACCGTATTCGCTGATATCGATATCATCGGGGATTTTGTCGGGCAGAAGTATCGATATATTCTTCCCGACGATACTGTCCCGATCATAGCCGAAGACCTTCTCGACAGCCGGGTTGGCGAGCTGAATCACGCTGTCGAAATCGGTGAGGATGATGGCGTCTTTTGAATTCTCGAGGATCAGCCGTGACAGTCTTTCACTGCGTCGGAGTGCCTCTTCCGCCTTGCGGGCACTCTGGCGGTTGCGTGACTCGCGGATCTCCCTTTCCACTGCGGGGACGAGTCGGGTCAGCTGACCCTTCATGAGATAATCATGAGCTCCGGCCTTCATGGCCTCGACAGCCGTGTCCTCGCCGATACCGCCGCTGATGATGATGAAGGGGATGTCCTTTCCGGATTCCTGCAGAGCCGCGAGAGCTGCCGGAGCCTGAAATCCGGGAAGGTTGTAATCTGCGAGGATGATGTCCCACTGGCGGGATTCATCGGAGACTGCCGCCGCAAAATCATCGAGAGTTTCAACCCGGAGGATCTCCGGTGCATAGCCGCCTTTTCGAAGAAGACTCTCAAGCACCACGGCATCAAATTCGGAATCCTCAAGTATCAGAACTGTCAGTGGCTGCTTTTCCATGCTTGAGTTTCCGAACCGGGATTTTCAGGTGCCGTGCATCAGTGTTTCAGGACGTTCTGCTTGCTTTGGCCCAGCTGTCCTTAAGAGCCACACTGCGGTTGAAAACCGGTTTCCCGGGCTGTGACAACCGATGGTCCGGGACAAAATACCCAATCCGCTCGAACTGAAAGTATTGTCCGGGTTGAGCGGAAAGCAAGTCCGGCTCGGCAATCGCTGTTTCCACGATGGTCAGTGAATCGGGATTGAGATAGTCAGTGAAGCTTTTTCCCTCTTCCGGTTCATCCGGCTTCTCCACATTGAAGAGGCGGTCGAACATGCGCACCGGAACATTGACGCCATGCAGGGCGGAAACCCAGTGAAGGGTCCCTTTGACCTTCTTGCCGGAGGTGTCGCTGCCACTGCGGGTCTCCGGATCATAACTGCAGCGCAGTTCAACCGGCTCACCGGTCGCCGGGTCTGTAATAACCTCATCACACCGGATGATGTAGGCGTATTTGAGCCGGACTTCGCGCCCGGGGCCGAGACGGAAAAACTTTTTCGGAGGGTCCACCATGAAGTCGTCCTTCTCGATGTAAATCTCGCGGCCAAAGGGCAGGTCTCTCGTTCCGGCGGAGGAGTCTTCGGGATTTTTCACGGCGGAGAGCATTTCCACCTGTCCCTGCGGGTAGTTGGTGATCACCACTTTCAGGGGATTCATGACCACCATCGCCCTTTCAGCGCGAAGGTTGAGGTCCTGTCTGAGGCTGTGTTCCAGAACGGAAATATCCGTGATGCCTTTGTATTTGGTCACCCCGATTGTTTCACAGAAATCCCGAATCGACGCCGGCGTGTAGCCGCGGCGGCGGAGGCCACTGATGGTCGGCATGCGCGGGTCATCCCAGCCGTCAACCAGTCCGTCGGTCACCAGTTTCAAAAGCCGCCGCTTGCTCATGACGGTATAACTCAGACTCAGGCGGGCAAACTCTATCTGCTGCGGACGGCACGGCGTGCTCAGCTTCTCAAGCACCCATTCATAGAGCGGCCGGTGAACCTCGAATTCCAGTGTGCACAGGGAATGAGTGATCCCCTCAATCGCGTCTGAGAGACAGTGGGTGAAATCATACATCGGGTATATTTTCCAATGATCTCCGGTGCGATGGTGAGCGGCTTTCTTGATCCGGTATATGGCAGGGTCTCTCATGTGGATATTGGGAGACGACATGTCAATGCGGGCCCGAAGAACCCGGCTGCCTTCCGGATAGACTCCCTGCTTCATCTTCCCGAACTCCACGAGATTCTCCTCAACACTGCGATCGCGGAACGGACTGTGCCTGCCCGGCTTTGAGGGGACACCCCGATATTCACCCCACTGGTCCTGGGGAATTTCACATACATAGGCATGGCCCTGGCGGATCAGCTGCACGGCCATATCATAGATCTGTTCAAAGTAATCGGAGGCGAAGAACAGGTTTTCACCCCAGTCGAAGCCCAGCCAGCGCACATCCTCCTGGATGGACTGAACATACTCAACGTCCTCGGCCGCCGGGTTGGTGTCGTCAAATCTGAGGTGACACCGCCCTCTGTAATCTCTGGCAATTCCGAAATTGAGGCAGATGGACTTGGCGTGGCCGATGTGGAGGTACCCGTTCGGTTCAGGCGGGAACCGGGTAATGATGGTCCCGTCACTGACGACTCCCTTTGAGAGATCATCGTCAATGTGTTGACGGATGAAGTTGCGCTGCGGGGTTGGGGTGGAGTTTTTTCCTGCAGCCGTCGCCGTATTTGTGGACTCGTCGCTCATCAAACAAAAGAAATTATGGACTGGTGAAGTGGCCGGATGCAATAGCGTTCCCGTGGAATCGGATCAGCCCAGCCCCCTCCGGCCATGGAGAGGAGCATGGGTAATCTGTGGAGTGACTGGTATGGTATTCCGGTTTCAATCAGGACATGGCTCCGGCAGGATGGCCGGCCTGATCCTCCTCAGTGTGCGGGTCAACCCATTTGCCATGCTCACGGATCAGATCAACCAGCCTGTCCACGGCCTCCTCTTCAGGGATGTTGAATTTGACGGGTGTCTTGCCGACATAGAGGTTGATCTTGCCTGGAGCGCCGCCGACATATCCGAAGTCTGCGTCCGCCATTTCACCCGGGCCGTTCACAATGCAGCCCATGATGGCGATCTTGACTCCTTTGAGGTGGTCGGTGCGGGCCTTGATCCTCGCAGTGACTTCCTGGAGATTGAAGAGCGTCCGGCCGCAGGAGGGACAGGCGACGTAATCGGTTTTGAAGGACCGGGATCCCGCGGCCTGGAGGATATTGAAGGCGAGTTCAAGTGATCTTCCAGCACCGGATTCACCGCGCACGAGAATCAGGTCGCCGATACCGTCGCAGATCAGGCTCCCGAGGTTGACTGAGGCGCGGAGGAGCGCCGCTTCGGGAGTGAGAGGGGTCGCCTCAAAACTCAGGCAGTCCTTGAGGAGTATCGGGTTGGAGGCATCTTTGGCGGCAAGGCGGCAGGCCAGCATCCGAAAAGCGGTGATGACAGGGAGGTCCAGTCCATCGCGAACCGTCACGATACAGCCTTCGCGGATGTCAAAATCCTCACGGGGGTCAACTTCCAGGACACCGAGGTCTTCGTAGATCCCCTCGGGGCGGACATCCGCACCCGGTCTGATACGGGGACTGACTTTGTCGAATCCATCGCGGGTCATGATGACCCTGATGGGGTGTTCGCCACCGCATTCGATGCCTTCCATGAGAGGCAGGACCGATGATGGACGACGGTGGTATTCGAATGGATCCCACGCAATTGCCGGCGGGTTCGCGACGGGGCTGGTGCTGATCAATGCCGGCATCTGCTGCAGCAGATCATTGCAGACCTTGATCTCGCGCGGTGAGTCCTCGGTCAGCGAGACACGTATGGTATCGCCAAGTCCGTCGGCAAGCAGCGAACCGATGCCGATGGCGCTCTTGATTCGTCCATCCTCGCCGTCCCCGGCCTCTGTGACTCCGAGGTGAATGGGGTAATTCCAGTCGGGACCCAGTTCGTTGAGTCGGGCAACGAGCAGCCGGTAGCAGGCCACCATGACCTTGGGGTTGCTCGACTTCATCGAGAATACGAAATTATGGAAGTCGTTTTTTCTGGCGATGCGGGCGAACTCGAGGGCGCTTTCGACCATCCCGAGCGGGGTGTCGCCATAGCGGTTCATTATCCTGTCACTCAACGAACCATGGTTGGTGCCGATGCGCAGGGCGCGGCCGAGTTCCCTGCAGAGAAGAACAAGCGGAGTGAACTCCTCCTCGATACGGTCGAGTTCCTCCTGATACTCGTCGTCGGTGTATTCGCGGGTTGCAAACTTTTTCTTGTCGGCGTAGTTGCCGGGGTTGATACGGATTTTCTCAACCCATTTGACAGCCTCGAGGGCGGCGGACGGCAGAAAGTGGATGTCGGCAACAATCGGCACCCGGCAGTCTCTCTTCCTGAGTTCCTCGACAATGGATTGAAGGTTGGAGGCCGCTTTGACATTGGGGGCCGTGATCCGGACGATCTGACAGCCCACCTCGACGAGGTCAAGGGTCTGCTGCACGCAGGTTGCGGTGTCTTTGGTGTCTGCCGTCAACATGGACTGTCGCACCACCGGATTGTCACCGCCTATTATAACGCCGCCATTGGAGGGGTCGCCGACAATAACTTCCCGCGTCTCTCGCTTGCGGTAGGTAAAGGGGGAAAAACAGTAATCCATAGCCAGTAATTATTCTGGGGTCACAGTACCCGGAATGGATGATTGGGCCGGGGCGCCCGAGCTGCCACCTTCCACAGAAACCGTAGAGGCCGAAGCAGACTCCGATCCGTCAAATCGGATTTCCACAGGTGTCGAGGGAATCGAAAAATCCTGAACATCATAGAAGGTCACGTAGAGCATGAAGCCGATGAGAGCGAGGCCGCAGGCCCCCTGGAGCTTGACCAGGATGCCGGGATTGATGGGCTTGCGGCGAATGCCTTCAATGATGGCAAGTGTGATGTGACCGCCATCGAGGACCGGGATCGGAAGCATGTTGAGGATGGCGAGGTTGACGTTGAACACCACGCTGAACCACAGGGCCAGACGCCAGCCGTTGTCACTTTCAAACAGCATGTAATACATGCGCATGATATTGGCGGGACCCGAAAGGTGCTGTGCCTTGATGTCGGAGTTGCGGTTGAAGAGAGCCCCGAGGGTGTTGACCATGGTGTTGACCGCCGCCTTCATCTGGGTGACGGGCCCGGGGAAGGCCAGGGATGAAATGCCGGACGGGTCCCATTGAACACCAAGCATGAGCGGAGGATCCTCGCTGGGATGCTGACTGGGCTTTTCCGGAATGACTTTGACCGACATCTCGGTGTCGCCACGACGGATATCGAGGTAGATAGGTGCTCCGTCCCCCTCGCGAATCTTGTCCGCTATGATGGCGGGGTTGTATATTTTCTCGCCATTGACGCGGTCTATGATGTCGTTGACCTGGATGCCGGCCTTCTCGGCCGGGCTTCCCGCCATCACATTGCCAACGAAGGCCGTCTGAAGCGGATAAACATTGATCTGCTTGAGGGACTGGCGCTGGTAGAACTCGGTTTTCTCCCGGATGGCTTCGACATCGAAAGTCAGAACCGATTCTCCGCGCCGAACCTCCAGATTGATGACGTCGTTGGTGCTGGTGATGATCTGCCACTTGACAGAGTTGGAGCCTATTCCGCTGAACTTGTCGACAGGAGCACCATCCACTTTGACAATTTCATCGCCGGGGAGAACACCTGCTTTGGCAGCCGGGGAATCCGGTGCCACATAACCCACGAGGGTCGATGTTTCAGCTTCCTGCACCGGTCGTCCCACCACCCAGATGACAACGGCGAAAAACAGCGCCAGCAGCATGCTGAAAAGTGGTCCGGCAAAGGCCACAATGATTTTATCCAGCGCGCTGGCTTCGGGAAGTTCACTCCGGTCGACACTGACTTCCCCTTCCATGACCTCCATCGGCGCCATCTGCGGCAGCGCCACAAATCCCCCCGCTGGAATAGATCCGAGACTGTAGTGAACGCCGCCAATTTCCTTCTCCCACAGCGGTTTGCCAAACCAGATTCCAAATCGCTCAACGTGAAGGCCACGCCACTTGGCGGCCAGGAAATGCCCGAGTTCGTGCACAATTATGATGAAATTGAACAGCACGACCACCTCAAGGCAGATAAACAAGAATTTCAGTATCGTCATCTTAAAAGATTAATCCGGCGAAGCCGGTATTTAACATTCGCCTTATCCACCAGATTTGCAAAAAAATCCCTGTCAAGACAAGTGAATAGCTGGCATCGGGCGACTGCGGTGTTGAGCGGGGCACCGGGCGGAGGCATTCTCACGGTGCCTGGCACCCGGTTCAGGGATGGATGGCCGAGGCGTATTCCCTGGCCCACGCATCGGCTTCGATGATTTCATCCAGTGTGCGGTATTGAACCACCTTGTGGCGCTGCATGACCTCCTCCACAAGCTGTGTGATGCCGGGGAATCCAATTTCCCTTTCGATGAAACGGGATACGGCGACCTCGTTGGCGGCGTTGAAAACGGCCGGGAGTGTACCACCCTGGCGGGCAGCTTCCCTCGCGAGATTGATGCTGGGAAAGCGCGAAGTGTCCGGCTCTTCAAAATCGAGGGATCCAATGGTCGGAAAACTGGTCTGGACGCGGCTGCTGGGTTCCCTGTCCGGATAGGTCAGGGCATACTGGATTGGCAGGCACATGTCCGGGGTGGAGAGCTGGGCGATAATTGAACCGTCAACAAATTCCACCATGGAGTGGATGACACTCTGGGGATGAACGACCACATCCACCTGGTCAATCGGCAGATCAAAAAGCCACCTGGCTTCAATCATTTCGAGGCCTTTGTTAAAAAGAGTGGCTGAGTCGATGGTGATCTTCCGGCCCATGACCCATGACGGGTGCTTGAGAGCCATCTCGACAGTGATGTCAGCAAACTCGTCCGCAGGTTTGGTGCGGAATGGCCCGCCGGATGCGGTGAGGATGATTTTACGAACTGAATCGACCGGTTTGCCGTCGAGACATTGGAAGATGGCAGAATGTTCACTGTCAACCGCGAGGACCCTGACACCATGGCGGCGCGCCTCCTCCATGACAATCTCACCGGCCATCACCAGAATTTCCTTTGAAGCGACGGCAATGTCCTTGCCGGCGCGGATGGCAGCCAGCGCGGGAGCGAGGCCGGCCGTTCCGACGATCGCCACAAGCACAATATCCGCCTCTTCCATGGTTGCCAGCTGAAGCAGACCTTCATCGCCGCTGCTCAGTTCCGGAGCGAGACCTCTGGACTGAAGAGATTCCTTCAACGCGGGAAGGTTCCCGGCCGAGGAGATCGAAACCATCCGGGGGCGGAACTCCCCGACCTGATCGGCAAGCCGGTCAACATTCGAGCCGGCAGCGAGACCGACCAGATTGATTTTTCCGGGAAGATCGCGGGCCACCATGGCCGTGCTGGTTCCTATGGACCCGGTGGATCCGAGTAATACGACATTCTTCATAATTCAGTTGGCGGCCCTGCCCGCCAGCAGGAACTCGACGAGAAAATAAAGGATTGGGGCATTGAAGAGCAGACTGTCGAGCAGGTCCAGCATCCCACCGATTCCGGGGAAAATCCGTCCGGAATCCTTCACACCGGACTGCCTCTTGAAAATCGACTCGATGAGATCCCCCACCACGGCACCACACCCGAATAGAATTCCCATGACTGCCGCCGCAAGGGGGCCGATACCGCCGATCCCATCCGGCGAGATCAGACACACGGCTACACTGAAGATCATGGGGATGATCAGAGCGCCGGCAAAGCCTTCCCATGTTTTTCCCGGGCTGATATCGGGCACCATCGGAGACCGCCCAAGCCAGCTCCCGACCAGGTAGGCACCGGCATCACTGCTCTTGGTGACGAGTATCAGGTAGAAGACCAGCAGCTGCCCGTTGAGCTGCGGATGGTAGAAAATCCGCAGCATGAAATTGAAAAGCAGTGAGACGTAGAGGATCCCGAAAACCGTGACCGAGATGGCCACCAGCCCGCGTTTGAAATCCCGGTGGGAAAAGACTCCGCACAGCAGCAGCACGTAGATGCCCGAGACGCCAAGGAGGAGCCGGACCGATTCGGGAGTGGCAAATCCGGGAATCACCGCGCTGCCCCGCAGAAACTCCAGTGCAGTCAGGACGCATCCGGCGCTGATGCCGAACCACCCGAAATGCGGTGTCTCCTGGGCATCGAGGATCTGGAAGTATTCCTTCAGGCCCATCCCCACCATGATGACCACCAGTATTCCGAGAATCGGATCTGCCAGCCCGCGCTGGGAGGAAAACAGTGTCCACAGAACGCTGAGCCAGAGAAAGACCGAGCTGCCGAGCCGCCGATAAAAGGTGATTATCGGTCGGGTCTTTCGTGGAGTCATCGGCTGGCCTTTCATGGGGTTGGTTGTCACAGTCCGCCAAATCGACGGTGTCGCCGTGAATACTCTTCGATGGCCGCGACCAGTTCTGCCCGGCCGAAATCAGGCCAGTGTGTCGGACTGACAACAAATTCAGCGTAGGAGACCTGCCAGAGAAGGAAGTTGGAAATCCGCTGCTCACCGCTGGTCCGGATGAGCAGGTCGGGATCCGGTATGTCAGCGGTGTAGAGGTTGCGGGAAATCAGGTCCTCGTCGATATCTTCCACGGAGATGCGGCCTTCGACCGCCTGCGCGGCGATGGAGCGGACGGCTTCTGTGATTTCCTGCCGGCTGCCGTAGCTCAGGGCAAGAACCAGGGTGAGGCCGGTGTTTCCGGACAGTTTCCGGCAGGCGTCGTCCAGATCGGTCTGAACATTCTCGGGCAGCCGCCATTTCTGGCCGATAATTTGCAGACGCACATTGTTTTTCATTAACTGCCCGAGTTCCTTCCGGAGGTAGTATCCCAGATAGCCCATCAGTGCGTCGACTTCACTTTGCGGCCGGGTCCAGTTTTCCACCGAAAAGGCATAAAGGGTCAGGTAGTCGATTCCCAGCTCACCGCAGGCCGAGACGATTTCACGCACTGAATCGGCTCCTCGGCGATGCCCTTCGACGCGGGGGAGATTGCGGGCCTTCGCCCATCGGCCATTTCCATCCATGATGACGGCCACATGGCGGGGCAGTGCCTTCCGGGCCTGCTCAGACAGAGTGGATACCAGTTTTTCTGTGGCCATTGATTATAGAGAGAGAAAGGAATGACGAAACCGCCACCCGGTGGTTATCAATCCGAGGGTCAATGCATCGGGATCTCGATGGTCTGTTCCCTGGCCGGGCCGATGGAAAGCCACGAGACACGGGCTCCGGTGTATTCGGCGATGGCGTCGAGATAGGTGCGGGCTTCGGCGGGGAGGTCTTCAAGACGCCGTATTCCGGAGGTATCGGTTTTCCATCCTTTGAAGTCCCGGTAGACAGGCTCACAGACGGCGAGCTCGTCGATGTCGGTGGGATAGAAGCCGATTTCACGGTCTCCAAGCCGATAGGCGGTGCAGAGCCTGACGGTGTCCATGGTGTCGAGGCCATCGAGGTTGGTCACGGCCAGCTGGTCGATGCCATTGATCATGGCGGCATGCCGGGTCATGACCGTGTCGAGCCACCCGCAGCGGCGCTTGCGCCCGGTCGTGGCCCCGAATTCCCGCCCCATGCCGTGGAAATGATCCGCAAGAAAGGATTGTTCGGTGGGAAACGGCCCCTCGCCCACACGCGTGGTGTAAGCCTTGATCACGCCGACGACCGAATCGATGCAGGTCGGCGAAACCCCCGCACCGGTCATGGCACCCCCGGAGGTCGTGTTTGAGGAAGTCACGTATGGGTAAGTCCCGTGATCGATATCGAGAAAAGTCCCCTGGGCACCCTCGAAAAGTAGCGACTTGCCGGACCGGATGGCTTCATCGAGGAAAAGAGCGGTGTTGCGGACGTGGGGACGGAGAAAATCCCGGGCAGCTGCCAGTTCGTCAAGGCTCCTGTCAATATCGACGGGCTCGAGGTCATTCTGCACAAACAGGGTGTTCCTTTCCTCGGCCAGAGCACGGTATTTTTCGGTGAAGCGGTCCCATTTCAGGAGATCAAGGAGTCGCAGTCCGACACGGGCGACCTTGTCGCCATAGGCCGGCCCGATGCCCCGCCGTGTGGTTCCGATCTTCCGGTCCCCCATCTGGTTTTCCTTCAGGGCATCCAGCACCCGGTGATACGGAAGCACAAGATGGGCCAGATCACTGATCCACAGACGTCCATCCACGGTGACTCCTCTTTCATTCAGACCCTGTATTTCAGCCATGAGGCCCACAGGGTCGAGAACGACTCCGTTGCCAATGACACTGACAGTTGACTGCCGGAGGATACCGGACGGGATGAGATGCAGAACATGCGGCTTACCGTTCACAAACACCGTATGACCGGCGTTATTCCCACCCTGACAACGGACCACAAGGTCGGCCCGCTCGGTCAGAACGTCTATAATCTTTCCTTTTCCTTCATCGCCCCACTGGGCTCCCACTAGGATTGTGTTGGGCATAATCGTTTGAAAGTCCGAATCAGGACATTAAAAAACCCCGAATTGTTTCGGGGTAAACTTTGCTCATGTTTACCGGGGGAGCGTAATGGCCCGCCGGTCCCCTGTCAATTCCCAACTGGGTCGACCTGCAACAGGCAGGCAGGACTTCCGTCCGCGCAACGGGACGGGAGCAGGACGCCCCGGGAGATTCACCGCTGGATAAAGAACGCGGCGAGGCCCACAAGGCCGCCAAAAACACCGCCCCAGACCACCAGCCACCCCAGATGCTGCCGGATCATGTCCTGAATGATGTCCTTGACCATGGTTGGGGTCAGTTCGTTGAGCCGTTCGTGAATCACCACGTCCACCTGCTCGAGGATGGCATCCACGGAAAACTGCCCCTTCATGTGGTGCCGCAGGGATTTCTGAAATGCCTCGGAGGCGGCAATTTTCTGGATTGAGGATTTCATCCGGCGGGCGAATGGCACGCGGAGAGGCTCGAGGGCGGATTCGCCGCCGAACATGTTGAGCATGCCGCCGAAGGGCGATTCCCTGACTGCCTCCTTGAGGCTGTCGAAGGCGGGATCCAGATCCACATCATCGAGGATGGCACCCCAGTCCACACTGCCGGCACCACCGGAAGCGGCGGCCTGCCCCAGAAAGCGTTCGAGATTCTCCCTGTTGAAGAACTGCTGTTTCATCAGCTGGTGTATACCGCTTTTAAATTCCTCAAACCGTGTGGGGATCACACCCGATCCGTAAAGACCGGGGACTTTTTCAAACAGCATGTGGACTGCCAGCCAGTTGGTGATGGCGCCGGAGAATGCGAAAAGACCGATGCTGAGAATCGCCTCACCGGCAACTCCGGGGATAAAAAATCCTGCCGCCATCACCAGCACCGTGATGAGATTTGTCACAAAACTCCTGGTCCACAGCACCCTTCCACGGCCGGATCCCGATTCCGATCCCGATTCAATCAATTTTTCGCTCATGACTTTTTCTGCAGCGCCAAATTAGAAGTCATTTCGGGGGAAATGCAAACTCCTCGAGGGTCCGAGTGTTCTGGATCCGGGTGAGGCGGGCGTAGAGGCCGTTCTGCGAGAGCAGATCCTGATGCGTCCCCCGTTCGAGAATGCGCCCGTCCTGGATCACAAGGATCTGATCGGCTTTTTCGATGGTGCTGAGTCTGTGGGCAATGACGAAGCTGGTTCGTCCTTCCATGAGCCTTTCCAGAGCTTCCTGGATAAGCTTCTCGGTGGCTGTGTCCACACTGGAGGTCGCCTCATCAAGTATGAGGACGGGGGAGTCCTTGATGAGGGCGCGGGCGATACTGATGCGCTGCTTCTGGCCGACACTGAGCTTCACGCCGCGCTCTCCGACGCGGGTCTCGAACTTTTCGGGAAGGTTATCAATAAACTCCATGCAGTTGGCGGCCTGTGCCGCACGAAGGATGTCCTCCTCACCGGCATCCAGACTGCCGTAAAGAATATTCTCCCTGACAGTTCCATTGAAGAGAAACGGTTCCTGGGAAACGACCGAAATCAGGGCGCGAAGATCGGCGAGACGAAGATCGAGGATATTCGTTCCGTCAATCAGGACACGCCCTTTGGTCACTTCGTAGAAAGCCGGAATCAGATTGATGATGGTGGATTTGCCGGCACCCGTGGGACCAACCAGTGCGACCGTGGTGCCTGGCGGCGCATCCAGTGAGATATCGCCGATGATGGTCCTCCCGGGCTCATAGCCGAAGGACACATTCTCAAAGATAACATGACCCCTGAAGCGGGTGAGGTCGGCAACGGGCGGCAGGGCAAGCGATCCCCGCTCGGGTTCGCGGTCAAGAATATCGAAGACCCGCTCGCCGGCGGCACGGGCAGCCTGCAACAACTGATTCAACCCATGCAGCCTGCGGATTGGTTCATAAAAAAAGTTGAGATAAAGCAGGAATCCAACAAGTTCACCGATTTCCATCTGCCCGTTGAGGACCATGTTGCCTCCATAGCCGATCACAGCCACTGTGCCGAGTGTTCCGAGCAGGTCCATGACGGGTGAGTAGGTGGCCCATGCTGTCATCACTTTCAGGCTTCCCTGCCGCATGTTCTCGGCGCGATCGGCGAAACGGCTGTCCTCATGCGACTCCCGGCCAAAAGCCTTGATCTGACGGTTTCCCTGAAGATTATCGAAAAGCAGGGCGTTCATGGCACTCGATGCTTCCCGAAGAACACGATAGCGCGAGTGGGCTGTCATGGTGTACCAGACCGCTCCGGCTATGAGAAAAGGCATGGGTGCCAGCGCTGCCAGAGCCAGCGGCGGATGCAGGTAGACCATGAGGCCGAAGGCGCCAAGAATGCTGAGCAGAGCCACCAGGCCCTGTTCCGTTCCGTCAATCAGGACGCGCTCGACGTTGTTCACATCCTCAATGACCCGTGTCATCAGATCGCCCGATGAACGATGATCAAAATAAGAGACAGGAAGCCGCTGCAGCCGGGCGTAAACATCCCGCCGCAGATCGAACACCACATTCTGTTCCAGGTGGTTGTTTATCCGTATTCGCAGACTGTTGAATACCGCGCTGAAAAAGAATGCCCCGCCAATCAGACCGACAAACAGCATCAGCTGATCCCCCCGCCCGTTGCCAATGACCTCATCAATCACATGCTGGGTCAGTTTTGGAAACGACAGGGCAAAAAGCTGCGCCAGAATCGCACTGAGCATGGTCCCCATCGTCAGCCACGGATAACGAACCAGATACTTCCCCACCCGGCGGAGTATCTCCCCGGTGCTCCGCTTTCTGGCTGAAAAGGTAGGATCCGAATAACGCATCGATGCCCTCATATTCCGGATGACCATATCTCCCGACAGCCAAAGCTCAAAAATATTTTTCTCTGCTCAGCTGTCCCGAAGGCTCCAGGCCCCAATCCGCATCTTTTCTTATTCCTACTGTTCCTATTCCTCTTGCCAATTGTTACAGACGTGTGAAATCCGTCTCTGAATATTCCCGGGTCACGAAAGTAGAACGGGTGTCATGGGTAGTGAACAAGTTGATCGGGAGGAAGAAAAAAAGGGTGGCTCGAGCACCAAGTATGTCGCCAAGGAGGTGGGTTGGGGAAACCCTTTTGAGGAAGAATTTAGGCACCCGAGCCACCTTTAAGATCCCGCAAATGCCGGTTTCCTGCAAGTAAATTTTTAAAAAAAATAGGTGAACAGTCGTTGGTTGAGAGGAGGCTGCCAGAGGATGGCAAGTGAGGGAATAACGACTGTCACCCAATTCCATCTATATAATTGGCTGATTATCGCGGATCATGAATAAGGCAGCTCCTGCTTATCCCATCAGGAATTTCCTATACTGAGAAGACCTTCACAGGAAAGTCACAATCAGGTGTGACGCGAAGGAGCCGTGTTCCCTCCGGCCGGACCTGAGTGTGATGGCGAAAGGCAAAGTGGCGGCCGGGGGAAGAATGAGGTTATTCCGGTCGGCGTCCCGGGCCGGCCGGACTTTTCGGCAGTTAGAACAAAGTTCTCTGCGGGAACGGATGAAGCCGGGGACTACCGGCTGCTGAACTGGTCTTCCTTCGATTTGAAGAGAACATTGAAAGTTGTCAGAGAGCCGTATGAGCGGGTGATGTATTGCTGAAGCTCCACTTTATCGGCTTCGGAGAGGCCCTGGTGGGCATTGATCTTCTGTTCCAGCACCCGCAGGTTGTTGCGAACCATGACCATTTTGTGGAAGAAGGTCTCTATCGGTAATTCCTTTGACTGCAGCTCGGGATTCGAAGGCTTGAGCAAGAGTGTGCCGGAGCCCCATTTGGAAGCCAGACCTTCGACGACCTGGTTCGGATCCTCAAGGCCCAGTTCGGAGACGGTTGGATCGACATGCTCATAAGCGATGCGCTGTTCGGTCATCGCAGGAGCGCCACCGACATAAAGTGGGAGTGTATAAAGCCCC
>JAUIAG010000077.1 GCA_030425355.1 Verrucomicrobiia bacterium
GATGGTGAGGGCGATCAGCACCGAGCTGGAATCGCGCGGGAACTACCTGATGAAGGAAGGGGACGGGCAGCTCGATCCCCACATATGGATGGATGTCCGCGGGTGGATGGAGGCCGCGAAAGCCATCGCAGCTGCCATGACAGAACTGGACCCCGGAAACGGGGCCGTCTACGACACCAACTTACAGAATTATCTCACTCAACTGAATCGACTGGATGAATACTGCCGGAAGTGCATAGACAGCATTCCGGAGGATCAGCGGATTCTGGTCACAGCCCATGATGCATTCAATTACATGGCCCGTGCATACGGACTTCAGGTGCGCGGCATCCAGGGCATCAGCACCGAATCGGAGGCCGGTGTCCGCGAAATTGAGGACCTTGTGAACTATCTTGTGGATAAATCCATACCGGCAGTCTTTGTTGAGTCCTCCGTTTCTGACAAGAATGTCAAGGCGCTCGTCGAGGGAGCCGGATCCAGAGGCCACGACGTCAGGATTGGAGGGGAGCTTTTCTCTGACGCGATGGGGCCGGAAGGGACCTATGAAGGAACCTACATCGGCATGATTGACCACAATGTCACCACTCTGACCCGGGCACTGGGAGGCGAAGCTCCCGAAAAGGGCCTGAATGGCAGACTCGGCGGCGCACACTGAATCTCCGGCCCATGAAGAATTTTTTTGACAGCCGTAAAGACGTTCTCTGCGAGAAGGAACACCCCAATGAGCTGCCTCTGGCCATCCATGATCTGACAGTGGCCTACAACCGCCGCCCCGTGCTCTGGGACATCGAGCTGAATATTCCGGAGGGCAGGCTGGTGGCCGTGGTCGGACCGAATGGAGCCGGAAAAAGCACTCTCCTTAAGGCCTGCCTTGATCTCATTCCCCGGACATCCGGGGAGATTCGCATCTACGGGAAGCCCTACCGGCAGCATCGCTCGCTTGTCGGCTATGTTCCCCAGAGGGAATCGGTGGACTGGGACTTTCCCATCAGCGCACTCGAAGTGGTGACCATGGGCCTCTACGGACGCATCGGATGGATGAAACGGGTCCGCAGCGTCCATCGCGAGGTGGCCATGCAGTGTCTGGAGAAAGTGGGCATCGATCACCTGGCACAAAGGCAGATCAGTCAGCTGTCCGGCGGCCAGCAGCAGCGTGTGTTTCTGGCACGGGCTCTGGCCCAGGACTCGGCCCTCTACATGATGGATGAGCCATTCAGTGCCGTGGATGCGTCCACTGAACTTGCCATTGTCGAACTTCTGAAGACACTGAAGTCAACCGGGCGCACCTGTATTGTGGTGCATCATGACCTCGCCACGGTCAGCCGGTATTTTGACTGGCTGGTCCTGCTCAACATGCGTGTCGTGGCTTCCGGGCCGATGAAAGAGACATTCACCCATGAAAATCTTCGCAAGACATATGGAGGCAAGTTGAGTGTGCTGACCGACGCCGCGGAAGCGCTCAAGCAGGTTTCCGGATGAACAGCTTTCCTCCTCCAGCAGAATTGCCGGCGATTCACGACCGGATGCGCAGCCGGCGCTTCATGCGGGCGCTGATGGTGCTGATGATCCCGGTCATTGCCGCGATTCCCGGATACTCCGGCACATTGATTGCTGCCGATGAATCTGCATCTGCACCGCACTGGAGTTCTTATCTGGTCGAGACTCTGCTTCTTCGCCAGTACAACACCCGTCTGGTGGTGCTCAGCACATCATTGCTTGGGGTGGCATCGGGGCTGGTCGGGACATTCCTGCTGCTCCGGAAGCGGTCACTGCTGGGTGATGCGCTGTCCCACGCCACCCTCCCGGGAATCGTCATTGCCTTCGCCATCATGGTTCAGATGGGCGAACAGGGAAAAAACCTGCCCGGACTCCTGACCGGGGCGGCGATTACCGGGATGGGCGGTGTCTACCTGGTGCTTCTCATCCGCAACTCGACCCGACTGAAGGATGATGCGGCAATGGGCATCATCCTCAGTGTCTTTTTCGGTGCCGGAGTCGCCCTTCTCAGCATGGTTCAGACACTGCCGCAGGCAAGTGCCGCCGGTCTGGAGGGATTCATCACCGGAAAAACCGCATCCATGGTCCTGTCGGATTTTCTGTTTATTTCCGTTGTCTGTGCCCTGGCAGTCCTGCTTTCACTGCTTTTTCTCAAGGAACTGACCCTATTATGTTTTGATGAAGGCTTTGCGGCGGCCCAGGGCTGGCCTGTGGTCGCTCTGGACATGCTGATGGTATCTCTTGTCGGGGCGGTCACCATAGTCGGTCTGCAGTCAGTCGGACTGATCCTGATCATCGCCTTTCTCATCATCCCTTCGACCGCGGCCCGATTCTGGACTCATAATCTGGGCCGGATGCTGGTACTGGCCGGGATAATCGGTGGATTGAGCGGGTGGTTCGGAGCTTCGGTGAGCGCTCTTTTCCCCGGCCTGCCGGCCGGTGCCCTGATCGTTCTTTCGGCGGCGTCCCTGTTCATGCTCAGCATGCTGTTCGGTCCGGCAAAGGGCGTTGTGCCGAGGTGGATCCGTCATCGCCGACTCACGGCCACCGTCGGCCGGCAGCATCTGCTCAGAGCCGTTTTCGAGATCCTCGAGCAAAGCCAGCAGTCCGGATCAGACCAGGTCAGAAACCTCCCTGTGGATATTGCCGACGTTATTCGGCACCGCTCGTGGGACCGCCCCGAAGTCCTCGGACTGCTGCGTTCCGCACTCCGCAATGGTCACATAGAATTCCCGAGACCGGGACAGGTGTGCCTTTCGGAATCCGGCTTTGGTGAGTCCGCCCGGGTCACCCGCAATCACCGGCTATGGGAGCTTTTCATGATCCGCCATGCGGACATCGCCCCCAGTCATGTCGACCGTGATGCGGACATGGTTGAACACGTTCTTGGGCCGGAAATTGTCAGGCAGCTGGAGGACGAACTTCAGAATATCGAAGCGACCCTCCAGGTGCCGCCCAGCCCCCATACCATCAAGCCCACTGATGAACCCTCTGTCAGCAGCGGGGATAAAACAGGGAAGGGCAACGCATGATTAATCCTTTTCTCGACTGGAGCAGTTACGATCTGTGGATTGTCCTCATCGGGATTCTCAGTTCGGTCTGCTGTGCCATCCCCGGGTGCTTTCTGCTCCTGCGCCGTATGAGCATGATGGGCGATGCCATCAGCCATGCGGTCCTTCCCGGGCTTGCCATGGCTTTCATACTCACCGGGTCCCGAACCAGCATTGTGATGTTCGTCGGTGCCGGAGTTGTCGGTATTCTCACCGCGGTGTTCACACAATGGATCAGCCGGTTCGGAAATGTGGATCGTGGAGCAGCCATGGGGATTGTCTTCACCACTCTCTTCGCCCTCGGTCTGGTGCTGATCGAGCAGGGCGCCGGCAATGTCGACCTCGATGCCGGATGTGTGCTTTACGGCGCTATCGAACTGACGCCACTGCATCTGGTCCGGATCATGGGGACCGAAATACCCCAGGCGGTATTAGTAATCGGCGGTATGCTCGCGCTGAATATCCTCTGTGTGATGGTGTTTTACAAGGAACTCAAAATCTGTTCGTTTGACCCGGGACTCGCCACAACAATCGGAATCCCGGCAGAAGCCGTGAATTACGGGCTGATGACAATTGTGGCCCTCACCACGGTCGCCTGTTTCGAGGTGGTCGGCAGCATCATAGTCATTGCCATGCTGATTGTTCCTGCCGCAGGCGCTTTTCTTTTAACCAGGAGCCTCGGACTGATGCTGTGGATATCCTGTGGTCTGGCGGGGTTGTCGGCGGTGCTTGGCCATGCTGCCGCCGGTGTGGTGCCTTCTCTTTTCGGCTTTGAATCCACCAACACGTCAGGGATGATGGCCGTCTCTTCCGGCGGGCTGTTCCTGTTGATCTGGTCCGGCACCCTGATATGGGAAAAGAGCGAATCCGGTCGTGACAGGCTGATTGCTCCCGGGGAAGAGGATTTGGGCGGTCCGCCGGAGGCCGCCCGGCATCGAAAGCAATGAAAAGCCATAAATTCATTTCATGGAATGTGAACGGGATCCGAGCCGCACTCGGCAAGGGCCTCGGTGAATATTTCGCCGCTCAGTCACCGGATTTTCTCTGCCTGCAGGAAGTCAAGGCGGAGCCCCATCAGGTCGACGAAAAACTGCTGCCTGACGGATATCACGTTTTCTGGAATCCCGCCCGGCGCAGGGGCTATTCGGGTGTCGCGACCTTTTCGCGCCATAAACCGGTCAATGTTATCACCGGTATGGACCGGCCTGAACACGATCAGGAAGGCCGGGTGATGACCCTCGAAATGGATGATTACTATCTTGTCAATGTTTACACCCCGAACTCCCAGAATGAACTGGCCCGTCTCGACTACCGGGTGAATGAATGGGATGTCGCCTTCCGCGAGTTTGTATCCGTCCTCTACCGTGCCAAACCGGTGATATTCTGCGGTGACCTTAATGTCGCCCACCAGGAAATTGATCTGGCCAATCCGAAATCAAACCGTCGAAACGCGGGCTTCACCGATGAAGAGCGCGAAAGCTTCACCCGACTTCTGGAACAGGGATTCGTCGATACCTTCCGGGCGGCTGAGCCAGCGCCGGGGCATTACACATGGTGGTCGTACCGCGGACAGGCCCGTGCCCGCAACGTCGGGTGGCGTATCGATTATTTCTGTGTTTCCGAGCCACTCCACTCAAATGTCTCGGCGTCCGTCATCCACCCCGATATAGCTGGATCGGATCACTGCCCGATTGAACTCCGGCTTTCTATTCGGTGAATTATGCCTCCCCGCGTGTTTATGGGCAGCCAAGCCTCTGATCCGCAGTTCAACGCAGTCACCGCCCGTCGTTCTCCAAAACCCGCTATTCCATCGATGTTCAGGAATTATCTGTTTCCAATGGTTTCAACACTTCCCTCATGCGCCTCGATTCTGGCTTTCCTGATCGGGCTTCTTTCTGCCTGTTCCACCGGCGCTGAATCTGAGGCAGACACCCCGGATTCGTCAGGCGGCACTCTCAAACCGCTTCGTTGGGAACTGGGTGAATCGATTCCCATGCCGTCCGGTGCATTCACCCAGGGACTGGTGGTGGATGGGGATTCCCTGTGGCTTGGCACCGGTGTATACGGCAAATCCAGATTGATGAAACTGCGTCTCAGTGATGGTGAGATTCTCGAATCACGCGACCTTCCAAGACAGCTCTTTGGGGAAGGGGTGACTTTTCTCAAGGACCGGATCTACCAGCTGACGTGGCAGGCGGGAATGGTGCTTGTCTACGACCGCCATTCACTCGAACGGCTCGGGCAGTTCAGAATAACAACCGAGGGCTGGGGCATCACACACAATGGAAGCCAGCTGATCATGAGTGCAGGGCTTCCGAATCTTCAGTTCATTGATCCCGCATCCTACAGGGTGGTGCAGAAGGTTGAAGTTCACAGACAGGGAGTCCCTGTCGGAAGCCTCAATGAACTGGAATTTGTCAAAGGCTGGGTCCTTGCCAATGTCTGGACATCGAACAAGGTCCTGGTCATCGACCCGGAATCCGGCGAGGTCCAGGGCTTTTTTGATTTCAGCCGGATCGCCGCCGATGCCAGAAAACGACAGCCATCCGTGGATGTGCTGAATGGCATTGCTCATGACCCGGCCACAGATGAGCTGCTCATCACCGGCAAACTCTATGACAGAATATACCGGGTGAAGGCCCTCGAATGGCCACGGAAAGAAAATAAAAAAGCGCCCTGATGCGGGCGCCCGTAAAACTTTTGGAAGATGAGATCGTTTTCAGCGGCTGCTGATCATCAAAGAGCCTTGTCGATATCCGCCAGCAGCGTGCTGGAATCAGGAGCCACTCCGGACTTGTAGCGGGCTACTATCTTTCCTTCTTTGTCGATGAGGAACTTGTTGAAATTCCATGAGATTTCTCCGGGGAATGGCGAAGGCTTCTCTGTGAGTGCCTTGTAAAGCGGATGCTTGTTTTCCCCTTTGACAGTGATTTTTCCCATCATGGGGAAAGTGACGTCAAATCGTGCCTGGCAGAATTCGAGGATGTCCTCGTTTGAGCCCGGCTCCTGGGCACCGAAATCATTGCAGGGGAAACCGACAATCACCAGCCCCTTGTCCTTGTATTTTGTATAGAGTTCCTGCAGCCCTTTATACTGGGGCGTGTAGCCACACTTTGAGGCGACATTAACGACGAGGATTGCCTTGCCTTTGTATTTTTCCAGGGATGTGTCGTTGCCCTTGATATCCTTGAGCGGAATGTCGTAGAGAGAACCTGCTGATGCGGCCGTCATGGTCAATATGGCGGTCAATGCCAGAACTGATTTGAAAAATGTTTTCATCGAACTGAAACCTGATACGGAATCCATGACTGTCAAGTGGTGACTCATGGACGCTCAGCTTTGAGACTGTTGATGAATTCCACCAGTGACTCGATTTGAGATTTATCGAGAATGCCCATATACGAGGGCATGCCCACATCTCCACGTTCGTAGCCACGGACAATCCGGGCGGACGGATTGAGGATCGATTCTTCAAGATACCTTCGGTCGGCTTTGAGCGACTGACCGTCATCAAAGACCCGTGTGTTTCCCGAGACTCCGAGGAGAGTGGGGCCAGAGCGCCCCTCCGTGGTGCCGTCGATCGAATGACAGGCCATACATCCCATAGACTGGTAAATCTGCCGGCCCCTCCCGACCGAGATGGAGTCGGTGTCATTCTCCTTCGGGGAATCCGGCTTTGACGCCGGTTCGACCCGGCGAATCATCCCGGAAGGCGGATCCGTCAATCCCAGGACTTCCAGCGGGAAATCGTCCGGGTCATTGACGGTGAACCACACTGTGCCCTGCTCAGGTTCTCCGGATCCAAAGTCCACCCGGTAGTTTAATTCAATCTGATCCACCTGCGGAAGGAATCCGGTTTCCAGAAACAGGGATTTCCGGTCGGATGACAGAAGGAATCGCTTTACCGGGACCTGCTGCTGCCCGGCTGAACCGTCAGGTCGATAGTATCCCGATCCGTACTTTGCGGATCGGAGGTAATTCCATTGAAGAACTGAGAATTCAGAGGCGGGTATATCCGGCAGTGACTGGACCGGATCTGTGAAGCGGAGAAGCAGCCCTTCCCGGTGGCTTCTGGCCATGACCGGTATGGAGGATGGCAGCTGATTGATGTCAACCCGCGTCAACCCCGACCATTCTGAGGAGGCGGACCCCCATATTCTGAATCCGACCAGCCAGATGCTTCCGGATCCGGGCTGAACGCAGCCTTTGAGCACCGGAGCGTCGATGGCGAGCGGGATTCGGGTGACGGCTGCCTGTGTTGGAAGCCGCTCATCATTCGGATAGGTCAGCACCAGTCCCGAGCGGTAGTAGTCCAGGTAAAGCATTTTCCCGGCAAGTGGTCCGCCATGGCTCAATGGGATGTGGACCTGCCCCGCACCACTCTGGGCCACCTGATGGGGAATCCAGCACAGCGGCTCTGAGACAGGCGACATTTCGGTGGTTTTGTCGACGCCGGTGCGGAATCCGTAGAATCCACCGTCCTGAAGGCGATGAAATGGCGTGCTGGGGATCCAGTTGCCCTGCTGGTCACTGGCCGTGACCATATCGGCGTCCGGGTTGTAGCCAAGGTAGGCCTGGCGCAGCCCCCGGGCGAAAACAACAGCCGGCTCTTCCGGCCCGTCTATACGCAGAACGCAGGTGTTATGACGGCCCTGCGCGCTGGCCATCTGCCCGCCCTTGGCCAGAAAAAACCGCCCATGGCGGTCCACGACCATGTCCATGGGGAACTCACGGGTCTCCGCGGACTGGGTAAATTGATAGTTATAATTGTTGTAATGGAGAACTCTTCCATCGTCCGCCCCGGGCTTCATGGAAATCAGGCCGTTGCGCGTGAATACGAAAAACCTGCCATCATGGAATTTGACCGATTGCGGTTCGTGCAGTCCACTGGCGACCCGCCGCCAGAGCAGATCGCGGTTTTTGCCTTCTGAACTTGTCGACAGTCCGCGGACCAGCCACAGGTCTCCGTCGAAAGTGCATATCACCGCCGTGTTCTCATCGATGAAATCCATGCCGGAGGGCCGCACCATTCGCATGCCATCAGGCACGACAGGCATTGAAAATCCGGTGGCTGACATGGCCGCTGCGGTGTTCCCGTTTCCGGCAGCAACTGCTGACCCGGGCAGATCGACATTCCAGCCGGGGCGAGGATGTGCGGCATTCATCATGGCCGGGATATCATCCAGTTGATAGACGGTTCCGTCGGCACGGACCGGTTCGTCCCCAGCCTGTGAAATACAAACAATCAGATGGCCGCTGACAGCTGTTGATGGAATCGTCAGATAGTGAACCCCGGAACCCGGGTCGTAACCGCGCTGCATCCCGGGCACATCGGAATGAATGTCGATGCGACGTGAATCATCCTCCGGACCGGAGCAGATGGAAAGCCTCAGCCTCCGGCTGTTGCCGCGGAACTGAATCAGCCGAGCCCATCCGGACTTCAATCCCCGGGGTATTTCCTGAAACTGAGCCGTCCCAACTCTGTATCGGACTGACCCGTATTCGCCGTGATCTGTCAGCCCCTCCCAGCGCCCTGTGGCAGGGGGAAGTGGCCCCCGGCCGGGTTCGGCTGAATCCGGTGCACTGCTTCTCGGGTCGGCGAAGGGCTGCCCGGGAAGGGCTGCTCCCTGGACCACCGGCATCAGAGAAAGTGTTTCCCCCCGGGCATCCGTGACCGCTCCGTGACCGGCTCCGGCCTTTCGGCCCTGCTCGGCATAGGAGAGGGGCGCCATGGCAGACAGATTGAGTGCCGGAGTATCGGTCCTTCCCCGCCAGCACGCTGCCCAGCGTAGCAGGTCGGCATCCCAGATGGCCCATGTGTCACTGCCGAGGGGAAAAACGACTCCCCGGACCACTATGTCTTTCTGTGGGTGCCCGGAGTCCCCGCTGCGGAGCCCGCGGGTGTCCACAGTCATGGAGAACCAGGGGAAATCCTTCTCCACCCATGGGTGATCGGGAGGCCGGTGCTGTGCATCCGCGCCATCCTGAGCCTGAGCGCTGCCGGTGCCGTGGAAAAGCAGTGTAGCCATCAACGCGGCCGCCATGCAGAGCGCTGCTGACATCCGTCCCGGGATCCGCCGGGACCTGAGCAGGGATTTCACTGGTTCTGCCGGGGTCATTGTCCAAAGTTATCGAAAGCACGGGCCGCCAAGAAAGCAGAAACAGATCCTGTTTCCGTCACTTTCCCCGCAAAGCTCTTTTAATTGACAACCCCTTAATGGCATCTATTAACTTGATACATATGAGATTAGGGACGAGAGCTGTCTTAATTGTGATCCTGGTTCTGGCGTCTTCCGGTGGGGTTTTTCTGGAAAATGTGTCCGCTCAGCTGGGGTATCCGCTGACTATTGGCACTGTTACCGGAGATAACCTCCGGGTGCGCGGGAAGCCGGCATTTGTCGGTGAAACACTGACAACCATCGACTCCGGCATCAAGGTCGACATCCACGAGGTGATAACCCGGACGACGGTTGGCGAGGGCGAACCCAACGTATGGCTCAAAATCAAGCTTCCCGACGATGTGGATGTCTGGGTGAGTGATCTTTATGTGGATCGACAAAACCTGGTGGTCACCGCTTCCGAATTGAACATGCGCGGTGGCCCCGGGGAGGAGTTCAGTGTGCTCGGCCGTATACCACGCGGTGAAAAAGTCGATGTCATTGAAATACGGGATTCGTGGATGAAGATCCGCAACCCCGGCTATGCCACAGGCTATGTTGCGGCAAACTTCGTCGATTATACTGTCAACAGCTCCTTCAGTGGTCCCGATACCCCGGCGGTTACTGCGCCCCCTGTGACCACCAGAGTTCCTTCACGGCCTTCATCGAGTCCGTCTCCATCTTCCTATCCTGAGATATTTGCCGGCGGATCCGGTTCCACAACGACTTCTTCCGCGACCACCTACAGCGGATCCAGTGCTTCCGGCAGCGGATTATCCGGCCGTTCGCTTTTTGACGATCAGCCCGCGGTGACTTCATCTCCAGTGATGGAGAACACTATTGTGGCCACAAACCGCTCCAGCGAGGTCGTCTACGACTACTCCTCGAATATCATCACTGAATCTCCATCGACCTCCACCACCACTTCAACCACCAACTCAAGGTCTCGGGTAACAAGTCCTGTCTCATCCACCGAGGAAATAGGGGTTTTCTACGACAATCCCAGTTACGAGGATTCAATAACCACCATTCCATCGGCAGGAACCACCACCACTACCACAACCACTTACTATGATGAGCCGGTGCAGACACGGACCATCACTCAATACCCGGAGACCGTCACCCAGTCCAGTGCCGGGACCTATTCCTCCTCACCGGGCACAGCGGTCACCGTGGATCAGGGATTCGATTATCCTGAGATCATCGTCGATGACAGTTCAGCGGCTTACTACTCTTCCACCGGTGGGCAGGGGGAATTTGTGGACAATTCCTCTGCTACCACGGTCTATGATGACTCCACCTACGCTGAGACTGCAACAGCTTACGATGTGATCCCGGAAGCCACTGCCGCCACTTCGCCGAGGTCGCGTGAGCCCATCGTGGGCGATTCCTCGCTCAGGGCACTGATGGAGGGAGTGGATCTGGAAAAAGCCAGACGCGTCTTCCGCGAAGGAGTTGTGCGGGGCACCATTTCACCCAGAGCCCCTTCCGAGTTTGCGCTGATCAACGTCGATAATAATCAGGTGATGAACTTCCTCTGGTCTCCGGAATTCCAGCTGCAGATGGGCAAGATCGCCGGACAGCGGGTTCTCATCGAGGGCCGGGAGTATGTCGACAGCCGCTGGCCCAAAATTCCCATCCTCAAGATCGAGAAGATCTTCCGTCCGAGATAACCCGGCAGGAAGCATTTCACCGGCCCTTACCAATCCAGATACATCACATATTCCTCTGCATGGAGAACCTGATTGACGGGAAAGCGATTGCTTCCCGGATACACGCCGAGACAAGTGCCACGGTTTCTGAACTGGCAGCGAAGTCATCACTGAAGCCCGGCCTTGTGTTTGTAAGGGTCGGCGAAGACCCGGCCAGTCGTGCCTACGTCGGCATGAAGGAAAAAATGGCATCGGAGATCGGCATTGATTCACGAACCATCGTTCTTGATGAAAAAACCACACAGGATGAACTCCTCGGAATCATCGCTGATCTCAACTCTGACACGGCCGTTCACGGAATTCTGGTCCAGGCCCCGTTGCCTTCCCATATCGACGAAAGAGTGATCTTCTCCGCGGTTGATCCCGGGAAAGACGTGGATGGATTTCATCCCGTGAATGTCGGGAAACTGATGCTTGGCGACACGAGTGGATTTCGTCCATGCACACCGGCCGGAGTCCACGAGCTGCTGATCCGCTCCGGGGTTGAGACTTCCGGGGCGGAGGTTGTGGTTCTCGGACGCGGGAACATCGTGGGAAAACCAATGGCCGCCATTCTGATGCAGAAGGCCGCTCATGCGAATGCCACGGTGACTGTGGTGCACTCGCGCTCCCGAAATGTTGCGGAAAGCTGCCGAAGAGCGGATATCCTCATTGCCGCCATGGGGTCAGCGCATTTCGTCAAAGCCGATATGGTCAAGCCTGGTGCTGTGGTCATCGACGTTGGCGTCAATCGAATCGACGACCCGTCAGCAAAACGAGGCTACCGGCTTGTCGGTGATGTCGATTTTGAGAATATCCAGCCGTTAGCGGGAATGATCACCCCCAATCCCGGAGGGGTGGGGCCCATGACCATCGCCATGCTCATGCACAACACCGCGCTCGCAGCCTCCCGCGCCATCGCCTGAAACATATCAGCACTGCTCCATCCACAGGAGCACCCCGACATGAATCTCCCCACTTGTCCGCCTTCCCGGAGTGGCCTTCTGTAAATTGTAAACTTGATATTAACCGGCGGATTCGTTCAATTACTTCCTGACCTATGGATGACAGGAAATCAGGACCTGCGGGGCCGGGAAGAGCAATCTGGCTGCCTGCTGGAGCAGGTGTCATTGCTCTGGTATTGTATCTCATTACACTCAATCCGTGGATGACCTTCGGAAACGCCACCGATGTGGCGCTGACCGGTGGCTGGGCCTGGACAGTCGAGGACAACGTTTTCAATCCGCCTCTCCTTCATCTCGTCACCACTCCGATCCGCCTTCTTCCCGTTTCGATTCAGCCCTACGCCCTGAATGTCCTCTCTTCGCTCTTCATGGCCGGAGCCGCCTTTTTTCTGGCATGGACGATCCGACTGCTTCCCCAGGACCGGACCCGTGACCAGCGGGTGAGGGAGAGATCGCCCCGCGGACTTCTATCCGGTCCTTTCTGGTGGGCCCCCGTGTGCGCCGGGACAGCCCTGTTTCTCTTCCAGCTGACCGTGTGGGAAAGTGCGACACTCTTCTCCAGAGAGTCCATCAATGCCTTCATTTTTTCTGTGATCGTCTGGTCGATATTCCGGGCGAGAATAGATAATCCCGACCTGTATCTGCGGATCACCGCATTCATGACGGGCATCGGTCTGGCCAACGACGGCGGTCTCATCGGATTTCTCCCGTTCATCGGCGCGGCATTCATCTGGCTCCGCAAGAAGGAGCTGTTTCAGTTCAGCGTTTTCGTCCCCATCTTCGGGTGCTTCATCACCGGGTGCGTCCTCTACCTGCTCGTGCCCATTATCCATCCATATCGGGGAGTGGACGACATCGGATACTGGGAAAGGCTCATCTCTTACCTTGGAACCCAGAAGAGCTACATTCTCTTCCGCGGCTTCAGGATTCCCAATTTTTTCCTGTCCCTGACATCCGTGCTCCCGGTGGTCTTCGCGACCGTCCGATGGCCGTCGCAGTTCGGGGACATGACCGCCATCGGCGCCATGGCAACTCAGGCCATATTCAGGGTCTTCCACCTGATCTTCCTCGGTATGGCCTTTTACGTTTCATTTGACCCCGAGTTCAGTCCGAGGCAGTCAGGTGCTCCCGGACTTCTCTACCTCCGCTACCAGTTTCTCACCAGCCTCGCCGCCGGTTATTACCTCGGCTACTTCCTCCTGCTGCTCAGTCGTCAGGGCGAGACACGGCGGAAAAAGCGGCCGGTTGTGTCAGCTCAACTCGGAGGGGCGCTGGCATGGGCTCTGACAGCCATTTCGGTGGCTCTTCCACTGGCGCTGGTCTGGAAAAACATCGGTTATATTCAGGCCAGGAACCTCACCCCATGGAAACCGTACGTGCAGTCCATGGCGGATGGCGTTACTGCCAATTCATCCGGAGCCGGGTTTATCTCCTCCAACAGCATTTTCGGAGGGCCGTCAAGGCAGCTGCTGATGCTGCACACCCTGCTGCCGGCCGAGGTTTCCGGCCGTATGATCCTCATGGATGCATCCCCTGGTTACCTCCGGAATCCCGAATACCACAGGTTCCTCGAAAAAAAGCATGGCGACCGGTATCCCGATCTCCCTGAAATCGATGAAGAGCGGAACATGCACAGCGTGGATGCCATCACCAGGCATTTCACCAGTCTTTCAGCGGACAGAGAGGGATATTATCTTAATCCGACCTTCGGGATGTTCTTTGAGATCGTCAAAGCCTATCCGGAGGGCGCCTCCTACCTCCTAGAGCAGTATAAACGGGACCGGATAGCCTACCCGGTTCTGAATGATGATCAGAAAAAAGAAATGGAGGACTTTGCCGCATTTGCCGAGGACCGGCTGGTCGGGCCTTTGGTGAAGGCCGCCGACTCGAATCCGCCGCAGTCCGGCGGGTCGGGTTCCGGTCAGCGTCGGTTCACGGATGCCCGGCTCATGGGCATACTCCTCTCCGGGCACCTCAATGACCTCGGCTACAGGCTGATGCGCTCCGGCCACTACCAGCTGGCCCGGCGGTATTTTGACATGTCCATGGAAGTCGACGGGGACAACCTCTGCGCCCAGATCAACAAGTATTCCAGCACCCTGCTCGAAAAGAGGGATGCAGGCAATGAAAGGATCGAGTGGGAATTGCCCGAGGACATGAAGAAGGACATCAATGACAAGCTCGGCGGCATTGAACGACTGGAAGTGCTTCTGAATAACTACGGATTTGTCGATTACCCGGCCCAGACCTTCATGCTGTCGCGAACCTTCTTCGAGAACGGCCTTCCGCTCCAGGGCTACCAGTTTCTCGAAAGGACACTTGAACTCCAGCCGGACGATTATCATTACTATGCCGACGGGGCCATGTTCGTTCTCAACTTCGGCCGTGCCGACGTTGCCAGGCAGATTCTCGAACGGCTCGAAAAAAACCTTCCTCCGGAAGAACTGCCTTTCGAGGATCAGAATCTGGCTCTGAAGATCCGGGCTCAGATTATGCAGATGGAGTCATCCCGACTGAAGGCTGGCGGCAAGGATGAGGAAGCTGCTGAGAAATTCAATGAAGCCGTCTCACTCCTGCGCAACAGTGCCGAGGCAGAGCCACAGCGCGAGTCCACCCTCCGGTTTCTTGCCACTGTTTATGAGCGGGCCGGTCAGCACGACAGGGTTATCGAAACCTGCACCGAACAATTGGAGAAATTTCCCAATGATTACCGCGCCCTGCTTCAGCTCGGACTGGCCCACGGCTTCCGGGATGAGTTCGGGGAAGCCATCGAAGCAAACAACCGCGCGCTGGAAATCAATCCGGAATTCTGGGAAGCCCACAAAAACAACGCGTTCATCTACTCCCGCATGGGTGATCTCGACAAGGCCATCGAATCCCTCAAAGCCTTCCGCCGCATCAAGCCCGGATACAACACCGGCCTTCTGGAAATTGCCCGCCTCTACCGCAGCAAGGGCGATGCCGCCAGCGCAGCCAAATACTACGAGGAATACCTGCTCACGGTCATGAAGGGCAGCGTGGAAGCCTTGAAGGCACAGAGCGAACTTGAGGAACTGGATCTACCCGATGATGAGGGCTGATGAAGGTCTCTCACGTCATCACCCGCCTTATCGTCGGTGGAGCCCAGGAGAATACCCTGGCCACTGTTCTGGGGCTGCGTGAAAAGTTCGGGCTGGAGGTGGAGCTGCTGGCCGGGCCGACACATGGCCCCGAAGGCTCACTGGTGGACCGCGCCAGGGCTGTGGAAGGGGTATACCGTGAAGTGCCGGACCTGATCCGGCCGATTCATCCGCTCAGGGATTATTCGGCCTATCGGTTTCTCAAAAAACACTTCCTTGAAACGCGACCTGATATTGTTCACACACACTCCGGCAAAGCCGGTTTCATTGGCCGGATGGCTGCTGCCGATGCCGGGGTTCCCCTGATTATCCATTCTATACACGGGCCATCGTTTGGACCGTTTCAGAGCTGGCTGAAGAACGTGCTTTACATCCGGGCCGAGAAGATGGCCGCCTCACGGACGCATCACTTCATCACCGTCGCCGATGCCATGACCCGCACCTACCTCGATGCGGGCATTGCCTCACCCGAAAAATACACCCGCATTTTCAGCGGCTTTCCACTCGGCGAGTATGAAAAAGCAGAGAATGATGACCAGCTGCGCAGAAAGCTCGGGATCCAGAATAACGACTTTGTCGTCGGAAAAATAGGACGCCTCTTCCGACTCAAGGGCCATGAGGACCTGTTCCGCATCGCCCCGGCTCTCGTCGATGCCATCCCCGAAATCAAGTTTCTTCTCATCGGCGGCGGAGAATGGGAGGGCCGTTTTCGAAGAATGGCCGCCAAAATGGGCATGTCTGATAATTTCATCTTCACCGGTCTGGTGCCCCCGGAAAGTATACCGTCGCTCGTGGGGATCATGGACCTGCTTGTGCACCTGTCACTGCGGGAGGGATTACCCAGAGCGCTGCCGCAGGCCCAGGCGGCAGGTAAACCGGTGATAGCTTATGACTGCGACGGAGCGGGGGAGGTCTGCCGCGACGGCCGCAGCGGATACCTCGTTCCACCCGGGGATCTCGAGTCGCTCAAGGAGTTGATCATCAGACTTTATGAAAGTCCCGATCTGGCCTTTAAATTCGGATCCCAGGGCCGCGATTTCGTTCTCGAGAATTTCTCGGTCGACCGGCTCGTCGAGGAACAGTACCGCCTCTACAATGACCTGATGCATCAGAGTGTGCCCAACTATGTCATATAGTGGATATTGATACTCACGACCTATCCGGATTGTATCTTTTTCTTTCTGAGCCATTGTGACATTCCCGTTTGATCTATATGCCCTGAGCCTGTTCTCAGGTCTGGCCACCTGCCTGGCCATCATGCATCCGGTGCGGCTGATGTGCCTCAGGACCGGCCTTGTGGACCATCCCGGCCATCGGAAAATCCATGCCGCCCCCGTGCCACTCGCCGGCGGCCCGGCACTTCTGCTTACCCTCTTCATCGTGATTGCAGGGGGAGCGATGATAACAATTCTGATTGCCTCCGGAGACGGAGATTCCTCTGCCATAATCGAGCGGCTCACATATGCCTGGGGTGTTCGGTATCATCAGCTGTTGATGATACTGGCCGGAGCACTGATGGTCACTCTGATGGGACTCTTCGATGACCGATCGGCCATGAAGGCTGCCCCAAAATTCGCTGTGCAGATCGCCGCTGCCCTGATGGTCTCACTTTCGGGAATTCGAATCACCGTCTTCATCGACTCAGTCATCGTGCACCATATGCTCACCGTCTTCTGGGTGCTGCTACTGGTCAACGCATTCAACTTCATGGACAATATGAACGGTGCCTCGGCCGGACTGGCGCTGATTTCCACTGTGGCCTGCGCCATCGCCGGTCACCAGTCCGGACAGTATCTGGTGCCGGCTTTCGGATTTCTGGTATCCGGCGCGATTCTCGGGTTCCTCCCGCATAATTTTCCCGCAGGACGGGTTTTTCTGGGGGATTCGGGCAGCCATCTGCTTGGATATCTTGTCGCTGTGACGACTATCCTGGCCACCTATTACGCCGGGTCTCTCTCGGATTGCCGGATGGCGGTCCTCTCTCCACTCCTGTTTGTGATGGTCCCGGTGCTTGACCTTGGACAGGTCACTCTCTACCGGATTCTCAAGCGCAGGCCGGTGTGGATCGGCGACACCAATCACCTGACCCACCGACTGTCACGCACTGCACTGGGGAAGGCCGGGGCGGTTCTGACGCTTTGGGCGATTGCCGCGATTGCCGCCGGACTGCCCTGGCTGATTTTTCGTTTGTGTGACTGAGTTTCTGTTTTCACTCAAGGCCTGCAATGCCTTATCGTTCTGTTCATGAATATCTTCCATCCATTGTTCCGCCGAATGGCTGTCTTCTGTATCGGGTTGTCCACGGCAGTTCTTTCATTTCCGGCTTCCGGACAGTCTCCGGATAATCAATCTCTGGAGAAGATGATGAGGGACCATATTCAGCGTGTCGATACCCACGCGGATGAATTGAAGGTCCCGGAGTTTGCCCAGGGCAGGGACTGGTTCAATTCGCCGCCGCTGCGTTTTGACAGGGAGCTGAAGGGAAAGATCGTCGTGCTGGATTTCTGGACCTATTGCTGCATCAACTGCATCCATATCCTCCCGGACCTGGCCGAACTGGAGCGGAAATATGCGGGCTTTCCAGTCGCTTTCGTCGGCGTCCATTCAGCGAAGTTCGAGAACGAGAAGGTCTCTGAGAATATCCGCAATGCCGTGCTGCGTTATGAGATTGAGCACCCGGTCATCAATGATGATGAGATGGCCATGTGGCGCGCAGTGGGTGTCCGTGCCTGGCCTTCCCTGGCCGTTGTCGGACCAAAGGGCAACATGCTCCTGATGGTATCCGGAGAGGGAAAGAAGGATGTCATCGATGCGTGCATCAAGGCGGCACTGGATTTCTATCCGCCGGAGGTCTTCCGCTACGAACCACTGCCGATTGACCTCGAAAAGGACAGGGACCTGTCGGGACAGAAACCGGGGGCTCTGCGGTTCCCCGCCAAACTCGCGGTGGACAGCCACAACAACAGGCTTTTCATCAGTGATTCCAATCACAACCGGATTGTTGTCACTGATCTCGAGGGCAACTTCATCTCCTCCATCGGCAGTGGGAGGATTGGTCTGGTGGATGGCGCTTTCAGTGAGGCACAGTTCAACCGCCCGCAGGGCCTGGACTGGCACAATGGAAAACTCTATGTGGCTGACGCTGAAAATCACGCATTGCGCGTGGTCGACATGGAAACGGAGACTGTCACCACTCTGGCCGGCAACGGGACACAGGGCCGCGATTATCAGGGTGGAGGCAGCGGCCCGGATCAGCTGCTCAGCACTCCATGGGATGTTCTTGGCGTCGATGACAGCGTTTACGTTGCCATGGCCGGCACCCATCAGATTTGGGTCTGGGACATCGAAAAGCAGTCCATAGCCAACTTCAGTGGCGATGGATCGGAACAGAATCTCAATTCAGACGACCCGGCCAGGGTGGCATGGGCTCAGCCATCAGGCCTCACTGCAGCCGGTTCCACTCTCTACATCGCGGACAGTGAGAGCAGCACAATCCGTGCTCTCGATCTTGAATCCCGCAAAGCCACCCCGGTAGTCGGGGGGCAGTCCGATGAACCCCGCAATCTTTTCGATTTCGGTGATAAGGATGGCATGGGGGACGATGCCGCATTGCAGCATCCACTCGGTGTACTCCATCTTCCCGGCTCCGGTGAAGTCCTGGTTGCGGACACATACAACCACAAGATCAGAAAAGTCAACCCTCAGGGGCGCACTCTCATTTCAATCACTGGCGGTACAAGCGCCGGCTACAGGGATGGGGATTTCGGCGAGGCTCAGTTCTCCGAGCCCTCGGGATTTGCTCTCCATCCGGATGGAAAACTTGTTTATGTC
>JAUIAG010000440.1 GCA_030425355.1 Verrucomicrobiia bacterium
TGAGGAGAGTATCGTTAAGTCGAATGTGGTTTTTATCCTTGCTGACGATATGGGTTACGGCGATATCGGGGCTTTCGGGCAGAAAACCCTGGCCACCCCGAATCTGGACCGTATGGCGTCCCAAGGGCTGCGGATGATGCAGCATTTCTCCGGAAGCACCGTATGTGCGCCTTCAAGATGCGTGCTTATGACGGGAAGGCACACCGGGAACGCCAGCGTTCGCGGTAATACTGCGGTTCTCATGCCTGATGACGAACTTACTGTTGCCAGGCTCTTCAAGCAGAACGGATATAAAACCGGCTGCTTTGGAAAGTGGGGAATCGGCCATCCTCCGCCATATGATGATCCACAGCGAAAGGGATTTGATGAATTTTACGGATACATCAATATGTGGCATGCACATAATTTCTGGCCGGAGTTCATGATTGAGAATGGTCGCAAGGTCTATCTGGAGAATGAGGTTCTGGATCAGTACGATCAGCCCGTGGACAAGGAGGGGCGTGGCGTGGCGACTGTCAAAAAGGATTACGCACCAGACCTGATCGCGACAAAGGCATTGAAGTTCATTGATGAAAACAGGGATCGCCCGTTCTTTCTGTATCTGGCTCTGAATATGCCCCATGCAAACAATGAAGCTGGCTCCGATCCGGCAGCTCGCCATGACGGCATGGAAGTGCCGGATCACGGTCAGTTTTCCGATCGACCGTGGCCACAGCCTGAAAAGGGTTTTGCGCGGATGATAGAACTGATTGATGGCTATACAGGTATGATACTTGACAGCCTGGTATCACATGGGATTGAAAGAAAAACACTGGTGATTTTCACCAGTGATAATGGCCCTCATCAGGAAGGGCGGCATCAGATGGAGTTCTTCGATTCGAATGGTCAACTTCGCGGAATGAAGAGGGATCTATACGAAGGAGGATTGCGTGTTCCGATGATAGCATGGTGGCCCGGAACGATCCGCTCCGGAGGGGTCAGCCAACATATTTCAGGATTTCAGGACTTTCTCCCGACGGCAGCGGAGTTGGTTGGAGCTCAGGCACCGGACTGCGATGGGATTTCCTATCTGCCGACCCTGACTGGGGAAGTCGAAAAACAGCGCCAGCATCCCTACCTTTATTGGGAATTTCACGAGCGTGGAGGAAAGCAGGCTTTATTGATGGACCATTTCAAGGCGGTGCGACTGAATGTACTTACAGCTGGTGAATCCGCCTTTGAGCTTTATGACCTCAGAAATGATGTGCGTGAGGAAATCAATGTGGCATCGCGTTTCCCCCGGATGGTCGAGGAGATGGGTCAAATCATGGACAGGGAACAAAGTGATGAGTTGGCCCGGCGATGAGAATCGGCTGACCTGACTACATCAGTCGCATCCGGTGCAAGGCTGGAAACTGGAAAATGACGCTCTGCTCTGCTTCGACTGATTGAGTATCTCAGGGCTGACTTCTCAACCGGAAAAACCTGTGGTCAAATTCCGGTCTGAGCTGCACCCTGAAGCGGCTGCCGTCAAATTCAACACCATCCATGGCGTTGATCCACGGTCCCCGGGATTCCTGAGCAGCCTGAAGAACATTGAAAAGTCCTGAACCTGACCAGCTGAGTTCGATTCTGGTTTCAGCCCGGGCAATATCCAGTCGCGGCATGTCCGCGTTGAGGCTGTTTTCGAAATACTGCTTCAGGTAGGAATGCCTTGATCGAACATGATTGTTCATGGAATTGATCGATCCGGTGGTATTCCCTTCGATCGCTACCGATTCAATGAGGGGGCCAAGGTTATCCGGATGGAGAGATGTGTTGTTCAGGAAGTAGAACATTTGCTGGAATTCTTCGGGGAAGGCGATGAAGAAGGAGTCTTTCAGTCTGTTCCACCATCCTGAGCGGTTGCCGATTTGACCGTACCATGATTCATCAACGCCCCGGAAAGGGTGAGCCGTAGCCTCGCCGAAGGCTCCGCCGAGGGTGACATCCATATCCCATGGGAACATGCACCAAAGACCGGTATCCGCCTGGCGGTATATGAAATGGTTCTGGAACATGTCGTCGAATGTTCCGACATAATTGATCAGGCAGATATACCGAAGGGTCAGATTGATATCGAAGTTTTCCAGCAGAAACTGCCTGAGTGCCTGACGTCCCTGACTGCGGGCGGCATGCAGTCCCTCAATCATCTGTTCCGGCAGGTCTGCCTCCAGGGAGTCCTTATCGACACGCCACGTATGCGTTTTTCTATCATAGGTATACTTGTAGCGTTGGGATTGAGTGAATCCGTTGAGGGAACCACGGATGAGTCGTTCATCCCCCCAGCTCCACGGCCCCTCATTTCCGGTGTATCCCTGTGATTTAAAGAGATCACCGACGGAATCAAACCACTTTTCGACCATGTCCTCACCCGGTCTTTCGATGACAAAGGCATCCGGATTGTAACTGCAGCCGTTGATTCTCAGATCAGCCCATGTGGTATCGGGTGCCGGGACCCCGGCTTGTTTAAACAGTTCAAAGGAAAGCTTCTGAGGCCATCCCCGCTGTTTCTGAATGATGAGGACATCCTGGCCTCTGTGCCGCCGGTAACTTGGAAAATCAATGCGCCATGAACGGACCTGAGCTGTGCCGTCGCTGTTGTGCGACTGGCAGTCGAATGGAATGGTGGCGCCGTTTCTCCTGTTCCATCGGCTTCCCTGATGCCTGACCATAACATCATACACCTGGCCGCCGGATACAAACACTGCGGGCACTTCATTATTCCAGTTCGGATTTGGTTCCTGAGTATTCAGGACA
>JAUIAG010000441.1 GCA_030425355.1 Verrucomicrobiia bacterium
GAACACCAGGTGGTCGGCCCAGCGGCTGAGCAGGCGCACATCCTCACAGCTGTATGCGGGAGCATAGGCGTGTGTCTCCCCGCCGAACTCCTCGGCCCCAAGCCTCGCCTCATGAATTGACGAGGCGGTGGTCCCGCTGAGAAAGGGTTTGAGCACCGGGAAGGCATGGGTCTGGGCAAAGGCCTTGAGGGCCATCAGAATGGTGGCCCCGGACTGATCGGCTATGTCCCTGAGAATCTGTCCATTCCTGAGAATTTTCTGTCGGTCGAGGAGGTAAACCGGGCTGGGAAGGTCCGGAGGAAGGGACCATGGTGTGCTGATCTTCATGAATTCGAGGATGCATGAGCGGTCATGGGAAGAAAAGCGGGAAGCGAAAAGGGGGCACTTTTTGAGTTGAAGCCCTGGCTGAGCTGGGGGAGAAAGAACTGTGATGATTATTGCACCCTCGTTGCTGGCGGCGGACTACGGACATTTTGCCGATGAGTGTGTCCGTGTGGACCGATCCGGGGCTGACTGGTTTCACCTCGATATCATGGACGGCAATTTCGTGCCCAACATTTCCTTCGGGCCGGCAGTGGTGGCGATGATGCGGCCGCTGACGAAGTGTTTTTTCGATGTGCATCTGATGTGCCGCAGGCCTGAGATTCTGTTTGAGGCTTTTCGGGACGCCGGGGCGCAGTCATTGACCATCCACGTGGAGCTGGGTGATGAAGTGCCCGGGCTGATCAGCACAATCCGCGGAATGGGCCTTGGGGTTGGGCTGGCTGTGAACCCGCCCACCGACATTGAACAGGTGAAGCCCTACGCCGGACTTGTGGACCTGATACTGGTGATGACCGTGAACCCGGGTTTCGGAGGGCAGAAGTTCATAAGTGAATGTGTTCCCAAGATCGAGGCGGTGAAGCGCTGGCGTGATGAAGGCGGGCACTCCTATCACATCCAGGTGGACGGCGGGATCGGGATGGAAACGGCTGAGATTTGCGCGGCGGCCGGAGCCGATAATTTCGTCAGTGGCACCGGGTTGATGAAGGCGGCCGACCTTTCGGCAGCTGTCTCCGGGATGCGCAGCCGTGCTCAGGCTGCCGCTGGAACCGCGGCGTCCTGAAACACCCGCATTCCCCGGCTTTCACTTGTTCCGGGGTGACACATTTCGGGGAACCGATTCCAGAAAGCGCGTTGTGCTGCGGTCTGGAACGGCCTTGATGAACTCGATCCGCGTCCCCATGGATGTCAGCAGTTCTCTTTCCTCCGGGTTCATCGATTCGAGGGAATAGTCCCCTCCCTTGGTGTAGACATCCGGTTGCACCAGCCGAAGCAGTTCGGTGGCATCCCTGTGTGGGAAGATACTGACGGCGGAGACACTTCTCAGGGATGCGAGAATTTCGGCGCGATCCTCCTGGGAGTTCACGGGTCGTCCGGAGCCCTTGAGATTCCTGACAGATTCATCCGAATTGACACCGACCACAAGGCAGTCCCCGAGAGCCCGCGATGCCTCCAGGCAGCGGGTATGGCCAATGTGAATCACATCGAAACATCCATTTGTCGCCACGACCCTGCCAGCCGGGTTGTCCCGGCGCCATCGGCGGACCCATTGACTCAGATTTTCCAGCTCAACTATGGCCGCGCGTGGTGAAAGCATCGAACTCATCTGATGATTATCCCGATTTGAGGCAGGCATGGTAGGGTGTATGCCGCTGGATGAAAAGCTGTTCCGTGCACGGCTTGAGTCCGCAGTGATCGCCATGGGCGGATCGGGCCGATTTCTGTGGTTCAAACTTGTGGACGTCTTGGTGGGCGGGATAGAATCAATGGCCGGATATGAATCAACCGCTGGTTCAAATAGAGGTTCGAGGCATTGTGAAGACTTCGGGTGGGTATGCCATTTTCATCGGCAACTCCGAGAAGGTGTTCGTGATCCAGGTTGAGCAGAGCATGGGGCAGATTATTGAGATGTTCCTCAAGAAGGTGAAGAAGGAACGGCCGCTGACCCATGATCTGATGGTCAATGTCTTCACGGCCCTGGGAGTCACACTTGAGCGGGTGGTCATAACCGAACTCAAGAATAATACCTACTTCGCCCGACTGGTTCTCAAGCAGGAAAATGATCTGGGCAAATCCTTCGCCGAAGTCGATGCCCGGCCCAGTGACTGCCTTGCTCTCGCCTGCGCCCTCTGGAAGCCGATCTTCGTCGGGGCCGAACTTTTTGAATCCGTGGAGGACATGTCCGAGCTGCTCCGGGAAATCAACCGCGACAACGAGGAGTAAGCCACGAAGAACATGACTGGATCGGCGGAATCAGCACTTCACTCTCTCTGACAGACTCAGACTCACTTTCCACGCCGTCCCATGCCGCCTGCCGCCCGTAAATCCGCCGCCCGTTCACTGGAGGAATCGCAATGTGTATTTCTGAGTGGTGAGGATGATTTTGCGGTGGATCGCCGGGCCCGCCAGATCCTCGAAACATGGCAGCAGCAGTTCCCGGACGCGGAGGTGGAAATTATCGAAGGCCGGGTGGGCTCGGTCTCTGAAGCGGTCAGCGCGCTGCGGCAGTTCACCGAAGCCATCCAGACATTTCCATTTCTGGCTCCTCAGAAATTTGTCTTCTTCAAAAAGTGCACATTCCTGGGAGATGACAGAACCAGCAGCGGCAGGGACGTCACAGCCCTGACCGCAGGACTCCCTGAGGAACTCAAAAGGCTTGAGGGAACACCCATCCGCGTTCTCTGGACCGCCGGCAAGGTTGACAAGCGCAAGACTTTCTACAAATCCATCGGT
>JAUIAG010000078.1 GCA_030425355.1 Verrucomicrobiia bacterium
GCCAGACCGACCAGTCAAAGTCGCCATGGTCATCATTCAACCTGATAGAAATGGGTCAGTCCGCTGCCACACATTACCCGGCAGCCGTCTTCGACTGGGTCCCGGACAGATGGTGGACCAGTCCCCGGAGCGAAAACTCATACCCCGTCGCCTCAACCATCCAGCTCAACTTCGGCGGGGACGGCATCGACTCGCTCCACCGACCTGCCCCGTCCCTTCCGGAATCCCTTCGACTCGTCCCACGGCTCGATGGTCAGGAAATGCTCTCCCTGATCTCGGGCGTCGAATACTGGGAAGGCGCGTGCGAGGTGCTGAATCCCAAGGGAAAAAGGATTGGCCAGGCTTATGTGGAACTCACCGGTTACGGCACCGCTCTCACTCCTCTCCTCAATGACACCAGTCCCTGAGACTCCTGCCACTACCACCCGTTACACCCCCTCCACACCGACCAGTCGCCTACTCGGCGTCGCCAGAACTGAAACTTCATCAAAACTTAGACAAAAATTTTTTCGCGTTTTTGTCGAATTTCCTGAATCCACAAAGCCAGGTTTAAGCGAACTCTTCATCGACAAACGTCATAATGTCTTAGTTTGTTCCACAACAAACAATAGACAAAAAGTCACTACTCCTGAACAAGCAAAGACACCAAGAAAAGAAATTATTATGAAGAAACTACTCGCACTGGCAATCGCAGGAATACTCACCGCCGGACTGAACACCACTCAGGCAGCTGAATATGGCAGCAAGAAGACCATCGTTGAAACGGCCGTAAGCGCAGGGAAGTTCAACACTCTTGTCGCAGCAGTCAAAGCAGCCGGGTTGGCTGAAGCTCTGAGCGGCGAAGGACCGTTCACCGTTTTCGCTCCGACCGACGAAGCTTTTGCCAAGTTGCCTGAAGGAAAGGTTGAGTCACTTCTCAAGCCCGAGAACAAGAAGCTCCTGCAGACCATTCTCAAGTATCACGTGGTCAAGGGCAGTAACATGGCTGCTACCGTGGTTGAAATGAAGAGCGCACAGACCCTTTGCGGTCAGGTGGCCCCGATCAAGGTTTCCGATGAGGGAGCTTACATTGGAAAGGCAAAGATCACTGCCACTGACATCAAATGCTCCAACGGCGTTATTCACGTCATTGACACTGTCATTCTGCCGGAAACCAAGAACATTGCTGAAGTCGCTGTGGAAGCCGGTTCATTCAAGACTCTTGTCGCTGCTCTGAAGGCGACCGGTCTGGCCGATGCCATTGCAACCGGTGGTCCTTTCACAGTATTCGCCCCGACTGACGAAGCTTTCGGAAAACTTCCTGAAGGCACCGTTGAAACTCTTCTCAAAGAAGAAAATCTTCCGAAGCTTGCAGCCATCCTGAAGTATCACGTCGTTGAAGGATTTGTTCCCGCTGCAACCGCATCCAAGCTGGACTCTGCCAAAACACTGAGTGGCGAAGAACTTTCCATCAAGGCCAAGTGGGGCAAAGTCATGATCAACGACGCTAAAGTCATCAAGGCTGATGTGAATGCATTCAACGGCATTATCCACGTGGTCGACACTGTGATTCTTCCTGAATCCTGATAATCAGGAGAAGTTATACTCAAACA
Organism: Verrucomicrobiia bacterium; assembly: GCA_030425355.1. Classification (GTDB taxonomy): domain Bacteria; phylum Verrucomicrobiota; class Verrucomicrobiia; order Limisphaerales; family JAJOIW01; genus JAJOIW01. The sequence goes on from JAUIAG010000078.1 coordinate 1,593, forward strand.
CATAGATCCTGTTCAAAATGACCCTCTGCCGACCCGGCAGGGGGTTTTTCGTTGATGTCCCATGATTCAGGGGAAGGATGAGACCGGGATCGATGCCGTCTCCCGAAAATTACTTGGCATCCCAACACAAGTCTGGAAGCCTTGCATTCATGAAAGCGACATATCTCGGCCATGCCTGTCTGGCGATTGAAGCCGGAGGAAAAAAAATTCTGGTGGATCCCTTCATATCACCGAATCCCCTGGCTTCGCATATCGATGTGAATGCCATTGAGGCGGATTACGTTCTTGTGACGCACGGCCACGAGGACCACCTCGCTGATGCGGAGGCCATTTTGAAACGGACAGGTGCCACACTGGTCTCAAATTTCGAGATCGTGACATGGTTTTCGAAGCGCGGTATCGAAAAGGCGCATCCCATGAACCACGGCGGCGGCTTCTACTTTGAATTTGGACGGCTTCAGTATGTGAATGCGATTCACAGCAGCATGCTTCCCGACGGCAGCAACGGGGGCAATCCAGGCGGCTTTGTCATCGAGTCGGCGGACGGCAACTGCTATCTGTCCGGCGATACCGCTCTGACCATGGACATGAAACTCATCGGGGAGTCCGTGAAGATCGACTGGGCGGCTCTCTGTATCGGCGACAATTTCACCATGGGGCCAAGGGATGCCGCCCGTGCGGCCACTTTCGTGGGTGCCCCACGGGTGCTGGGTGTTCACTATGACACCTTTCCTCCCATCCGAATCGACCATGAAGCCGCCAGAAAGGCTTTCGCTGATCAGGGTGTGGAACTGATTCTGGCAGAGCCTGGATCAGTCGTCGACTTTGCTTAGCGTGAAGAAAAAGTGAAGCGCCGGAACATGCGGGGATGACCGGATGTTCGAATTACTCATCCCTGGCGGGTGCCTCAAGCTCACCTGGCTGGGGCGTCTGCAGTTTCTTCAGCTCGAACCACTGGACTCTCGGTCCGTCCAGTTCGGTGACGGTTATTCGGAATCCATGCACATCGAGGCGGTCGGTTTTTCTCGGGAATCCGCCCAGTTCCTGGGTTATCCAGCCTGAAGCAGAGGTAAGGCCATCGGTTTCCTCAAGGCGGACTCCGATAAAATCCTCGAGGGAGTGAATGGGAAGGTTGCCGTGGATATGCCATGTATCGGGGTCGACCTTGATGACCTGGGGGAGTTCCTGGTCGTGTTCATCCTGGATCTGTCCGACCAGTTCCTCGAGGATATTTTCAAGCGTGACCATGCCGATCGTGGTTCCAAACTCATCGACCACGAGAGCGAAGTGGAGTTTTCTGGCCAGGAATACACCGAGAATCTTCTCCAGATGAGCCACTTCGGGAATATAGATCATGGGCCGGGCGATAGCCCTGAGGTCGGCTCCGGTGGTGGCGTGCTGCCTGAAGGAATGGAGGTCCTTGATGTGCACCACACCGATAGCCTGATCGAGGTCACCTGCCTGACACAGCGGGTATCGGGAAAACCGTGTCTCAATTGATTTATCGAAGCAGGAATCAATGAGTTCCTCAGTATCGAAGAAAGCTATGTCATTGCGGGGCCTCATGATATCGCGGACCTTCCTCTGCCGCAGATCCATGGCATTGAGGATAATTCCGGTTTCCAGCGCCGTGGCCCCGACATGGCGCTGGGTGGAATGAATGAGCAGCCGCAGTTCCTCCTCGGTGTGAACTTGCTCGGATTCAGCCACCGGTTCGAGACCACAGATCTTGAGAAGTTTTGTGGCAGCCGAGTTGAGCAGCCAGATGAATGGATAAGAGACCCTGTAAAAGTAGAGAAGTGGACGGGCAATCCACAGTGTGGTGGGCACGGGTTTCTGGATGGCGAGCGACTTCGGGGCCAGCTCACCGGCCACGATGTGCAGAAAGGTGATCACGGAGAATCCGAGTGCGAAGGAAATCCCGTGCCGCAGCTCTTCGGCATGGACGCCAATTGAGACAAGCACGGGATCCAGCATCGCCTCGAAGAAGGGCTCAGCAAACCACCCCAGTCCGAGGCTGGCGAGTGTGATTCCCAGCTGAGTGGCACTCAGACAGGCATCGAGGTTTGAAATCACCCTCCGGGCAACCTTGGCACCGCCATGGCCCCGGTTGGCGTAGGGCTGCAGCTGCGTATCGCGGACCTTGACCAGAGCAAATTCGGCCGCCACAAAAAAGCCGTTCAGCAGCACGAGGAAGATAACCAGGGCACACTTGAAAACCGCCTCAAAGAGTCCGATGGGTTCGGTTCCTGCGGCAGCCCCGGAGGCGGCAGCCAGTAAGGGAATCATATGTCCACCTCCCCGAACAGAATGGCGAGAACACCATTCAGCGTGACCAGTCCGAGGGCTTCCTGTTCGCGACCGACCACAATGGCGACCCGACGCGCATTTTTCTGCAGCTGTGCCAACGCCTGATGCACGGTGAAGTCGCTGGGAAACACCAGCGGTTCCTGCATGTATTGAGTGACCGGCGCATCGCTGTCTTCCAGTCCTTCAAAGAGAATGGGATAGAGTCCGATCTCTCCCACCGCCTTGTGGAGGCCGTTTTCGATACGGATGACCGGTAGGCGGTTGAGGCCGCTGGACCGGCACTTGTCGACAAAGACGTGGACGGGATCCTCCGGGGCAACGCGGATGGATGATTCAATGGGTCTCATCCATCGGCTGACATGTTTGTCCCCGTAGTTGATCACGTTGGTGATGAGGCTGTCCTCCTCCCTTGTGAACAGCTGGGAGGAGTCCTTGAGGACGTTTTTTATCTGCTCCCTGCTTTCATAAAAATTATCGAAGAAGATGGACTCACGGGTCGGTGTCAGCCAGATGTTGCCGAATCGGGAGACCACCCAGACCAGCGGTTTCAGCACCAGGGAGATAAACCGGAAGACTCCGACACTGTACATGCACAGGCGATTGGGAAAACGCTGATACAGAGTCTTGGGTAGAAGATCGAAGAGGATCACATAGACCATGACGCAGATGAAAAATCCGATCACGAACAGCCATGGAGACTGGCGGGCCAGTCCTGTCAGACTCACCACAAGTGCAAACAACGCGGCAAAGCTGAAAAGAATATTTCCTGCAAGGATGGTCCAGAGGAAATCGGCGGGCTGAGAAAGGTAGTCCAGGAGAATGCTGGCTTCCTTTCGCCCCTGGTTCAGGTAATGGCGGAGTCTTTCGCGGTTCAGGGACAGGACGCCCGCCTCCATGCCGGAGAAAAACCCTGAAAGGAGGAAGCAGACTCCGGCGAGAAAGAGGAGGCCAAAGCTTTGTTGCTGGCCTTCACCGGAGGCGTTTCCGGCAGCGGTGGACGCGGTTGCCAAAAAGGACTGAATGAATTCGAGCAGATTCATCGACCGGGAGATGGAGTCAGGCGGTTGAGTGGGTGAGTCGATGCCTTGCGGCGACGCTGGACTTCCATTTCGATGATCCGTTTTTCATCTGCCTGGAGGATGGTGAAGGTGAATCCGCCGTAGACTATGGAGTCCCCGACTTTCGGGATCAGCTGATATTGAAGGAGGAAAAGGCCTGCCATGGTATCGACTTCCTCGCTGGCCTTGATTTTGGCGCAGGATTCCTGGAAGTCCTCGATTCTGGCATTGCCGCGAACCAGCCATCGACCGTTGCCCATGACCTTGATGAGTTGTTCATCGGGCCGCCCCTCACTCTGGATGTTCCCGACCACTTCCTCGAGGATGTCCTCCATGGTGATTATGCCGGATGGGGTGCCGAATTCATCGAGGACGACAGCTATGCCGCGGCGTTGGCGCTGAAGGCTCACGAACAGCTTGAGAAGATTCATGCTGTCGGGCACATAGGAAGGGACTTCGAAAGCGGATTCGATTTCCCGGGTGAGGAGCAGTGCGCGGGTGTTGATAAAGCCGGCGATATGTTCCTTGTTCTGGCGGTAGAGAATAAGCCGCCGGTGCTTGAATTTTCTGGCGGCCTCGATCATGGAATCCAGGTCATCGCCCACCTCCACGCCGTCGATTTCAAGGCGCGGATTCATGACATCCCCGGCTGTCTGCCGGTCAAGATTGATGATTGCGCTGATTATTTCCTTCTCGCCGATGCCGATGGAGCCCTTTTGAGAGGCCAGCTCGAGGAGCTGCTCGATATCGCCGTCGTTGACGGCCGGATGGTTGCGGACGGGAACCCGGAGCCACCGCAGAAAAAGCCGCTGGTTGATCATCATCAACAGGGATGTCGGTGGCCCGAGAATACGGTTGTTCCAGATCAGAAAGTGCTGCAGACGCATTGCCCAGCGGGCGGGATCACTCAGCACGATGGACTTGGGAAGCACTTCAGTAAAAAAGAGAAGAAATACGAAGAGACCGGCGAATACGTATTCGGGAGCCCACTGAAGCCTCAGCATCATCCAGAGCCCACAGAGAATCAGAATGCCGATGCTTATGGCGTTGCCGAGGACGAAAACGGCCAGAACAGGTTCCCTCGCCTCAAGGACTTTTTCGAAAAACGGCCGGTTGGCATCCGGATGAGCGAGTATGGACCGTAGCTGCCAGCGACGCAGAGAGCTGAGCGACGTTTCGGCCATGGCCAGCAGAAAACCGCTGATGAAAGCCACGGAAATGGCCAGGCCCAGTAATACCCATTCATTGGTCATCCTTTCGTCCGTCGATAGTATCTCACCTGGCTGCCGGATTCAACCAGACGAAAGGAATTGTCAGTTTCCCGATCCCGCTGCGCAAAACCGGCGTCATCGCACATCGACACCCATTCTGATGAAGGTGGGAATGTCGAGGTCCTGGCCCTGGTAGATGTTTTCCTCGGTATTTTCAAACCGTCCCCGTGAGATGATGGCGAGAGGCAGCTGCTGCTGCAGATGACTGATTTTCCTGGCTTCTTTCTTCCGGCCGCTGCGTCTTTTCTGCTGGATGATGCGCCGGGCCAGTTCTTCATCAATCTCCGGGGGTGGCGCAATCCAAGTGTCTTCATCGATGCCGCTGAAATCCGGCTCGGGAATCGGGTTGTCAGCGCGGTTCTGCTCAGTCTGAGACTCATATGGGAACATGACACTGTCCCGCATGCCGGGATCAACCCCAAGGCCCTCACCGTGATCCGCTTCCATATCCGCGTCAGTCATTCGGTTCTGGACAAACGGGACGGCCCCGGCCGTCATCCCCGCCGTCGAGGCAACGCGGTTCTGCGGAACCGGAGCAGCGGCTTCCCTGGATTCCTGAGTCTTTCCGGTGATGGATTCACCGGCCGAAGTCCTGTCCACTGCCAGTACAGCCACAAAAAACGATGAACCATCAGAGCCCTCCGAAGAGTGCTCGGTCGCGCCGGCTATCATCTCACTTCCCGGGAAAATCCGGCTGACGGACTCCACAACCAGATCGACGTGCTGACACGTCAGGAGGCTGCCACCGCGGCAATGGACGAAAACATCCGTGGCCGAGTGCGAAGAAAGCCATTCGCCCAGAAGCGGATCATCCTTCAGATCCCGCAGCAATCTGGAAAATCCATCCTCGCCCTCGGCCGTGGCAGTCAGAAGCAGCGGATGAGATGACTCAGAAGCCTGCAACAGGGACTCAAATTCATCCAGCGTGACCGGCAAAAACTGTGGACCGGCCATCAGGTCCTGCAGCAGCCGTGCAAGCAGCTGAAATCGATCCGAGAGGATCGGAAAGAAATCGGCGGGCGTGCGGGGTCTGGGATCCATGCTGGTGAAGCACGGCTGCGCTGGCAGAACAGTAAGCCGGTCCAGTCGGTCGGAAAGCTCTTCAATCGCTCTTTCGGCAAGGCTCATGCGGGCGGAACCTTCCATGGCAATCGGCGTGGAGACAAAACCGTAAACCGGCACGTTGATGGCGGCTGCGGCTTCACCCATCAGCCGGGCCAGTCCGGACCCTGATGGACGCCCAAGGAAACCGATCAGGTAAACAGCCCTGAATCTCCGCATCAGTCCTTTGAACCTCTCGAGCATGGGATGCTGCAGGCTCTCAACGGATTCGCCGGCACTGCCATCGGCTGATACGGCATGCAGGTCCCGGTCAGTCAGACTGATTCGGACCAGCCCCGAATGAACCTGGTCGATCGACTGCTGCCCGGCAATGTCGATGGCGATATGAAAAAGCGTGGAGTCGGCCCTATCCGCCGCCATGCGGGTGACACACCGTGATGCAGCAGTGCCGACACCAATGATGCAGGTACATCCATCGACACCCGAAAAGGACGATATGGCCGGGAGTTCCGATGCAGAACCCGATGGATTCTCCGGTGCGTGAATTTTGTCGGTCGTCATTTGCAGGATGGCATTCAGCATTCAGTTGTTTCTGGCATCCCGTCGGAATATTCCGGGAATGCTCATTGAGAATGGCGAGATGTGCAGACCGCCAATGCGGCGCTTTTCAGTCCTCGCCTGGAAAGACCCGAATTTCAGAAGTCCGAGACAGGTCATGAACTCGGGCTGATCCAGATTCTGATGGATCGAACTCATGGCGCGGGCGTTGGCCCTTGTAGCCCGTGCGTTGAAGATCCTTTCCGCAAGGAAATCAAGGTGCGGGGTATTGGCTGTGCCCCCGCTCAATACCACCCCTGCCTGGCAGTGATGCAGCAGCTTCTGCTTTTCAAGGTCCTTGTAGATGAATTTCAGCGTTTCCTCCAGTCGCAGGGACATGATCGTCTGCAGGGTGCGAAGTGAAAAATCACGGGTCATCTGCTCTATCCCTGAAGAAAGAGACACCCGGCGTCCGTCGGTATCAGGAAGGACTATGGCGCTGCCATGATTCATCTTGAGGTCCTCGGCGGCGCGTACACTGATTTCAAGTCCGATCGCAATGTCATTGGTGACATGGTCCCCGCCAACAGCGAGCACGCCGCTGTGACGAACCCGCCCTCCGGCATAGAGCAGGTATTCGGTGACACCGGCCCCGATATCGATCACAAGAGCTCCATGCTCCTTCTCACGGGTTCCCAGACACGCCAGTGCGCTGGCAAGGCCGTTGAATGCCACTTCGTGAACATCCACATTGTTCTGGCGGACAACCTGTATGGAGTTCTCGATGCGGTTGTAGGCGCCCTGGATGATATGCATCTCGACAGTGAGGTTTGACCCCCGGTAACCGACCGGATTGCGGATGTTATCCACATCATCGACACAGTAATTCTGCTGAATACAGTGCAGACGGTTGCAGTTTTCATCCAGTTCGAAGGACCGCGCATTCTTGAGAACAATTTCCACATCTCTCGGGGTGACACCTTTTTCGCGGTTCCGAATCGGGTGAAGCCCGCGGTTTGTGGCACCCCTGACGTGCTGACCGCTGATGCCCAGATAGGCACGGCTTATGTCGATGCCGGCCATGTCCTCGGCCTTCTGAAGAGCGACCTCCAGTTCATTGGCGGCCAGCGTCGGATCACATATCTCCCCTTTTCTGACACCATTCGATATATTCTGACCCACGCCGATTATCCTGAGACCGTCCCGTTCATCGGCCTCGGCCACCAGAACACATATCTTGGACGTTCCCAGTTCAATTCCAACAATCGTATCCAGAGAGGTCATCAGATTCTATATAAGATATACGCACGGATTCCAGCACCGGCGGGCTGCTGATTCCAACAAAAAAAATCATAGCAGGTCGAGAACCGGAATTTCAGGTTTTCGTTTCAGCAGCCCGACAGAGTGATTATCGAAATAGAGGAAATTGTCCTTCAACTTGAGGGCAACCTCCGGCTTTTTGAGTGCCTGGAGGATATTAGGAATATACTTTTCAGGATTACTGTCAATGATGTTGATACTGATATCGCCCTCGATGGCGATATTGAAGGAATTCGCGACGTATGTGACAGTGTTGAGATGAAATCTCTCACCGATATCAAGTTTTGAATAACTGCTGACAAACCCGACGGCATGCCGGAGATGCAGCGGCACGGATGAGGAGCCGGCTTCCGGCTTTTCCCCGTAGTAGATGATTCTCGGGAGGGCTTCGAGCTGCTGACGGTATGACTCGCTGCTTGGTTCGAAGAGGTTTGAGTGCACATCGAGAAGGCTCTCACTGCTTGAGGCTCTTCCGGCACTTTCATTGACAAAGACCACACGTGCCACCGGCTCCTTGCGAAGGACCTCCACAAGGAAGGCATTCTGAGGGCCAAGTCTGCAATTGACCTCATCGATCCAGGAGAAAGCGATAAGCGATGCTTCGACGGCCTTCAGATTGATATCATTGAAAATATCGTCTTCCCGGACGTCGATCAGGGGCCGCAGGGCCTGGATGTCCGGATCATCCTCCGGAAGAATCTTAACAGAGCGGACATGAAAGGCCTCGTCGCGGGTGATGACATGCCGGCTGACGGCATTGTTTATGATATGAAGCCCGATGATGACCAGAAGGATGAGAAAGCTGGTCTGTGTGACAATGTCGTACAGACCTGCCAGAACTCTGGCCGGGCCGTTGTGGCGACGGGCGCTGACACTCAATTCTCTTTTTTTTCGTCGGGCCATGGTGGATGGAATCAGCTGTTTTGTTGTGTGGAGGCGTTCCAGGCAAGTGAGACCATGTGCAGACAGAGGGAGGAGAAGCCGAGGCCGGCTCCCTGGGCCGCTTCGGGAAAAAGTGACAGTTCGGTCATGCCGGGGAGTGTATTGACTTCAAGCACGACCGGGCCGCGATGAGGACAGTCGATCACGTCGACGCGCCCGTAGTGGCGACAGCCGAGTGCATCAAATGCCTTCTGTCCGGCCTGATGGATGAGATTGAAGCGGGGATTGGCCGAAAGCTGATGCAGCACGTGTGTGGCACCGCCCTGAGTATATTTATTCTTATAATTGTACCCCCCGGCAGCGGGGATGATTTCGATCAATGGCAGGGTCCAGCCTTCGAGAATTCCCACAGTATATTCCGGGCCGATAATCCGCTCTTCCACGAGGACGGCGGGAGCTGCGGCAAGACTCCTGCGGAGCGCATCGGGCCAATGAGATGCCTCATCGACAAATTCCAGGCCAAGGCTCGATCCATCCGCCACGGGTTTTATCACCACCGGAAAGGACATGCCCTCGGGCAGCGATGAATCCGGGCTGTCGAGGACCCCGCCGCGGGGAACAAACAGGCCGGCTTTTTCGAAAAAGGGTTTGGACCGTGACTTGTCAAAAGCGATAGCACTGGAGCGTGAATCGCAGCCAGTGAAAGGAATGCCCCTCTGTTCCAGCTCAGACTGAATGGACCCGTCTTCCCCATAACCGCCATGCAGAGCAAGGAAGACAACCTCCACCCCATCGGGAAGAGTCCAGGACCGATCGGCGATGTCAACCGGTGTAACATCAAGGCCTTCACTTCGAAGCGCCTCAATGACGGCTTTTCCAGAGCGGAGAGACACTTCTCTCTCTCCGGAGAAACCGCCGTGAAAAACAGCCACACGCCGTGGAGAATCCGGATGATTCAGGCTCATGGTTCAACTCCAACAATCTGGACCTCGGTGTGCAGTTCGATTCCCGCCCTGGTTCTGGCGGACTCCTGGATGAGATGGATCAGCTGAAGAAAATCGGCAGCCCGGGCAGTGCCGTCATTGACCATGAAGTTGCCGTGGACCTCCGAGACCCGGGCACCGCCAATGCTTGCCCCCTTGAGTCCGAGCTCCTCGATCAGCTTCCCCGCCGGGATCCGTGCGGGATTTTTAAATGTGCATCCGGCACTGGGAGCAGCGGGCTGTGAACTCCATCGTTTTTCGTTGCTCTGTTTCATGCGCCGGCGGATCGAATCAGAATCGGAGGGGGTGCCAGTCAGGACTGCACTCAGCGCCACGTGGCCGACAAGCATCGGACACGATCTGTAATGGTAATCGACCTGGTCGCGATCGAGTTCATGGATGGTTCCGTCTGAATCCAGAAATCGAAAGGAGTTGAGAAAGTCGAAGATTTCGCCACCCATTGCTCCGGCGTTCATGCGGAGAGCGCCGCCGACACTGCCCGGAATGCCCTCGAGGAACTCCAGACCGCCTATACTGTGATCGCGGGCGGCATTGGCCACCTGTCGCAGCCGGCTTCCGGCACCGCAGAGCAGACGGTTGTCTCCAAGGTTTTCGATGCGGTGAAAAAAGGGGTGGTTGAGGTGAATGACCAGACCCTCGATACCGCCGTCCCGGACGAGGAGGTTGGATCCGCGCCCAAGAACCATCCACGGAATGCGGTGGTGGTCACACCATGCAACCGCTCGGGACAGGTCCTCTTCGGACTCCGGTGTCAGGAAACAGTCTGCCGGTCCGCCAACCCGGAGGGTGGTCCGCGAGGAAAGAGGCACATCGGCTTCAACACGCGATCCGGCTCCCACCAGCCCGGCAATGGCCCTTACGAGGTCTGATCGGGCCTCGCGCGTGTAGCTTTGAACTGGCTGTGTGCCCACCGGTGTCATCTCAATCCGCGTCATTGCATTCATTTCGTTTCACTTCGCTGAATACGGTCTGATTTCAGGAGTTTTCGGTATCGGTGATCCTCTGCCTCTGGAAAGTGAACTCCGGAGTGCGCCTCTTCCCGGGCAATCCGAGATGGCCGATGATGTCCTCGGTAATGCGGCCGGCCGCGTCGGGGAAATGCCATTGTTCGAGGCTGGTCTTCATGGCGGCCCGTGCATCGAGGTCGAAGAGCAGTTTCTTCATGACCGGCAGAATCGTGTCCACTTCGAGCTGTGACTGGAGGCACATTTCAGCCGCGCCCGATTCACTCACGAGTCGGGCATTCAGCTCCTGGTGCCCGTCGGCGGAATAAGGATAGGGCACCAGGATGGACGGCACTTTCATCGCCGCCAGCTCGGCGATGGTGGAGGCACCGGAACGGCACAGAGCCAGGTTGCAGGCGCCATAGGCAAACTCCATCTCCGTCAGAAACTGACGGGTGATAATTCGGAGGCTGATATCGCGACGCTTCTGCAGATCAAGGGACTGCTGATAATCATACGGGCCGGTGATGTGGATAATCTGCAGATTGGGAATGGCCTGCTGAATGGCGGAGATATTATCAAAAAGAAAGCGGTTGAGGGGACGTGCACCCTGACTGCCGCCCATCACCAGGAGAGTCGGGCCGTCAGCTCTCAGGCCCAGCTGAAGTCGGCAGGCCACCGCATCAAATGGCTCAAACTGCCGGCGGACCGGCATGCCCAGCCTCAGACAGGACCCGGAGGAAAGCCGCCGGTCTACTCCGGGAAAAAAGTGGTATATCCGGTCGACACTCGATGCCAGCAGCCGCACGGCACGCCCGGGAATGGAGTTGGCCTCATGGAGGTAAACGGACGCACCGGCCCGGCGGGCGGCAAGCACCGGCCCGAGACAGGCAAAGGACCCGGTTGCCACCACAGCGCGAGGACGGCACTCTGCCATCAGTCGGCGACTCTCCGTGTAACTGGTCAGGAGGCTGTATAAAAATGGGATTATCCCCCGCAGGGAAAATGGCTTTCCGGGCAGTTTATGGACCCTGATGTCTTTGAGGGTGCTTACTCCGGCCTCATCGACCTTCTTTGAGGTGATGAAAAGTTCGACGCGGATCCCGAAGTCGGAGAATTCCTCGGCGATGGCCACACCGGGAAAGAGATGTCCGCCACTGCCGCCGCAGGCAATGGCCACGGTTGGACGATCAGCGGAAGATTTCCTTGTTGGGGTATCCTGATCCATCAGCTGGCAAAGGGGTTGTCGGAGGCCCGGCTGTTTTCGGGCAGCAGATCGGTGGTTGAAGGTTTGAGAGGCGCTCTGGTTTCCCGCTCCACGCCCATGAGCAGTCCCATGGAGACCAGCATGATAATAAGACTCGATCCGCCCTTGCTGAAAAACGGAAGCGTCAGTCCGGTGTTGGGGACCAGCGCGGTTGTGGTGGCGAGGTTGAGGACGACCTGGACACTGATCATCGTGACAATGCCCATTGCAAGCACCCGGCCAAAAAGGTCCTTGCTGTTGATGCTTATCGAGGTTCCGGCATAGAGGATGAAAACAAATCCCAGAAGCATGGACAGGCTCCCGACGAACCCGAATTCCTCGGCGACAACAGCGAAAATGAAGTCACTGTCGTGTTCGCTGAGACTTCCCAGTTTCGCGGAGCCGAGGCCCAGTCCCTTGCCGAGGAGCTGGCCTGAGGCTATGGCTTTCACCGATGCCAGTTGTTGACGGTTTTCATCGCGCAGGGTCTGGCTTTCACTGGTCCAGATATTCTTCCAGGCATTGATTCGGGCCGACCTTTCCCCAACTTTCTGGGTCACGGTAAACCCGACGACACCGATGAGAAGGGCCAGCGCGAGAGTGACCCAGCGGATCGATGCCCCGGCAATGAAGAATGTTGCCATGGCAATGGAGCCACAGATCAGTGTGGTTGCGTAATCGGGCTCGAGGAAGATCAGCCCGAGAACGACGCCAATGACAAGGCCGGGGGTGAGAAGCCCGCGAAAATCGAAGGGATTCTGTATGCGCTGTGGATTGAGGTATGCCCAGATGGCAACCATGACGATGATACCGAGTTTGGCTGGCTCGGAGGGCTGGATGGTGAGACCAAGAACGGGGATCCTCACCCACCGGTCCACATTCTTGGCATCATTGGCCTCGCCGGGGATAACATAAACCATGGCCAGCATCCCGATCACCATGGCCGCAACAACCCAGAAAAGTGTGTGCGATTTGAAAACCCGGTGAGGAAGAAGGTAGGCGGCAAAGGCCATGACAATGCCGATACAGCAGTAAACCAGCTGCTTTCTTATGGAGTTCATCGGCGACGGGACCTGCTCCTGTGTCTCAGCGGCCAAGCCTGTGCTGCTTCGACCTCTGTCCGGAATGGCCATACTGGCACTGGCAAGCACAATAAAACCCCCGATCATCAGCATGAAGACCGTCAGCATCAACGCCGGGGTGTAGGTGAAACCCGGTCGCTCTCCGTCCGTGGTTCTGATTGTTGAATCTGCTGTTATGGATGCCATGGCAATGACGGTTATGCAAAGCGGCTCTCAATTCCGGCGAATGAAAGCCACCGGGTGACTCCTCTTCCCCTTTCTACTGTCCGGTGGGAATGCGGAGTTCCTGTCCGACCTTCAGGTCGGCGGTTTTCATGTTGTTGAAATCCCGGATTTTCTTCCAGTCGACGCCGTATTCCCGGCCAATGTGGTAGAGGGTGTCTCCTCTTTTTACCGTGTAATTGACGACACTGCCGGATCCTGTCGCGGCAGATGTCTGGCGATCCGTGCTGCCGGAACCGCCGGTGCCGGACGACGGGCTACTGCCGCTGCCGGCGGCAGATGACGAAGAGGATGCACCCGTGACCGGGATCCTGATTTCCCAGCCTATCTGGATTTTGCTGACATCAGTGATCTGGGGATTGGCCTTGAGAATGGCTTCAGTCGATGACCCGTATTCCTTCGCGAGGCGGCCGATGTAATCGCCCTTCTGGATGGTCACTGTTTTGTAATTTGCAGTGGATCCTGTTTGAGCTGTCGATCCGCTCTGGCGATCGGTGGCCGAAGGTTTGTCAATGCCGGTTGAACCGGATCCGGCGCGGTTGCCGTAGGTGCCCTGGAGACCACTCCTGGGCTTGCCGGAATCCCCCATGTAAAATGATCCTGAATCATCGCCGGCATCCGCTGTCGCGGGTGGCGGAAGCGTTGCCGAGGGCTGCTCGCGGGGTGCTTCATTGATGGGCAGATCAGTTGAAAGGCGCGGCGTGGCATTGCTGCTGGAACCGCTGCCCGGGAATGCCGTGGTGCGCCCGGTCTGATTGCTCACTGTGGCGCCGCTGTTGACCGGCTGATACCCGCCTGAGGCACCCGTCGGGGCCGATGTGCGGTTGGTTGGGGTGACCGTGGGGCCGGTCGGGCGGCCACTGCCACCTGACTGCAGAATGTCATTTGCCCTGCTCGCCGGAGGTATCGATGGCAAGGTTGTCCTTGGGGCGTCCGCCAAACTGCCCATGTTCTGCGACGACGAAGCGGCTCCTCCGCTTCCGGCATCGGACTTGCGGTTCTCGGCACTCTGGCCGGGGGTTTCCTTCTTGCATCCCTGGGAGATGAGTCCCAATCCAAAGGCAACATGCAGGACCAGTATGGTGATCACGGCCGCCTTGACTGACGTGCCACCGCCTGAACTGTTCTCAAGCGATTTGTTCTGATTGGCTTTTGTCCTGTTTTTCATAATCTCTATCGTTGGGGTCGGAATCCAGTATGACTCGCGAACTGAGGTGATTCATTCAAATTATTCGTTGATTCATCGCGGATCTCAAGGGTTATCCCCTTGATGGACTGTCGGATTCCGTCTATTCCAACCCTGTATTCATTCTACCTTATTTTCAGTGTAACCAGAGCAAAAACGCCGAAGAGAATGCAAAGGATGTAAAAGCGGGTCACTATCTTGGTTTCGGGCCATCCCAGCTTTTCGAAGTGGTGATGGATGGGAGCCATGAGAAAGATTCGCCGCCCCTCGCCATAGCGTCTGCGGGTGTATTTAAAATAATAGCGCTGGGAGATCACCGAGAGGGCTTCCATGACAAAAACCCCTCCCGCGATCACCAGCAGGAATGGCTGATGGACCATTACGGCCACCATCCCCATCAGGCCCCCGAGGGCGAGAGAACCGGTATCTCCCATGAAAACCTGGGCAGGATGGGAATTGAACCACAGGAATCCAAGCCCGGCCCCGATGAGAGCCGCACAAAGAACGGTCAATTCCCCTGCTCCGTCGACATAATCGATGCGCAGGTATTCCGCGAAGACCACATGACCGGTGACATAGGTCACAATCAGAAAAATAAAGGATACGATGATCATGCAGCCTATGGCCAGACCATCCATGCCGTCGGTGAGATTGACGGCATTGGAGCTGCCGGTGACCGTCAGAAATATGAGACTGGCTCCAACCAGCAGAAGGTCCTTCCAGGGCTCGGCTCGGAAAGGCACATAGATGTCGGCGACGAGACTGCGGGTTTCAGGCTGCATCATGAGGCCGGCAATCACCATCAGTGACACCCCGATCTGAACCGCGATCTTCACATGTCCGGATGCCCCGATGCCGTCCTTCCTCTTGATCTTCATGTAGTCGTCAAAGAATCCGACAGCGGCAAGGAGAGCGGTGCCCGCGACGCAGAGAAGTATGAATGTGTTCCATTGCGCCCAGAGAAGTGTGGAGGACAGCAGAGCCAGATGAATGAGCAACCCGCCCATGGACGGCACGCCAAGTTTGACCGAGCCCTGAGAACGGCCACCGACAGAGGTGGCAATATCCTCGTAATTCTGACCGAACTTGAGGCGTATGAGCGCTTTGATCACCCTCGGCCCGAATGCCAGACTGACCACCAGAGCCGTCAGAAATGCTCCGGCACTCCGAAAGGAAATGTAGGTGAAGAGACGGAGTGGTGAAAGCCTGTCCTGCCAGACCGGATCGCTCGCGGCTTCACCAAGCCATTCTGAAAGGTAAAAAAGCATCGGGGTCAGTCTCTTCAGGGCATGGATTGTGAATGGGTCCTGCGGGAAAGCTCCCGTTCAAATATGTCGGCGCAGTGTTCGAGCCGGGCACTTCGGGAAGCCTTGAACAGGATGGTATCGCCCGGCTCTGCGATTCCGGCCAGAAAGGAAGCCGCCTCCGCGCCGGTTCCAAACTGCATGATCCGCGGCCCCGAAGCGGTCATGGGCACCGGCGGCAGCCCGACGGTCACAAGCATGTACGCACCAGCCGCACCGGCCATATCCGGGAGACTCTGATAAAAACCGAGGACGGCATCGCCCATCTCGGCAATGGCACCGATGACCAGAATCTTCCGTCCGGTGTGTCCCAGCTGAACAAGCGACTGCATGGCCATTTGAACCGATGCGGGATTGGCGTTGTAACAGTCCCGGATAACCGTCGATTCACCGGCAGTCGAAATTTCCATCCGCCATCGGGGCACCGCGCAGTCCCGCAGCGCTGCGGCCACCGCATCGGGGTCACAACCGGCTTCCCGGGCCACAGCCATCGCCTGAGATGCATTGACAGCCTGATGAGCGCCGACCAGCGGAGTGAAATACCGGCCGCTCCATGACGGATCGGATGATTCAATGGCAAAGCTGGTGCCGTCGCGGCTCACCTCAACACCGGAAATCCGGAAGTCCGCCAGCGCCCCGCAGCCTGCGGTGAGAAAGCGCACTCCTTCAGCGAGACCGGGCAGACCGGGGGCTTCCATCGAACGGTCGCAGTCCGCATTCAGAACACAGAATCCCCCGCGACGAATCGCGGCGGGAAGCGAGAGTTCTTCCCTCGCCACTCCATCGAGATCGATGAAGTATTCCAGATGTTCCGGTCCGATATTTGTGAGAATGCCTGCGTGGGGCGGGGCGATGGACAGAAGCTCCGGAAGCTCCCCGGGGTGGTTGGTACCCATTTCAAGCACCAGCCATTCGCATGGTTTTGAAAGCAGTTGAAAGATGGTGAGTGGCACCCCTATGGCGTTGTTGAAGCTGGCGGGGCTGTGAATCACCGGATACCGGGTCGAAAGCAGTTTTGCCACCAGGTCTTTGGTGGTGGTTTTCCCATTTGAGCCCGCCACCACAAGGATGCGTCCGTTGAAACACCCAAGCAGGGAATGAGCCATTTGAGCCAGAGCCTTGTGGGTGTTTTCGACGAGCAGCACGGGAACACCCGCGCTTTGAAAAGCCTGCGGCACATCACCTCTGGCGGCGATATCGCGCTGGAGCACCAGAGCGGCAGCCCCTGCCCGGATAGCCTGGTCTATGTACTCATGGCCGTCGAACCTCTCCCCCCGTATGGCCACAAAGACTTCACCGGCAGAAAGGCTCCGGCTGTCGGTGGAAATACCGGTGACCGGTGCCGCTGAAGGGGAGCCCTGAATCAGCTGAAATCCGGGAATCTCGGCCAGCCAGTCTGTTCCGACCCCGATCATGGCCTTCCGACCCGTCTTGTTGAACTGACGTTTACCTCGCGATCCGGCGGAATCCTGAAATACCTGGCCAGAAACCGCGCCATGCGGGTGAAATGCGGACCGGCCACGGTGCCACCATAATAGGACCCGCCTCTCTTTGGCCCCTTGACCCAGACGCCTATGCAGTACCGCTGATTCCGAATATCCTCGAGCATCTCCGGGTCACGGGGATGACTTGCCGGGAAGTAACCGATGAAGGACGAGATATAACTGTGGCGACGGCGAAAGGCATCCGACCATGCCTCAGAAGTCTTTAT
>JAUIAG010000442.1 GCA_030425355.1 Verrucomicrobiia bacterium
GTTTATGGCATCCAGGATACCTTTCATTTCCTGACGCTGGAGTTCGAGATCCGTGATGTCATACCGGACACCGACATATTTTTTCGGTTTGCCGTTACTGCCCATGATCGGCGCGATAACCGCATCCACATAGTAGGGAGTCCCGTCCTTTTTCCGGTTCTTGATGATGCCTCTGAACATGCGTCCACGGCCAATCGTCGCCCACAGCTCCTTGAAGACAGATTTGGGTACATCGGGATGGCGCGTGGTATTGTGAGGGAACCCGATCAGCTCGTCCCTTTTGTATTGAGACACCTCACAGAACTTTTCATTGATGTCAATGATGTCTCCCTTGAGGTCTGCTTCGGAGACAATACTCGTTTCATTGATGATATTTTTGATGACCTCGGCGTATTCGACCTTGGCGGTGAGATCCCGAAGTTCAGTCACATCCTTCAGTTCGACCACATACTGAGCGACTTCATCCTTCGCATCAAAAACGGGAATAGTCCGGATTCTCGCCCATTTTGCTGTACCTGATGCTGTCCGGATCTTCCAGTCCCTGTTGTCAGAGCCTGCTTCCAGCAACCTGCTCCAGCCGTCAACTGAATCACGGGCCTGCAGATCCTTATCGTCAATCAGCTGCACGAATGGCATGCCTGACATTTCGCTCTGGCTGAACTCTGTCAGATCGGCGAAAGGCCTGCTGGCTTCTGTGATTGTCCCTCCGGCGTCGATGTCGGCAATGGCAAGCAGTGTATTGTAGGCATTGATACGGCTTTCCAGCATCTGCTTTGATGCCGGACCGCCTGAGGCCGTTCCGGGAGTGTTCTGCCTCCTGGGGCGGCCTCCTGTCGTTTTTCCGGTATTCTGTGATTCGCTCGAAACAGATTCACTTTGCATGGTATTCATTTGCATGGCATCTCCTGGTATATGTTTCCTGTAAAAATTCGGGGGCTACCCGGCACGTCTATTTGTTCGGTGAACGAATATATATTATGAGTTAATTTTTTATAAATTGAAAATATTGGTGTGAGAATTGAACTCCGTGATGTCTCAGGCGACCTGCCTGCCGCTGTGGTAATAGCTGTTTGGAAGGCTTATGGCTTTTTCGGTGTTGAGAATAAGCAGGAGTCTTGAATCAAGCTTGTAGACACCGGCCAGCAGTTCCCGGGCGAGTCCGCTGAGCGATACCGGAGGCGGTTCATGCTTTTCGCGGCTGACTTCGATGACATCGTCGATCTCGTCGACAAGCAGGCTGACAGCGCCTTCGTCCGTGCGGATGACCATGTTCATAGGCAGTGCATCCTGTTTTCTGGGCGGGAGCTGCAGTCTCTGTCTCAGGTCTATGGCAGTGACGATCTGTCCTCTCAGGTTGATGAGGCCCCGCACCATGGATGGGGCCAGTGGGACCCTTGTCATTTCCTGGTATCGGATCACCTCCTGCACTTCAAGTACCGGAACACCGAGGTAGATGTTGTCGAGCCAGAAGGTGGCAAACTGACGATAGTCCGCTGAATTATATTCTGTAGTCATGGATGAAGTTCCTCTGAGGTTCAGTTGCGGGTGACATTCTGGCTGCCGAAGAAGAACGGATCCGCCTGTTGAATGATGGACCTGATATCGAGGAGGTCCGTCACTTTTTCGGCGACCACGGCCGACCCGAAAATGCCGTTCTCGTGTGCATACCGCTTGACTGAGAGGTTCTCCTCGACAATGTCCGAAATCCGGTCCACAACGATTCCGATGCTGCGGCCGTTTTCTGTATAGACAACAACCTGCATCGACTCTGCAGCTGACTGTTGCTGACAGCCTCCCGAGTGAATATAGTCATTGACCCGGATCAGCGGCATGATCTGATCTCTATACCGGATCACCTCCCTGTTCCCGGAGAATTCCACATTGGATGGGTTGAATTCCTCCAGCCTGTCTACCATGGAAAGGGGGATGGCCATTCGGTTGTTACGGCCGGCATCAAAAAGCAGCAGCGTCTCCCGCGATTCAATATCCTTTCTTTTGCGCGAGCCTGAATCAACGATGGCACTGTCTGGATTTTCCGTGATGTAACCGGCTTTCTGGGCCAGGCCAATCACATCGAGAATCAGAGCGACCCGGCCATCGCCCATGATGGTGGCGCCGGCAAAGCACGACAGTGACTTCAGCTGCTTGCCCAGCGGCTTTACCACAATTTCCTCAGTGTCATTGATTTCATCGACGACCAGCCCAAAGGAACTGCCGCCGGCCTGAAGGACGACAATATTCAGTGCCTTCGGGGTTTCATCGACTCTTTCCAAATCATCATCCAGCTTCAGTTCGTGTCCGAGATACGCGATGGGTAAAAGCTGACCTCTGAGGCGGTAAACCGGATGACCGTGTATCATCTCAATTTTTTCAGCCGGCTGATCTCCATCCAGTCTGACAAGTTCGAGGAGGCTGACCTGCGGAATGGCAAATCTGTCCCCTCCACAGGTGACAATCAGTGCCGGGATAATGGCCAGAGTCAGCGGGATCTTGATCTTCAGAGTGGTTCCCTTTCCCTGGATGCTTTGAAGGTCGACCGTGCCGCCGATCTTTTCGATGTTTGTTTTCACCACGTCCATGCCCACACCGCGTCCGGAGACATTGGTGATCTTTTCAGCTGTGGAAAACCCCGGCATGAAGATGAGATACTGCGCTTCATGGTCGGCCATCTGTGCGGCCTGCTCCTTGGTGATGAGCCCGCGGCTGAGCGCCCGTGCCTTGACCTTGTCGACATGAATCCCTCC
>JAUIAG010000079.1 GCA_030425355.1 Verrucomicrobiia bacterium
GCTTTGCCCGGATTCTGCTGCACCGACTGAACCCACGCATTGACCGCCTCTTCGACATCGCCGCGGCTGGAGTGACGCAGCGCGGTCTTCCGCAGCTGCTGCGCCTGCATGAAGTCGAGGAGACTGCGCTTCTCCACTTCATCCATGTGGTCAGGTGTGACACGGAAAAACTTTGGAATCACCACGGCGACGGAGATGCAGATCAATGCAATCAGACCGGCAAAGAAGGCGAACCAGCCGTTGTAGAGGACAAGCTTCAGGAACTTCGCATAGGGAAAACGCTGGACGAGTTTTCCCCTCCAGCTGCGTTCACGTTTCTTTAATACCTTTTTTCCTTTGGATGATGATGGCATGGCAAGTTACCCGTTCACAACACGATCACGGTTCAGACAGGGGACATTAAGTCCCATTTAACCAGCGGATTCAATGCAAATCATCCACCGGCGGACTGCGGAAACAGATGGTAGAGAATAAGGTACACCGCAACGCCGGTAACGGAAACATACATCCACAGCGGCCACGCCCACCGCACCACCGCCCGGTGGCGGGTAAAATTCCGACGGAAGGCAAACCAGAAGGAGCTGAGAATGAGTGGAACTATCACCACCGCGAGGAGGATATGGGTTGCCAGCAGCGTGAGGTAGAATGGCCGGAACCACGCCGGGTTATCAAAAGTCGTGTGGCCGGTGTGATAGTGGTAGTAGAGATAACATCCAAGGAAAACCGTGGATGTGACAAAGGCGCTGATCATGCAGTTGCGGTGGGCGCCCTGGCGGCCTTTGCGGATAAACCAGTATCCCAGCATCAGAAAAACAGTGCTGAGGGTATTCAGACAGGCATTTATGGTCGGGAGATCTTCAACTTTCATTTCAAGTGAAAAAATGTGGCAGAGTTGACGGGTTCCGGGCATTCAGTCAGACCGGTTCACGGAATGGCAAAGCCCTGAAATTGAGGGAATGATCAAAAAAAAGAGGCCGGATCAGGCCTCAATGACTTAAAACAACTATCCCCTGCGGGAATTTGTGGTGGTTATTCAAACTCACTGAACCCACCATCGGAAGATGGTGCATCGCCCGGTTTGGGAGCCTTGGAACTGCGCCATTCTTCAAATTCCTCTTTCGAGACAACCTTGATGAAGCCTTTCATGGCGTAATGGGATCCACCACAGAGCTGGGCGCAGGTGATCATGTAACGTCCCTCTTTATTGGGTATGAAGTAAGTCGGAATACTGATACCGGGGATGCAGTCCTGACAAACCCGCATGGGCTTGATGGCAAAGGAGTGAATGACGTCCATGCTGCGGCAGTGGGCGATGATGGGAGTGTCCACAGGAACGATCAGCTCACCCGTATTGGAGAAATCGTCGCGTGCAGCGGGGTCGGTGTCGTCATAGCCCCATGGGTTTGTGGTGGTGACGAGGCTGGTCTTCTGGGCGGCAAACCGGCCATCATCCCCTGCATAGCGGAAATTCCATGCAAACTGCTGGGCATTGACCTGGATCTCGAGAGCCTGCTGGCGCTGTTCCTCGCTCAGTCTTTCGCCGGATGCCATGAGATACCATCCCGGAAGGGCAATGAACACCAGAATGACAACCTCGGCGATAACCACACCGGTTTCGAGAACACTGGAAATTTTCTTGTTTTTGATACCCGAGTAGCTGGCTTTGGGAGTTTGGACCCGCCGGTGTTTGAAGATGGCGAGGATGTAATATGCCAGCCATCCGACAAACAACACCGCCATGAAGGCATGAATGATGTAGATGAGACCGTCGACCCCGCCACCAGTCTGGTTGACGAGCTCGGGCATGGGAAGGATCGTGTCGATTATTCCGTTCATTGTGGATTGTGTAAATTATTCAGATTAATGGGACTGTGGACTGTCAGGACCGGACTCCTGATCCTGATTGAGGTCTGCCGATTCGGATGTGATTGAGGGCCCTTTCTTTGCGAGAAAGAAAACAAACCCGGCAACGCCTCCGAAAACGAGTATCAGGATACCGAGCATGAAAAGAATCCCGATGGAGAGACCGCGCGTCATGGGCGCGTCCGCGTTTCCGAGACAGACCGGACAGGCCTGAATGACCTGGGGCAGAGCGATGACGACGCCCCCAATCAATCCAGATAAATATTTTTTACGATAGACTGGTGTTTTCATGTGTCCGCTAATGACTTCCGGGATTGAAAATAAAAACTCGTTGAAATCTCTCAGTGTCGGACATGCCGGCTGGACCCGAAGGTCTCAGGCCATCACAGGAAACTGATATGCCTCAGCTTCCGGAGAAAAAACCGACCGTAGACACAGAGTGCAACGCCAAGTATCGATGAAAAGATCCCCATGGCCAGGAACGCAAATGAGCTTCCGTTCATGTAATTGATGATCGAGTAGGCGCCGAACCCGAGGGTCAGAATGACTGCCGAGATGAGAAAAATCAGGTGAAAGGCCTTGAGAGACATAATTTGGTTAACTTCTGTTTTTCACGGATTTGAAGGGACGTGTATTCAGTAACCTCAATGGTCGTTAGAGTGATCGCCATCCTCGGAGTGAGAGTGTCCCTCGGTGACGGCGACCTTCTGCTCCAGTTGGAGGTTCTGGGTCCGGTTGGGAGGATTCTTGTCGGCCCAGATCGTCAATCCCATCAGGCCGACAAAGAAGAAAAATGCCGATCCGATGAGCAGGTAAATGGCCGTCTTCTCACTGATGAGGTGCATGAAGAAGAGGGCGACAAGAGAGGCCTTGACGGTTGCGATGAGCAAACCGACGGCGACGTTGATGGCGTGGCTTCCGAAATCCACATAACTGACCGCTACCGTGAGAACGGTGCCGACGAACAGTGCGGCTCCGATGATCAGGTAGGTGCGGATGTGGCTTTTAATGTCGTGGTCGTGATCAGCACTCATGTGTGTCAATAAATCGGATCGTGGGTATTCTTTGTTAGGCTGTGCGGTTGTGAATCAGAGCAGGTAGAGGACCGGGAAAAGGAATATCCAGACCAGGTCGACGAAGTGCCAGAAGAGTCCACCGACTTCAACGCGGTTGGCGAGACGGTCGGGGTCCTCTTTCCACATCCGGCGGTTGCAGAAAACAAAATATGCCAGAACGCAGGCACCAAGGAACACGTGGAGCGCATGAAGCCCGGTCAGAGTGAAGTAGATGGCGAAAAAAGTGGAGTGTGACGGGATGAACGCCGAAGCCCGCTTGATGTTCCCGACCGGTATGGTGAGCGTTTCATGGTGGCCATGCCCGCCCTCGGCGTGGGATTCATCGCCTTCGTGTCCGGCTTCGTCGTGATGGGCGTGATCGTCAACCTCCGGCATGCCGGCATATTTATAGGCGTGCTTGTGTTCCTTCTCGAAAATGACCGAATCGAATCCGAGGAAACTGGACAAATCGCGGATCTCCGCAGTGGTCAGGGTGAAGAAGGTGATTTTGGGGTAATCCGGTTCCCTGGGAGCGTCGGTGGATTTGTCGGATGAGCTCCACTCGGAAAGAGCTGCCTGATACTGGGCGTCCATTTCAGCCACCCTGGCTTTGTAGGCAGCCTTCTGTTCGCTCAGCCACTCCTTGTCGAAGTGACCGGTGAAGCGGTTGTCTGTTTCATCTGTGGTCCAGACTTCGTAGTGATGAAACTTCTCGTTGTATTCAAAGGACTTCACCAGGAGGAAGGTCAGGGCACAGAGAACAGTGAAGATCATGTATCTCTGAAATGCCTTGTAGTTGTTGAGCTTCAGGCTTGCCCATGCCATGACGACAGTGACGGAAGAGGCAATCAGCACCAGAGTGTTGCCGAAACCGATGGGCACATTCAGAACGCCCTCAAGCCAGGTGCCTTCGGGAGCCGTGATACGCAGGATGATGTAGCTGGAAAACAGTGCCCCGAAGAGCATGATTTCCGATGCGAGGAACAACCAGATGCCGATCTTGGCATTGTAAACACCTGTGTCAGGCCTGGGCTTTACTGTGTATGGAATTTCCATGATCTGGGTAATAAATGGGTCGGTTCAGACGCTTTGGATAACGGTGCTGTTTGGATGGTTATTTGGCGGGAACCGGTTCAGTGGATGGAGCTGAAGTGGTGTCCCCTCCCTTGGAAGGCTTCACGTTCTGGGGCAGGAAGTCATCATCTGTGCCGGGGGCACTGTACTCGTAGGGACCATTGAAGACTTCGATTGGACCGTCGAAATTGCCGTGGGGAGGAGGTGTCGGAGTCTGCCAGTCCAGCGTGGTTGCTTTCCATGGGTTGGGTGACTCGACCTTCTTTCCGTTGGTGATGCTGTAGAAGAAGTTGATAATGAAAGGGATCTGTGAAAGACCAAGGCACCATGCGGCGATGGAGATGGTCTGGTTCATTTCGACGTATTTGGTGAGGATACCGACAACGCCTTCTTCGGGAGTGGCAGTTCCGGCGTAGGTGACGCCGCCGTCATACATACGGCGGTGCATACCGGCAAGACCCTGGAGGAACATGGGCATGAAAATGAGATTCATGAAGACGAGGGACAGCCAGAAGTGGACGCGCCCCCAGTAATCGCTCATGTAACGACCGGTCGCCTTGGGGAACCAGTAGTAAATACCGGCAAAGAAAGCGAAGATCGTGCCCGGAGCCACAATGTAGTGGAAGTGTGCGATGACGTAGTAGGTGTCGTGCAGGTAGAGATCGGAGTAGCTGAATCCGAGCGGGAGACCGGTCAGTCCACCGATCCCGAACATCGGAAGGAACGCCAGTGCGAAAAGCATCGGGGTGTTGATTCTCATCGATCCACCCCACAGCGTCAGGAAAAGACAGGTGAGGATGATGACCGAAGGAATGGAAATGATCATCGTTGTGGTCTGGAAGAATGTGCTGATCACTGTTCCCATACCGGTGAGATACATGTGGTGAGCCCAGACGATGAAAGAGAGGAACCCGAGGGTCATGACTGCGTAAATCAGGGTCTTGTATCCCCAGAGTGGTCGGCGTGTGTTGTTGGTGATGATCTCACTGACCATACCGACTGCCGGGAGGATAAGCACGTAGACCTCAGGGTGTGCGAGGAACCAGAAAAGGTGCTGCCAGAGAACCGGGCTGCCGCCGCCTGAAATCTCGGCAGGCTGGCCGCCGATGATCAGTCCGGTGGGGAGGAAGAAACTGGTGTCGAACACGATGTCGAAAAGCTGCATGATCCCGGCGACCTGGAGTGGCGGGAAAGCCAGCAGCAGGAGAAATGCGGTGACGAACTGGGCCCAGCAGAAGAAAGGCATCTTCATCCATGTCATGCCGGGGGCACGGAGCTGGATGATGGTGGCGATGAAGTTGACGGCTCCGAGCAGTGACGAGGCAATCAGAATGACCAGACCGACAAGCCAGTATGCCTGTCCGTTGGTGGGGACAGAGGAAGCGAGCGGTGAGTAGGAGGTCCACCCGGCCTGAGCAGGGCCCCCGGGAATGAACATACTTCCGAAGATCAGAATGGCACCAACGAAGAAGAGCCAGAATGAAGCCATGTTCAGTCTGGGGAAGGCCATGTCGGGAGCGCCTATCTGCAGGGGCACAACGTAGTTACCGAACGCGGCGAACCCGAGGGGCACGATCGCAAGGAAGACCATGATGTTGCCGTGCATCGCACCGAACATGTTGTAGATCTCCGGCGTCATGATGCCGTCGGCACCGCCGTAGAGGTCATTGATAAGATTTCCGAGGATTGGCAGTGGCTGGCCGGGATAGGCGAGCTGCCAGCGCATGCAGGAAATCAGAATAAAGCCGAGAAAGAGGAACAGCAGGGAAACAATGCCGTACTGGATGCCAATGACTTTGTGATCGGTGGAGAAGATATACTTCTGCCAGAAGTTCTGCTCGTGGTGGTGGTCGTGCTCACCATGAGCGTGATCAGCAGTCGAGGTCTGTGTTGAATCGTGAGCCATAACTTCTAAACAATTTTAAAATGTCTTACCGGTGGTGACCTTGTCGGCAACCATCAGAATCAGCTGAAAAGGGAGGTAGATGATAGACCCGAAAAAGAGGGACCGGGCAGTGGCCCGGACCGGCTTGAGGGAAAAACGGATGGCAAGGAAAACCATTCCCAAACCAAGGAGGGTGCCAAGCACCAGAAATACCGTACCGGACATGCTTTGCATTGCCATGAGAACTCCAACCTGCACGAGGGCGAAGGAAAAAACAACCGACTGTCTGCCGCACCTGAGTCCCTCCGGGTCGATACCGGGCAGCATGCGGTAACCGGCTTCCCTGTATTCATCGCGGTATATCCAGGCAATGGCCATGAAATGAGGAATCTGCCAGGTGAAGAGCAGAGCGAAGAGCAGAAGTCCGCGGAAGTCGATGCTTCCGGTGGCGGCGGTCCAGCCCATGAGCGGCGGCAGTGCGCCGGGTATGGCCCCCATGAGCGTGTTCCAGACCGATCTCCGTTTAAGCGGAGTGTAGATAAATAAATACGAGGCGAGAGTCAGAAGTCCGAGTCCGGCAGTGAGGAGGTTTGCCCCGAATGCGAGCATGAGGAACCCGGTGAGCGATGTGGCGAGGCCGAAGGCAATACCCGCGGAAACGGGGAGAACGCCGGTCACGAGCGGTCGGGTGCTGGTGCGCTTCATGAGGGAGTCGTGCTCGACCTCGAGAACCTGGTTCAGGGCGGCGGCTCCGGCAGCAAGAAGCGCCGTGCCGAAGATGGTGATAAAGAACGGGAGGATCCAGGGCTGTCCAGCCTGGTGCCCCATGTAGAAGCCGGCTGCCGATGTGAGGACAACCATCAGACTGAGCCTCGCTTTGGAGAGCTCGAGAATGGCGCTGATGAGCTCCCTTCTGGAAGCGGCATCGTCCATGGCTGGGAGGCTGACGGCCGGTGACTTCATACGGTTGTTGAAAGCGGTTCGGAATTGTTAACAGGTTTATCTTGCGTAATTTCGGAATGGGAAGTCAATGCGGCTTTGCGGCACCTCATCGACTGCGAAATGCAGTGCATGGCCATGATGGAAGCGGCAAGCAGAGTCATGGCCCCGAGCACCACGTGGCCGGTGGCAATGTCAGCCGGTTTATTCTTGAGAATGGTCACCACCCCGAGAAGGCCCTGCCCCCAGAGCAGTGTGCACCATGCTGCAGGCGCCCAGACCGGAACACCCGCTCTGCGGAATGTCCCCCGTGCAGCCATCACCGAAACGAAGGCCGTTGCGGCGATCAGGAGAAAATAGGCAAGGAAGCGGTGCCCCATGTGGGCGAGGATATTGATGCGGGAAACCGGCTTGATTTCCTGGAACTGCTCCCGTTCGAAATTGAGGTCGGCTATGGCTTTGTCGGAGATGTCGGGGAAGACCTTCCCGTAGGCATCGGGGAAGGTGGTGACAGCCAGTCCTTCATGCTGGTGGCGCATGGTGGCTCCCATGGCCAGCTGCAGGACCATGAGAACAGCGAACAGTCCCAGGATTGTTCCCACGGCACGGGAGGCGGTGGAGGAAGTTGCCGACGATACGGGACGTTTCGGGAGTGCCGATGTGAGATAGGCAATGGCGCCGAGTAGCACCAGAAAGCACTGGGCAATCACCGCATGAAAGATGCCGATCTGTTTCTCGATCATGGTGACCCGCAGCCCCCCGAGAACACCCTGAAAAATTACCAGCGCCAGCGCAGCCCATGCGAGTCTGCGGGTCAATTTACCAACGCCTGGGGCGAACTGGCACCAGACCGCGAGAATGATGGTGAGGAATCCGACAAATGAAGCCACCAGACGGTGGCTGTGCTCATAGAAAATTCCGCCCTCCCACAGGGATATGGGAAACAGGAACATGTTGTAGCCGTAGCTGTTGGGCCAGTCAGGGACAGTCATGCCGGAGCCGGTGCTGGTCACGACACCCCCGATGCCAATCAGACACAGCGTGGAGAGCACCGCAAAAATTGCGAAGCGATGCAGCCATGGATTACGTGCGTCTTGTGCCATTTTCTCTTTTGGAACTGCTTCAGAATTTTCCGGGACGGGGGTTTTTCACGCTGCTGACAAGCAATTCACATAAACTAGTAGCAGTGGCTTATGGGTGATTCAAGGACTTTGTGAAAAATTTCACAAAGTCGGAAGGGCCGCAAAAAGTCGCACCATTTCGAGGCTGGCGAGGGCGCATTCGGCTCCGCGGTTGTGGACTGATCCGAGGCATCGGGTTTCGGCCTGCTGCCGGTTCTGGTAGTGACCGACGCCGTGTATGACGGGGAGCCGGGCCATGATCTGCAGGTTTGCCAGGGCATTGGTCACTCCCTCGGTGATTTGCTGGGCGTGGGTGGTTTCCCCCTGGAGGACGACGCCGAAACAGAGAATGGCATCGGGAGCGGGCGAGGCATGGGCGATACGCGAGGCGACAGCGGGGATCTCAAAAGCTCCGGGAACCCGGTATGTTTCGACAACCCGTGAAGGGTTGCGATGAAGCACGTGAGTGGCGGCATTGAGGAGTCCATCGACGAGGCGGTCATTGAAGCGGGAGGCAATGATGACGAACCGCCCGCCGAGGTCATCAAACTCCTCACCGGGAGATCCCGGTGCATTCTGTGGATTATTGTCCTTTTCAAGCATGGTGTGTTTCCCGGAACTGGAACCGGGGCGCTCAGAGAAGATGCCCCAGTTTGGTTTTTTTGGTGTGAAGGTAGTTTTTATTGAATGGATTGGGGGGAATCTGGATGGGGACCTGTTCGACTATTTCGAGCGAATGGCCCTCCAGACCGACGACTTTCCGGGGATTATTGGTGAGGAGCCGGATCTTCCGCACTCCGAGGTCGTTGAGGATCTGGGCACCGATTCCGTATTCCCTGAGGTCCATGCCGAATCCCAGCTTGAGATTTGCCTCCACGGTGTCATAGCCGTTTTCCTGGAGTTTGTAGGCTTTGATCTTGGCGCCGAGGCCGATCCCGCGCCCTTCCTGTCGCATATAGAGGATCACGCCGGTTCCCTCGCGTTCGACGAGTTCCATGGCGCGATGAAGCTGGGGGCCGCAGTCGCAGCGTCTGGATCCGAACACGTCTCCGGTGAGGCACTCGCTGTGAACCCGCACGAGAACCGGCTTTTCCGGGCTGATCTCCCCTTTGACCAGTGCCAGGTGCTCCCGTCCTTCAGTTATCGAGTGGTAGAGATGGAGCCGGAAGGTGCCGAATTCGGTGGGCATTTCGACCACTTCCTCAAGATGAACCAGCTTTTCCCTCGATTTCCGGTATTTGATGAGTTTCTCGATGGAGCAGATTCTGAGGTTGTGCGCGCGGGAAAACTCGAGGAGTTCGGGGAGTCGGGCCATGGTGCCGTCCTCACTGAGGATTTCGCAGATGACCCCCATGGGAAGCAGCCCTGCCAGCTCGGCGAGATCGACGGCCGCTTCTGTGTGGCCGGCCCGCTGGAGGACCCCGCCCGCCTTCGCCCTCAGAGGGAAGATGTGTCCCGGCTGCACGAGGTCGCTGGGCGTCGTGGTGGGCGAGGCCATGGTCCGGATGGTGGTGGCGCGATCCGAAGCACTGATACCCGTGGTTATGCCATGGGCGGCGTCCACACTGGTCTGGAAATCGGTTTTGAATTCATCGCGGTTTTCGTGAACCATGCTGCCGATGCCCAGCTGATGGAGTCTTTCCCGACGGGCCGGCACGCAGATAAGTCCGCGGCCGTGGCGCGCCATGAAATTGACGGCTTCCGGGGTCACTTTTTCCGCGGCGATGATAAAATCTCCCTCATTTTCACGGTCTTCGTCGTCGACGATGATGACGATCCGCCCATGCCGGACGTCGTCGATCACATCTTCAACCGAATCAAAGGGATCCTGATCCTCTCTCATTGGCGGGCATCATACCGCAGTCAGGTTCAAATTCCAGAGCCATGTCCGGCCAACCCGGAATAATCCGGGCTTGCGGGCGACAGCGTATGTCCGAAAATGGGAATTCATGAGTGATGACAGTGCCGTTTTGAGGTCGCCGGGACCGCGACGGGGGTTCCGGATGCGACTGGAGCATCAGGGCTCCGGTTTCACCGTTTTCAGACATTGGCAGCGAACGGAATCCGGGATCCCGTGGAACTCCCTCCGCCTGATCATTGCCGCGATTGCCGCATTTTTTGTCACAGCCGGCCCGTTCCATCCGGTGGCGGCGGCCGTGGATGATCCGTTCATTCTCGAGGACAGCGGTCAGGCCCCGCTGCGGAATATGTCCTGGACTGCCGGAACCGGGCGTTTCGGGGTGCTTTTCAACGAAAGATTCAACCCATTCAGAATCGAATTGAACCACACCCGATTCTGGGATGGCGCGCCGTTGCAGCAGGAGCCGGAGAGCACCGCACCCGCCGCCATTCCCGAAGAAGCCCTCGACGAAATCGGGGCTCAGCTGGCCTCAGGACAGTATGCGGAGGCGCGTTCCACATGGGAGTCGGCCGCCGGTCTCCCCGAGACAGCACTGGCCAACTATCTGCCGGTCTGTGATCTGATGATGGACTTCGAGGCACTGCGAAGTGCGGAGACACTCACCAGAAAAGCCGACCTCCGGAGGCAGCTGTTCACCACAACCGTGGTGGCGGACGGGCATGAATTCGAAAGAACCTGCTTCATCAATCCGGTGATGAATATCATGGGCATCAGGCTGGTTTCCCATACCCCGAAGCTCCTGAACGGGAAAATTGAATTGAGGAGCCGTATCAAGGACTCGAAGGTCGGGTTCACCGGGGACGGGTTTTTCCACTGCAGCGGAAAACCCGAAGAGAAGCGGATACCGGGCCTGAGGGAGACGTTTCCATCGGCAGCATCATTTGATGTGCGCATCATGCCCCGGATTCTCAGAGACGGGCGAATGATCATCACTTACAAGGATATTCAGCTGGTGGATGTTTCCGAGGTCATCCTGTTTGTCAGCCTTCAGGCCAGCCGCGACTATCCCGGCATACTTGACCTCGACCCCGCAGCATGGAACGAGAAGGCGCTGCTGCCATGGCGGTCGGTTTCATGGGAGGAGGCGCTGGACCGGCACCTGGAATCCGTCACACCACTGATGGAGGCAACCCGGCTGCAGCTCTCAGAAAGCGACGAACCGATTGTTCCGGATTCAGCCGATCTCGAAAGGATCTTTCAATTTGCCCGCCATGCCGCGCTGAGCACACGCTGGGACAACACGGTTCCCATGACCAGTCCATGGAGCTTCAACCCCCGCCCGGCAGACGGGGCACGGGCATCACTCGATGAGGTGCTCATGACATTCCGCGGGACACTCCACACGGCTCCCGGCGGACTGGAGACGTGGCGGTCCATGCGGGAACTCACCGGTGACCTGCTCCGCCGGGGCGGCAGTCTGAGCCGTAAGCTCGGGGTCCGCGATGAGAAAGCCCGGGTGCTGTTCAGTAGTATTGATGGATGGAACTCCATCGCCGACGACCCGTCCCGCTGGCAGTCGCTGTGGCCCTATGCGGGCGGCTGGGCCGCGCACCTGCTTTGGGAAGCATCCCTCATTCATCCGGATAAACGGTTCCGGGAAAAGACAGTCCTGCCATTGCTGGAGGCCTCCACACGGTTCTTTCTGGAGTTCCATCACCGCCCCGGCAGCTCATCGCTGCTTCATGAAAAATGGCTTCACAGTGGCCCCCATGAAACCTGGGATCCGGAATCCAACCGATGGATGAATCTGCAGATCATGCTTCAGACCCTGCAGGACTACCTCGAGGCCGGTGACGCACGGCCGGAATCATCTTCCGGGGCATCCGTGCAGCAGTTGAGGCAGGCCGCTCTGGAGGCCGGAACCGTGATCCGCCGATCGCTGCTTAAAATGCGGCGATCAATGGACGGAATCGAATCCCTGCAGCCCCAGGCATGGTGGGGACTGTATCCCGGGGCCATTGACCGGGATCTTCTGCCCGGGTGGGACCAGCCGGTCATTCAACCGGTGCCTGACAGCGCGCTTCAGGTCGCATGGACGGGATACCTCCTTAACCGGTTGCAGCAGCGTGACGCGGCACTGAAAATTCTCAGCAGGCTCATCTCTCCGGATTTCACGGGTCCCAACTTCCTCGGGACTGGACCCAGGCTGGAATCCACTCCGGTCTGCATGGCCCACGGACTTCTGCTGGATTCAATTATTCGCCCCGATGGCGCGGTGATCGAACTGCTGCCGACCAGCCCACTGCCGTGGAAGGATGGATCAGTCTCGGGCGTCGCCCTCGCCCGTGGAATCGAATTGAATCTGTCATGGAAGGACGGCATTCCCGAATCAGTGAGACTGCACCGGATGAATGATGCAGCATCGGACCCCGACTCATCTCCCGGCCTGCAGTTCCGCTTTGGAGAAAAACTGTCACTACCGGTGAAAATCGGATCGGGTGAGACGCTTGAAATGCCTTTTCAGAATCTTTTCCCATGAATCACGGCAACCCCGATCAGAGTGGAGGCTCAGCCACGGTCACCACCATGGACGAGGCGGTGGCGTTTCTCTACAGCCTGAGACTGGCGGGCATGAAACTGGGACTGGAAAACACCAGAGCGCTTGCCGCCCGTTTTAACCTCCCCCACCCCGGCCACCGGTTCATCCATGTTGCCGGAACCAATGGAAAGGGGTCCGTCTGCGCCTTCCTTGAATCCGCTCTCCGTCACAGCGGGTGCAGAACCGGCCTCTTCACCTCTCCCCATCTTGTCCACTTCAATGAACGCATCCGTATCAACGGGATCCCCCTGCCCGTCCCGGAAATCATCCGGCTGACCCGCGAAATCCAGCAGGAAATTGCCGCGATGCAGTCGGCATCATCCACATCCCCGGTTCATTCCATACCGACATTCTTCGAGGCCGTCACGGTCATGGCCATCAAGGCCTTTCATGAGCGCCAGTGCGATATATCAATCATGGAAACCGGCCTCGGCGGCCGACTCGATGCCACCAACATCATCCGACCGGCACTATCCATCATCACCTCAATCGGAATGGACCACCAGAAATGGCTGGGAAACACTCTCGAGGAAATAGCCGGTGAGAAGGCGGGAATCATCAAACCGGGAGTCCCCGTGGTGTGTGCCCCCGATCATCCCGGAGTGGCGGAGGTATTCCGATCGAAAGCGGCAGAGGTCCAGGCACCATTGATCATGATGACTCCGCAGGAGGCTAAGGATCTTGCCGCCGGATGGGACCACCCGTCGATCGCCGGTCCGCACCAGGAACTGAATCTCGGACTGGCACTGAAGGCCCTGGAAATACTGTCGGCCCCGATGCGGCTGGACACTCATCGGCTGAGGGACGGAATCCGGGCTACCCGGTGGCCCGCCAGACTGCAGACGGTCGATGCAGGAGATGGACGCACCTTCCTTCTGGACGGAGCCCACAACCCGGACGGCATGAGGAGCCTCGCCCGGTTTCTCACTGAAAAACATCCGGGCCGGCGTTTTGATTTTGTTCTCGGCTTTCTTTCCGACCGGCCGCTGGATCAGATGATCCAGCCGATCCTGCCGATTGCCTCATCAATCACCTTCTGCCCGGTGCCGACCGAGAGAGGGGCCGATCCGGAAGAACTGGCCCGGTCTGTCAGGGCCATCACCCATGATGCCATCCCGGTGTCCAGCGCGGAAAACGCAGTAACAGCGATAAAAAGAAGACTGGGGAGTGGTTCCACGGATCTGGTGGCAGCCGGGTCACTGCATTTCGCAGGAACAATTCTGCGGGATATCGGAGCGGAGCCATTTCCGGTGAGCGATGAGTGTTCACTTCCGGAAACCACCGGACTGAATGAGTATTCCACCTCCCTCAACGGAGCCTTCAGGAAGGCTTCCAGTTCCGGATCCGCTGCAGGTAATCCATAGCCTGACCGGATTGGATAATCCCGCGGGCGACTTCCCATCCCTCTGTGATTGACCGGCACTGATCTGCAACAAGAAGCGCGGCGGCGGCGTTCAGATAGACAATCTCGGCCCGCGGCCCCGTGTCGGATCCCCGGAGGATGGCTTCTATGAGCGCAGCATTATGGGCGCTGTCCCCACCCTTGAGGTCCTCGAGAGTGACGGGTGAGAGATCCAGATGAGAGACTTCAAACTCCGAGCTGGAAAATCCCCTGTCCTGGTAGTATTCGGCAACGAGGGTGTTGTCGAGGGTGCTGAACTCGTCCATGAATCGGTTTTCGTCGACTCTGCCGCTGACCACCATGGCCCTTCGAACACCGAGGTCCTTGAGGACCCGGGCAATAACTTCACAGCGCTCAGGCTGGGGCACTCCGATCAGCTGACAGGATGGGCGCACCGGATTCAGCAGCGGACCCAGAAAATTGAAAACCGTGCGCAGGCCTCTCTCCGCACAAATCTTCCTGGCAGGGGCTATATGCCGGAAAGCCGGGTGATAGTGAATGGCAAAAAAGAAGGCGAAGTTGTTCTCCATCAGGGACTGAACCGCCTGGGCCGGTTCCAGATCCACCGGGACCCCGAGTGCCATCAGCACATCGGCACTGCCCGACCGGGAAGTGATGGCGCGGTTGCCGTGCTTGGCGACTCTCACGCCGGAAGCAGCCAGTATCAGCGAAACGGTGGTGGAGATATTGAATGTGTTGAGATGATCCCCGCCGGTGCCGCACACGTC
Source organism: Verrucomicrobiia bacterium (assembly GCA_030425355.1). Lineage (GTDB taxonomy): Bacteria > Verrucomicrobiota > Verrucomicrobiia > Limisphaerales > JAJOIW01 > JAJOIW01. The sequence goes on from JAUIAG010000079.1 coordinate 14,528, forward strand.
GATAAGGTCTTCATGCTCCAGCTTTTCGAGTCCGGGCGGCCTGACGGACTGATCACGCAGCCACGACGCCAGCACCGAAATCTCCCCGACTGTCTCACCCTTCCGCGCAAGAGCCTCAAGGAAGTCCGCTTTCTGCTCCGCCGCAACGGATTCATCCACGAGGCACTTCACTCCCTCGAGAGCCATTTCCGAATCAAGGTCACGCCCCCCTTTCAGATGCTGGATCAGTTCGCTAATCATGAGTGGCACCAATCTACCGACACGAACGGAGATTGCCACCGGAAAATGCCTCCCCGCAGGCCGGGCCCGATGCTGATCATGAATTGCTTCCCGGACAAGTCACCTGACCGTTTGAAAATAGTCCGGACCATTCGGTAACAACCCTCACGCAGGGAACTCCATCCGTAAGCCTGCAGAGCGACTCAGGCACGTGACAGGAGTCCAATTCACTTTTGAGCAGGGTGCCGGCAGGGGGGGCCGGATTCCAGGGCTAATCAAACATTCAATCTCTATCAGGATTGAAAAACTGCTGGAATGACAAGTTCACCTCACACGGACTCGTCACAGGTCGAGCGTCCATCAGGCATTCTTCGATTTTGCCTGCATCCTTGTGACAGGCACCCCATCAGGGAATGGGCTCACCGGTTCCGGCGTTGAAAAGAGCCAGGATGAAACTGCCAATCCCGCACATTGCTTACTGAGGCATGGGATAGGATCCATCTTTCCAAAGTCTCTCTGGTGGATTCATGGGGTTTGACCTTCCGCCACTGATTCCATTTTCCCAGCAATCTTCTTATGTAAAAGTCCTTTTTTGCACAATTCCCTACCTCTTCAGTTCACAATGCCATTTTTCCCGGAAAATATCACTTTTCATATAATTCTCTTCTCCCTGCTCAGGCTGTCGTCCCTCACCGGACAATCCGCTCTCATTGCTTTATTTCATCTTCTGCCACCGGTTTTCGTGTACCACGGCAGAGCACATTCAGAATTATCGAAACCCTGTCTACCCGGATTTCCATCCGATGCCACCACTTCATTGCCCGCTGCCAGCCGGCTGCCGTGATAATTTTGATATCCGTTCAGTCGGATATCAAAATTATCAAGTTCGTGAACCGGCGTAGTCAATAGTTGTGAGTTTTATGCTTTTCGAGGTTATTCCAGAAGAAAATCATCAAAAATCCAATTGTTTCCCTCTCACTCACCTGTTTTCAAGCCCATCCTCTGCCGTGATATTTTTGATATCCGCATAGTCGGATATCAAAAATATCATGTTTGTCAACAGTTGTAGTCCAATAGACTTCAAGTATGGTTGGCAAATTATTTTTGCTTGAAAAACCGGTTCTTTTAAGTAACAGTCGGGGAGTCAAAAGGAAAAACATGAATTCACTCAGGAAAACTGTTCCCGCGCCACCCGTCACACTCAGTCGGATAACTCCGGAAATTCCCGGTAACTGCGGAAAAACCGCATAATAAAACTGTTCGCTCTTATAATCCGACAATGATCGCAAATGTCGTCTGGCCAGCCCTTTACGCCGAAGAGAAGGTCAGCTCGATACCGATCATTGCTCTTAGCCTCGTCATTGAGTTCTTCTTCTTCCGGCGACTATTTGGGCTGAGTTTCCAGAAGGCAGCCCTCTTTGCGCTGGCGGCAAACATCGCTTCAGGCCTCATCGGATTACTCGGACGCCCGCTATCTGGCCTCCTTTACGAGATCACTATCGGGATGATCGTAATGTGGATATTTGACTGGGGCACCTTCAATCCTGTCACTTGGATCTCGGTGCCGATATTCGGCGGTGCTCTGAACGCATTCATCGAGCTCCTCACGATTAGGCTCATTTGGAAGGAGAAGATCACGAAGCGGAATTTTTACTGGATATGGCTCGCTAACATCGTGACGATTTCGATAGCCACTGCTTGGGTGGTAGCCTCACCCTCAGAAATTCGATAAGCGAACAAGGCGTCGCTCTCAACACCTGCCCCGCCGCGAGTTCAAGTCGTCATGACCATTCAAACTTCAACCCACTGTCGAAGCCTCGCCCCCGGGCAGGTGTGAGAGGACTTCGGCGTTCTGCCAAGAAATGAAAAGACATCGGCACCATGCACGAGCTGGTTTCAGCATCATGCCACTGCCGATCTTTCTCGTTCTCGCAATCGGCGTTGGATGGATCATTCACCATTACTCCGGCAGCCTATTGCTTGGGATCGTCGGCGGAGTCGTCTCAGTTCCCGTATCAGTTTGGATTCTCGATCTCGTTTTCAACAACCCTCTTGCACTCAAATTCCAGAATTATCCTGGGAATCACTCGTGCCCAACCTGCCATCAGAGATACGAAACATATCGTTCGATGCCCTCAGACAGCGGCACGGTCGTGCTCGAATGCTTCAAGTGCGGGGCGAAGCACCGATTCGACAAGAAGTATCACCACTTGGGGTCCGTGCACACAGAAGAACAAACGAAGGCAGAACAAGGCGGTGGTGGACAACCGGCTACCCGTCCCGAGTCGACATGACCCTCTTTATTCAAACCCTTTACTCTGTTGCGAGGCGGCGCCCCCGGTAGCCGGTGCCACACCTCAAACGTTATGAACGAGAATGAAGGTAAAAGAAATAATTCGGCTAATCGAATCTGACGGATGGTTTCTGAAGCGGACAAAGGGAAGCCACCGGCAATTCAAGCATTCAGAAAAGCCTGGTTTGGTGACGGTTCCAGGGAAGCCTGGCGATGAACTTGCGCCTGGGACTGAAAGCAGTATCCTAAAGCAATCTGGATTAAAGAAATAGAAAGATTTACCATGCATAAGTATCTCATCATCATCGAGAAAACAACCACAGGTTTCTCCTCTTACTCACCTGATCTTCCAGGATGTGTATCGACCGGTGAGACTCGCGAGGAGATTGAGCGCAACATGAAGGAAGCGATCGAGTTCCATCTTGAGGGAATGCAAGAGGAGGGATATCCGATCCCAGAACCTTCGTCCGAGTCAGCATACCTCGAGGTTGCGTTATAAGTCAGTGGTGGCAACGGCGGACAACACCGCTAGTTTACCTCGCTCTGGCCGTTATTCTTCCGCCGTGCCACACTTCAAACGTTCGCCATGAATTCGCCATGACCGCAACCTGTGACATACCAACACCTCTCGGCAATGTTCTGATATCGTCAGAATCGGATGGAAAAGTAGAATTACGACTCGGCGATTTGCCGACCATTCTAACGAATGGAATGGTTGTTGATAAAGCTATGGTTTGTGTTCTTCGCGTGGTCCCAGATAGGGTAAGCACTAGGATGCTATTCACTGCCGCCTTAGAAAACTCAGCAGTCGAAGGATTTCCCGAAACAGGTGAATCTTTGGATTGCCAAACATGGGAAGACGCGAACTGGTCGCTGTCCATTGGAACAGAAGATCAGGATATGCTAATCACGAGACTTCCTGAATTAGGGATCCCTAGGGAACCGTATCCCATTCAATACTCACCGTCCCACATCAGACTATCACTGCAGGGCATCCAGATGGATAGACCAACTACATTTCACTTCATTGTTGCAGTTAAGCGACGCCCTGACGATAGAGAATGCTCTACGTGGTTTGCTGCCGATATACAACACGCAATGGCAAACAAAGCGGTTAACTGGACGCCCTAACGGGCACCAGTTACCTTTGACGTTAGGTAAAGAAAGGAAATTATGAAACTAGGAGCATTCTCCGTCAGTTTATCAGTCAAAGAAATAAACACCTCCAAGAGGTTTTACGAAGCGCTCGGATTTACTGAATTCGGTGGTGATATTAGCCAGAAATGGCTGATAATGAAAAACGAAGATCACTTGATCGGCCTCTTTGAAGGTATGTTCGAAGGAAATTTACTCACATTCAACCCTGGATGGAATCAAGACGCGAAAAATATAGATAGTTTCGATGATATTCGCGTTTTGCAAG
>JAUIAG010000080.1 GCA_030425355.1 Verrucomicrobiia bacterium
GGGGTTCGCATAGTGGGAATCGCATACAGGATATAAGAATAAGAGTAAAGTAAAAAATCAGGAAAAACGGGCCTGGCACCGGGTTGGGCAGGAAAAACGAGCCTGTCACCTTATGGGTTAGCGGAGTTGGAGGATTTTGAAGGAGAAGTCGAGCCAGAGTGGGGCGGTGATGAAGGCGAGGGCGGAGGTGGCGAGGATGATTTGAGTAGCGGTTCTGGCATCGCCGCCGAAGTGTTTGGCGAGGACGACCGGGAAGACAGCCGTCGGCATGGCTCCTTGAATGGCAATAACGACTGTGAGTTCCTTTGTAAAAGAGCCGTGGCGGGCCAGGAGCAGGAACAATCCGGCGAGGACGCCGTTTCTGAGAACACAGGAGATGGTCCAAAGTCCCGGCTTTCTGAAGTCGACAGCCTTTGTCAGGTGATCTGCCATGGCCATGCCGACGAGGAGGATTCCGACGGGAATGGCGCATCCGCTGAGCATGACGATGAGGTTCCAGAAGGGCAGCGGGATCGCTTCACCGAGGTCAAAAAGGCGAATCACCACACTGAAGCAGAGAGTGATCAGCGGGGGATTGAGGATCCTTTTGAAAATCTGGGAGATGGAGGCGGATCCGGCCATCATGGGAAGTCCGAAGAGCCACAGTCCAACTTCGACACCGACATTGAAGACGAACAGCACCCCGAGGGTGCTGGTATCGAAGATCATGGTGATGAGAGGGATGGGGATGTAGCCGTAGTTGAAGACGCCGGTTGTGTAGGCGAAGGCCAATCGGGTTTTGGCCGGGGTTTTTTTCGATAGGATCAGGCTCACGGCCCAGGAGAGACCAATGCCAGCGGCCACGCAGACAAAGCCCATGAGGGGTGGCCAGAGTATGTTTTTCGGGTTATCGAAGGCGGGATTTCTGGCGACCACCGTGATGACGAGGCACGGCACCCACAGGTTGATCAGCAGCTTGAAAAGTGTGGACTCCGTTGCCCCGGAAACAATTTCACGTCGTCTGAGGGTAAAGCCGAGAGCCACCAGCAGATAGACTGGTATGACAGCTCCCAGGATGATTTCAAAAGTCTGCAAGGAGTCGGGGGAGGGGCGATCAATCGGTAGTGGATGGACCGGGCGACGACTCAGCCGGCGTGTTCGAAAAGGTGCCTGGCCATGGCATGGAATTCCGCTGTCTGAACATTTTTGAGAACAGCATCGGCCGGATTTCCCTGGCTGCAGGCGTCGACGAACTTCTCCGGGCTCCATACGGATGGCTGAAGATAATCCGCATCCGGGTTTCTGCCGGAGATGGTCTTGAAGGTCGAGGCCACGTTCTCCGAAAAATCTTTCTGGTCATCCAATGGCTGAGCTCTTCGGAACCAGTATTTTGCATTTCCGAAATCACCTTCCCGGCGATGCATCATGCCATGAATATAGCTGGCTTCGGGATGTCCATATCCCTGGCAGATATCGTGGCAGGGGTCCAGGTGGTCATTCCAGAGCAGAACAAGTGAGACGAGAAGATCCCGGATATCCTCTCCGATTTCCGAGTCCTGAAGTATTTCGTGGACTCTGTTTCTGACATCGCCCGGCGATGCCGTTCCAGTCCGGCGGCTGCTGTCCAGTGATGGACTCGACTCATGAGGCATTAACGCCATCAGTCCCTCAATCCGTTCATCATTCTGAGGAGGCATATACTCCATCTTTAATTTTCCGGGTGGAAAACATCCAGAATAAATCCCTGTGGTTACTCATGGATTGATGGATTGATGGATTGATGGGCTGTTCTGACGGAGCAGATGAAGAGTAGGCACTGAGGAAAAGCCCCATCGGTGATAGCCGATGGGGCTTTGGAACAAAATTCTGTGCCCGGTTACGGCCGCAAATGGCCAGCCGGGTCGGAGGTCATTGACCGTTAACTCACGACATTCTCGTCGGAGTCGAGGAAACCTGCCAGCATCCGGATCCGGGTCGGATGTCTCAGTTTCCGAAGGCCTTTGGCTTCGATTTGACGGATTCGTTCGCGGGTTACCTGGAATTTCTTTCCGATCTCCTCGAGGGTGTGACCGTAGCCGTCCTTCAGGCCAAAGCGCATTTCCAGGATTTGCCTTTCTCTTTCAGTGAGACTGCGGAGGACATCATTCAGCTTGTCCTTGAGAAGGCTGTAACTGGTCTGGTCGAGCGGGTTTTCAGCATCCTTGTCCTCGATGAAGTCTCCAAAGCTGGCATCACCGTCATCACCGACTGTCGCCTGCATGGAGATCGGATGCTGGGCCATTTTGAAAGCGGCTCTCACCCGTTCCACCGGCATCTCCATTTCCTCGGAGATTTCTTCCGGGGTCGCCTCACGCCCGTATTCCTGGAGCAGCTGTTTCTGCACCCGCATCATCTTGTTGATGATTTCAATCATGTGAACAGGAATGCGGATAGTCCGTGCCTGGTCTGCAATGGAGCGGGTGATGGCCTGGCGTATCCACCAGGTGGCATAAGTGCTGAACTTGTATCCCCGGCGATATTCAAATTTTTCAACACCCTTCATGAGGCCCATATTTCCCTCCTGAATCAGGTCGAGGAATGACAGACCGCGGTTCATGTATTTCTTGGCGATGGAAATTACCAGTCGGAGGTTGGCCTCAACCATCTCGGTCTTGGCCTTGTGGGCCAGATCAGCGTAATGCTTGAGCTGGTTGTAGGACTCGAGAAATTTGTCGACCGGCATGCGGACGAACTCCTCCAGATCGGACAGCTTTGACTCTTCGGCTTCAAGCTGGATTTTCAGCGCTTCGGAGGATCGCTGACTCTTCAGAGTTTTGATGGTGGCCAGACCCTGCTGGAATTTCTCATGGATATTGTCGGCCACCAGGGTCATGTCTTCCAGAACCTTCTGCTTGAAGAAGAACTTGGGGAAGGTCGAGGAAAGTTTCTTGTCGAGCTTCAGGAATTCTCCATGGAGCTGGTCTTTGCGGCGCGGGGTCTGCTCGGTCTTCCAGTCGTTGTATTTGCTGTCGACTTCCTCATCGTACTTGCGAACCTTCTTGATGAGTTTTCTCAGGTCGTTGAGGTGGGTTTCGCGGGTATCAATCTTCTTGTCCTGAATGACCCGGTCGAAGCGCTCTTTGGGCGGCTCGGAGATAAGCTTCTCCGCCAGTGCAATGTGTTCCTTTCCGGTAAAGCCGAAACTGTAGACGATGCGGGTGACTTCGTTCTCGGCATCTTCAATACGCTTGCAGATTTCGACCTCCTGTTCGCGTGTGAGCAGAGGCACTTTGCCCATCTGCTTCATATACATGCGGACCGGGTCGTCCAGGATGTCGAGCTGAGCCTTGTCATCATCCAGCTCATTCTCAGACTTCCGGTTTTCCAGTTCGTTCTGCTCGACGATGTCGATATCCAGTGACCGCAGCTTGCTGAAGACTTCATCCATGTCCTCCGAGGACACAAATTTCTCGGGCAGTGCAGATTCGATATCCGAATAAGTGAGGTATCCCTGATCCCGTGCCAGAGAAATCAATTCCTTGATCTTCTCCTTCAGATCGAGGTCAGTGATGCCATCGGAGATATCATCGACCTCTTCAGCGGTTGCTTCGCGATCGGACCCCTCGGCCTTTTCGTTCTCATCGGCATCGCTGTTCTCTCCTTTCGCAGACTGGTCCACTCCGGTGATCCTGGATTTGACTGTGCCATTCCGCTTGTCGGCGGCGCGGGTTGATTTGGCGGACTTTGGCCGTGCCTTTGATTTGCCGGCCTTCTCAGCAGTGCCTGAGTCCTCCGTATCAGCATCTTTTCTGGCTGACCGGGATTTTTCCCCTGCAGCCTTTTTGGTCGGTGTTTTTTTCGAAGATGATTTGGCGGTTTTCGCTGAAATTGCCGTTTCCCCGTCTTCTGCGGCTTCAGTGGAGGAGTCGGCAGCTGACGCCTTTGCCGGTTTTTTTGCTGAGCGGGTTGATTTTGACTTCCCGGCTGAGGAGCTCTGCTCCGGGGCATCCACGGTCTTTGTCTTCTTACGGCTCCGGGCGGTGGACTCCGCTGATTCCGGCGTTGTCGTCACCTCCTGCTGCTCGCTTTCCTTTGCTTTTTCCTTATCGGCTGAGGGGGCGGATTTGCTGGAGGCGGCTTTCTTTCCAGCCGATTTTAATGAGGCAGATTGATCCTTGTCCTTTTCCCCGGCCTGCTTTGCCTTCTTCCCTGTGGAGGAAGACTTCGCAGCCTTTTTTTCGGAGGACTGTGCCGGTCGTCTGGATTTACTGCCGGCAGATTTCCCGGCTTTCTCAGTGGTGGCGGACTCTGATTTCACCACCTCGCTTTTCCGGGCTTTTGTTGTGGAAGGTCTGGCTTTCGGGGTGGAAGTTGAAGTGGCACTGGCTTGGTTGCGAGTGGCTTTGGATTTGGTGGCAGATTTTGAATCCGTATCTGTTTCGGATCCGGCCCGGGTGGTGGAGGAGGAGGTAGTGGCAGCCACAGAGGCTTTCTTTTTAGGGGTGGAGGTGGATGTAGATTTTTTTGTGGTTCCCGTAGCGGATGTCCGACTGGCGGACGATCCGGATGCGGCTTTCACTTTTTTTCTTGTGCTGGTGGATCCTGATTCCCCTGCCGAGGACTTTCTGGCAGTCTTCCCCGGGGAGGAGGTTTCTCCTGCGGCAGTTTTTGATGTCTGAGCCTGGGAATCTTTGGTTGATCCGGTCTTGGATTTCCTTTGAGCCATAGACGTTTTGTCAGTGCGACTTCAGTCGAAAATTAGCGGATCATTATCCCACTGCCAAAAACAAAGTCAACTGCCAAACTGCTGGTGAGCCTGGCTTTTCTCTCCGGTTTTCGGGGGCGCATGGTGAGGATGCTCCAGATCCCGGCCAAGCAACCAGAGCAGATCGGAGAGCCGGTTGAGGAATATGCCGATGTTCGGGTTGGTCAGGTCTCCTTTTTCCAGCAGGGACGTCACTTCTCTTTCCGCGCGCCGGCAGACTGTGCGCGCCATGTCTGCAGCCGCTGCCTCAGGATTCTCCCCCGGCATGACCCACCCCTCCAGCTTGAGATCCCTTGATTCCAGTTTGAGGATCCATTCTTCAAGAAAGGCGGTGCTGTTGCTGGATATCTGCTCGAAACCGGATTTGAGGTAACGCTCCATATCGTCCGGGTGGGTGGCCATCTCACCCATCAGGCCCACGAGCTGCCGCTGAATCTTGAGGATGTTTTCGGCTGTATCCGAGCTGTGAGAGTGGTTTTTCATCCAGGCCCGCAACAAGCCGAGAGCGGCGTTCAGCTCATCAACGGTGCCATACGCGGCGACCCGCGGATCCGATTTGCTGACGCGGCGATTGAAAAGCAGGCTTGTCTGACCGTCATCACCGGTCCTGGTCACTATACTCACACGCCACACCTTAGCGCCGGGCGGTCCCATTGCAAGCCCTCCCCCAACCCCATTTTTGCCTTTTTCATCCCATTTGTGTCCTTTTCAGGCCACTTCTTCCGGTTTGGCAAGCAGTGGGTCATGATTTGTGGTGTTGAAAAATGTCCGGCATGAGCATAAATAACCATTGCTGCCCCTGTGTTGATGGGCAAAAAAAGCCGGACTTTAAATAAATTAGATAAAAATGATAAATAACATTCATGACTCACACAATTAATCCAAAAAACAAGAATTGTTCATAAGAATGGCATGGGTGGGATTGAATTGGCAATTTACCTGCTGGCGGTGAGGGCACATATGAACTCACGAAATCAATTCGGGCTGATGGTCCGGCTTCTGGTGATGGTCTGTGCCCTGGTGCCCGGGATGGTGATTGGGGCGGAGGAAGAGGTATCTTCCATCGATCGCGGGGATACGGCCTGGATTATGGTTTCGACGGCACTGGTGTTGTTCATGAGTCTTCCGGGACTGGCATTCTTTTATGGTGGGCTGGTTCATAAGCGGAACGTTCTGAGTGTTCTGATGCAGTGCTTCGCAATTGCGTCTCTTATGTCGGTGATCTGGGCGCTTTTTGGTTATTCACTGGCATTTTCCGGGGGAATGGGTGGTGCGGGCTGGTTTTTGGGAGGCTTCGACCACCTATTAATGAGTTCGGTGGTGGTTGGGGAAGTCAGCGGAACGATTCCACTTTTCCTGCACTTCGGTTTTCAGATGACCTTTTTCATTATCACCCGGCATTGATGGTGGGTGCATACGTCGAAAGGATGAAATTCAGCGCGGTGATGTGGTTCAGTGGCATCTGGGCGGTACTGGTCTATCTCCCGGTTTGTCACATGGTGTGGGCTGAGGACGGTCTGTTTTACCGAATGGGAGTCATCGACCTTGCTGGAGGTGTTGTGGTGCATATCACTGCTGGAGTCGGGGCTCTGGTGGCCTGCATCGTTGTCGGGCCGCGGACCGGATACCCGAAGACCCCGTTCATGCCCCACAATCTGCCCATGACGGTATGCGGGACAGGCATGCTGTGGGTGGGGTGGTATGGATTTAATGGCGGGAGCTTTCTGGCTGCGGACGGGAATGGTGTCCTTGCCATGGTGGTGACACATATTTCCGCCTCTGTTGCGTCACTGACGTGGTCGATGCTTGAATGGAGGATACATGGAAAGTCGAGTGTTCTTGGATTTGTGACCGGAGCGGTAGCCGGTCTGGCGGCCATTACGCCTGCAGCCGGAGAGACCGGGCCACTGGGTGCTTTTATCATCGGGACGGTCTCCGGCGCTGTTTGCTTCTGGGCTTCCACTTCACTCAAGAAAAAGCTGAATTACGATGACTCCCTCGACGTGTTCGGAGTCCACGGGGTGGGCGGCATAGTCGGCACCTTCCTTGTGGCCTTTCTGGCCTCCTCCCGATTCGGCGGAAAGCGACTTGAGGAATCCCACGACATGATTTCCCAGATGGGAGTCCAATCCGCGGCCATCCTCGGCGTGGCAGTCTACACCGCCATACTCTCCTGGATCATTCTCAAATGTGTCGGTTTGATAACGAGGGGTCTGAGAGTGTCCGAGCAGGAAGAGAATGCGGGGCTCGACATCTCATCCCACGGGGAGTCCGCCTACAATGACTGAACGAACTGCATTTCATCCGCATTGAATCTCAATTAGTATAGGAATCAGGACATGAAAAAAATTGAAGCGATTATCAAGCCGTTCCGACTCGAGGAAGTGAAGGACGCCCTTTCGAGCCTCGGTATTTCAGGGATGAGCATAACGGAAATCAAGGGGTTTGGCAGACAGAAGGGCCATACGGAAATCTACCGGGGAAACGAATACACGGTGGACTTTCTTCCCAAGATCAAGCTTGAGACCATAGTTGCGGACGAAGCCGTGGAATCCGCGGTTCAGGCCATCATCGAGGCGGCCAAGACCGGCAAGATCGGGGACGGGAAAGTCTTCGTATACAATGTCGAGAATGCGTGGCGCATCCGCACCGGTGAAGCCAACGAGGAAGCAATCTGAGGTCATTGAGGGCTGATTGCCGGGGCTGTTCACGAGCCCGCGGTTCCGTTTGGATCCGGAAATGCTTCTGGAAAAACCGGATTGATCCTGTGAATCTGTCACCATGAAATTTGCGATATGCAACGAAATCTTCGAAGGGTGGGAGATGGACCGGGCCATGGCATTTGCAAAAGAGGCGGGGTACGATGCCATAGAAATTGCGCCTTTCACCGTGGCCCAGCATGTCACGGACATCAGCCCGGCGGAGCGCAGGGCGATTCGGGATGCCGCCCGGCGCAATGACATCCTTATTTCCGGAATCCACTGGGTCCTGGTGAAAACCGAGGGCATGCACCTTACCCACCCCGACGCCTCGATCCGCCGGAAGACAGCCGACTACTTCGTCGCGCTGGTGGATTTCTGTCACGACATTGGAGGGGAATTCATCATCAACGGTTCCCCCAGGCAGCGCAATATCATGGAGGGAGTGACTCCCGGTCAGGCGTGGGACTGGGCTGCCCAGACCTTTGAAAAGGCGGTGCACCGGGCCGAATCGTGCGGGATCACCATATGCTTTGAACCGCTGGCGCCTTCCGAGACCAATTTCATCAATACCGCGAAGGAAGCCGTCAAGTTTGCCGGAGAATTCAAGTCACCGGCCATGAGCATCATCCTCGATGTCAAGGCGATGTCCAGTGAGACTGACCCCGTTCCGGAAATAATCCGGCAGACGGGTAAGGACTTCGCTTATTTTCATGCGAATGATGCCAATCTCAAGGGCCCCGGGTTTGGCGATGTGGATTTTGTTCCGATTGCAGCCGCGCTGCGTGATGTCGGTTATGACGGATTCGTTTCGGTTGAGGTTTTCAAGTTTGATGAGGGCCCGGAGGTAATTGCCCGCAACAGCATTGATTACCTCCGGCGCTGTTTCGGTGCCTGATGGCGACCGTGACTTTTTCAAATGCCGGTGGACCTCAATCAATCGGCAATACTGGAATCGGGATCCATTCCCAGCTTGCGGTAGGCATCCCGACGGGCGCTCTTATCACCTTTCAGGACACCTGAAGCATAGGCTGCGACCTTCTCTGCCACTCCTCTCGGGACAACGACGACGCCGTCGCCGTCGGCCACCACCACGTCTCCCGGCCGCACCTGGACGCCGCCACAGACGATGGGCATGTTGACGGATTCCAGCTGGTTGCGCCCGGGACGTATCCCGCGACCGGGTTTCCTGAAATAAAGTGGCACTTTCTGCGCGGCAATTTCATCCGTATCCCGGGCTGTGTTACTGGTGATGACGCCGCGGCATCCTTTGAGTTTCCATTGGAGGATGTTGTTGGAACCGATCGATCCGGTGTCGGTTTCTCCGGCTTCATCGATGACCAGAACGGACCCGCTGTTGAAAAGCACGGTGAAGGGTTCCGGGGTTTCATCGCGATAGGTGTCGGATACCCAGCGATCAAAATCCGCATTTGTTTCAAATGCCGGCACCGGTTCGCGGGAGGGGACATATCGGGCGGTCACCGCGATGCCGGTAATGCGGTGCGTGAAGTTCGCGGTATCCCGCCAGAGGGGGCGGATGGAAGAATCCATCAGCGTCCGGCCGGCGTAGCCGAAGCGGTCAAGTCCATCAGATACATCCGCCACGCGCAGGCCATCAAATTTTTCCAGAAGTGCCAGATCCTCCTTTTCACTGAAAACCTCTGTCGGAATGTAATGGTGTCCATCGCGGAGCTGATCCGGGCCGGGCTTTGCGAGAGAGGTCCACCTCAGGTTGCGGAACTTTGCGGAGGTCTGCCACGTCCCTATGCCGAAAGGCAGAAATTCCTCCACGCCGAAACGGATATCGAGCTTTTTGTCTGCGGTGGTGAGGTTCACTATGGGCCGGTCGTCCAGAAATGCCTGGATGGCATCGGGAGTGCACCGGACGCGCACTCTGTACCAGCGATCCTTTTCAAATCGCATGTAATCGGTGGTTTCATTGGCGGATGCATCCTGTCCGTTGATACTGGAAATCCCCATGACACCGCCGCCCCAGCCCCCAAGAATCAGTGAACAGGCGGAATCGCCGTAGGGGAAGGTGAGTCCGCAGAAGAAGTCATTTCCATCGGTTTTCATGGCCTCCAGCTCCACCTCGTAGTTGATGCGCTGGTTGAGTGGGCGGTCCCACGCGACCCCGGTCAGCTGTTCGCCCATGCGGATTTCAAGGACCCCCGAGTCAATGGAAACCGGACCCCGTCCGGCGTAGTCCGCTTCCCGCCAGCCCTGATCAAGTGCGGTGTTGAAGGTGGGGTCCTGCTGTCCCCGGCATGGCAGCCCGATGGCCCAGGTCAGGGAAATGAGAATCATGGTGTGACAGAGTCTGTCCGCTCCGCCACGGTGGAGGAAAACTGATAGTGAATGCATGCGCCGATAATGCTTCAAACCGCACGGATTGGAAAGGACGATGGTGACTTCATGCAGCATCCAACGTCCGGCGCGCATTGAATTTTAATCCTTTGGCTGTTAAGAGTGAACCGATGCTGAAAAGAACAGCCCTTTACGACAGCCACATTGATGCCGGCGCCAGAATTGTTGAGTTTGGCGGATGGGAAATGCCGGTTCAATACTCCGGGATCCGCCCGGAACACCTCGAGGTCCGCTCCGGTGTCGGGGTATTTGACATTTCGCACATGGGCCAGCTCATGGTGTCCGGTCCTGAGTCGGCGGCGTTCCTCAACCGCGCTCTGACCAATGACATCGCGAAGCTCTCACCCGGTCTCGGTCAATACACGCTGCTGTGCCATGATCAGAACAGCGGGGGCACGATCGATGATCTGTATGTCTTCTGCCTGAATCCTTCGGAATACCTTCTCATCCTCAATGCATCCCGGTTTGACGACGACAGGAAGTTCCTCGAGGGTCTGCTTGCGTCCTATCCCGGCCGTGCGGACGTCACCCTGAATAATCTCTCCTCCAGCAATTCCGCACTGGCACTGCAGGGACCGGGATCACCCGCCATCGCTGATGCGCTTTTCGGAGCGGTGATCGACTCCGGCGCTCCTTCAGGCATTCCAAGGAACCATATTGCCGCGCTGCAGGCGGGCGGGAGCGTTTTTGGCGACGGCACCATCCTGCTCTCGCGGACCGGATACACGGGTGAGGACGGCTTTGAAATCATGGCGCCTCATTCGGTCATCCAAAGGATCTGGAGCGAACTCACAGACCGTCACAATGTGCTGCCGATCGGCCTCGGCGCGAGGGACACCCTGAGGCTCGAAGCCGGATACCCGCTCTATGGCCACGAGCTGGATGAGAAAACCAGCCCGATTGAGGCCGGGGTGAAATGGGCCGTCGCCATGGACAAGGGCGATTTTTCAGGAAGGGAATCAATCCGAGCCTGCATGGATAATCCGGACCGCCGGATGCTGATCGGTCTGGAAATGGTCGACAAGGCGCCCCCTCCGCGTCAGGGATATGCGCTGTTCAGTTCGGCGGACGCCGATGAACCATCCGGTGTGGTGACCAGCGGCACGCTCAGTCCGAGTCTGGGCAAGGGGATTGCCCTTGGCTTCGTCCCCAAATCGGACGCGGCTGTCGGCAGAAACTGGTGGGTTGAAATCCGCGGCAGGAAGTTCAAGGCAGTGCAGTGCCGCCGGTCATTTCTCTCGAAAGCCGGTTGACGGATTCATCGACCAGTGAATAGTCTCCTTGGAATATGAGCAACGTTCCTGACGATCTCAAATACGCGAGTTCCCACGAATGGGTCCGGGTCAGCGGCGAGACATCCACTGTCGGCATTACTGATCATGCCCAGGAGGAGCTCACCGATGTGGTTTTCGTCGAACTGCCGGAAGTTGGTCGCGTTGTGGAAGCCGGCGAGGCTGTTGCCGTGGTTGAATCGGTCAAAACCGCGAGCGACATCTATTCTCCTGTCGCCGGTGAGATTGTCGAGGTCAACACCAGGGTGAGCGAGGACCCCTCACTGGTCAATTCGTCCCCCTATGAGGACGGATGGTTCTACCGCGTCCGGTCAGCCGGGGCACCCGACACGTCCGGTCTTATGGACGCCGCTGCCTACCGGGAACAAATCGGTTCCTGAAAATGTTCCGGTTCCGGTTCTCCCGCCGGGTCCGGGGGCCCGGGCTCGCTCATCCGTGAGCCGGGCTGATTGCCACTGAGATCCGGTTCTCCATTTCTTCCGAGCCACAGCTCACCGCCAATTTCCGATGCCGGCCGTCGTTAGAATTCCATCCGCCTGGAGAAAGCTGACCTCAAACCGCGATTCCATCGAGGTGGATCCCGGAACAGTGGAGTCCGCTCTCGGATCCATCGACGCCTCCTGCCCGGGCTTTCGGGAAAAAGTTTTCGATTCTGACGGATCGGTCGTCCGATTCGTCAACATTTATGTCAATAAAGAGGACATTCGATTCAAATCCGGACTGGCCACTGAGGTGCATCACGGGGATGAAATCAATATCATCCCTGCCATAGCCGGCGGATAAGTCAGCTTTTCCCCTTCATTGCATCTGCAACTCTCTCTGGTTCACGGCTGTTCCAGTCATTTTCGCAGAATAATTCATGTAAGGTTTTTCGGAGTCGCTGCCGATAAAACTTTTGAAGTTGAACGGAATGTCAAGTGGATTTTCCACCTTTCTTCCTTTGACTCATGACCAATAACCAATTTGCGAATTATGACCAAAAGAGACTTAGTAGTTAGAATCAGCAATGAGACTGGCTTGATCCAGCAGGATGTGTTGAAGGTAATACAGAAGACACTTGATTACATCAGTGATGCGGTCAAGAGCGGGGACAAGGTGGAGCTGCGGAACTTCGGCGTGTTTGAAGTCAAGGTGCGCAAGGCCCGCATCGGCCGCAACCCGAATGCCCCCGAATCCGATGTTCACATTCCGCCGCGCTCGGTGGTGAAATTCAAGCCGGGCAAGGAAATGCGTGAAGCGGTCATGCAGATTGCCCCGGAGAAGGTGAGCAACTGACACCTTCACGGCACTTTTTTAACCATCTTTACATTGCTTTTGATACGTTCTCCTTTGCGGAGAACGTTTCTTTTTTTATGCTGAAATGAATTGATGAAGACACTCAAGGGTTTCAGAGAGTTCTATCCGGATCCGGTTCCCTCCAGGGATGCCTGGAGTTTCAGTATCAGGCAGTGGCTGTTTGATACATGGAGGAACACGGCCCGCCAGTACGGTTTCGTCGAGTATGATGGCGCGCCCCTCGAGCCTCTTGAACTCTACACCCAGAAAAGTGGCGAGGAAATCGTCAACCAGCTTTACAATTTCAAAGACAAGGGCGACCGCGATGTGGCGCTCCGCCCTGAAATGACGCCGACTCTGGCCAAGCTCGTCAGCCAGTCCGCCACCCAGTACCGGAAGCCCTTGAAGTGGTTTTCCATTCCTCAGCTCTTTCGCTACGAGAGGAACCAGAAGGGCCGGCTGCGAGAACACTTCCAGCTCAATGCTGATATCATCGGTGAAGAGGACCCGGGGGCGGATGCCGAGCTCATCTCCTTTCTCATCGATGTTCTGCGGGCTGTCGGACTGCGCAAGGGCGATTTCGTCATCCGCATCAGCAGCCGCACTGCATGGCAGGACTTTTATCAGAAAAATGGAGGGCATCCGGACCGGTCCTACGATTTCTATCAGGCCATCGACAAGATGGAGCGGGTTCCGGAGGAAGTGACCTCGCAGTCACTTGAAGGTACAGGGATATCAATCGGACAGGTCAGGGATTTTATCGGAAGAGCTGAACCGGTGGGGGATCTCGCTGCCGTGGTGGACCAGCTCACGCAGAGGGGGCTTTCAGATTTCATCACTGTGGATTACCGCATCATCCGCGGACTGGCCTACTACACGGGAGTCGTCTTCGAGGCCTTCGACTGTTCCGGGAAGTTCAGGGCGATTGCCGGGGGCGGCCGATATGACAACCTCGTGAATCAGGTTTCCGGCGGGAAGGTATCCATGCCGGCTCTGGGATTCGGGATGGGAGATGTGGTTCTGACCGAGCTTCTCAAGGACCTTGGGCGACTGCCCGATACCGCCTTCAAACCCGACATTTACTTTGCGATTGAGGACGAGTCCCTTCGACCACAATCGCTTGCCGCCATACAGTGGTTTCGCGAACAGGGTTTTTCAGTGGTATTCCCAATAACCGCCACCAAATCCGACAGGCAGTTCAAACATGCCACAGAGCTTCAGTCCACACTGCTTGTCCACATAGACCCTCTGAACCCCGGGCAGCTCACCTTCAAGAACCTGAAGACCCGCGAAAAAACCACCGGTCCGAGGGAGCAGATTCACTCGCTTTCCTGAGCGGCAGCAGCTGCTGATCCTTCATCCGGCATCAGAAAACCCGCCCCGTCCAGGTTTGTGGTTTGATGGCAGATCCCGTGTGCCTGCCCGTCCATCGAGTTCACCGGGATATCCGGTTTATATATAAAGAGATATTTAAAACTCCCTGAAAGTGTTCACTTTCCTGCCGGCCGGTCATGAGCCCATGCGGGTGCCGGGTCATCGGGGGTTCGGCGTGGCACATCAATTAAATTATTGAATCGCGGGGATGAGGAAGGTAAGTGAGTGGGATGCGCAGACTTGTAATTGGAGTGGACAGTGGCACCCAGTCGACAAAAGCCCTTGTTGTGGATGTGGCCAGGGGGGGCGTTGTCGGTGAGGCTTCCGAGGCATACGGGCTCATCAGCGGCCTCCCATCCGGCAGTAAGGAACAGGATCCGGCGACCTGGGTGGCGGCAATGGAGAATTCCATTCGTGGTGCTCTGAAAAAGGCCGCTGCGCGCCCGGGAGAGGTGGTGGGAATAGGGATCAGCGGACAGCAGCACGGTTTTGTGCCACTGGATGCCGAAGGCAGGGTCATTCGGCCGGCAAAACTCTGGTGTGATACCTCAACAACTGAGGAATGTGAGATCCTGACAGAAAAACTGGGAGGCATGAAGAAGGTCATTCAGGCCACCGGCAACGCCATGCTGCCCGGATTCACCGCTCCCAAGGTTCTTTGGCTGAAGCGGCACGAGAAGGAGAATTTCAAGCGGCTTGCGACGGTCCTGCTTCCGCACGATTATCTGAACTTCCATCTGACCGGGAACAGGGTCATGGAATATGGCGACGCCAGTGGAACCGCTTTTTTTGATGTCCGCCGGCGTGAATTCTCGACTTCGGTGCTGAAGGCCATTGATCCGGGGCTTGAAAAGTGCATGCCGGAACTGATTTCCTCCGATCTTCCGGCCGGATTCCTCTCCGCTGAATCAGCGGGAAGGCTCGGTCTGGAACCGGGCATTCTCGTCAGTGCCGGTGGGGGCGACAACATGATGGGTGCTATCGGAACAGGGAACACCGCTCCCGGCGTTGTCACAGCCAGCTTCGGCACCAGCGGCACAATCTACGCGTGCAGTGGCAAACCCGTGGTGGATCCGAAAGGGGAGATAGCCGCTTTCTGTGACTCAACCAATCGCTGGCTCCCGCTGCTGTGCACCATGAATGTCACGGTTGCCACCGAGATGGTTCGTAAAAGATTCGGCCTCGATCATGAATCGTTCGAGAAATTGGCCCGCAAGGTCCGTCCCGGGTCGGACGGATTGCTTCTGGTCCCGTATCTCGAGGGGGAACGGACTCCGAATCTGCCGGACGCCACCGGTGTCTTCTATGGCATCCGATCCGAGACCTTCGATGAGGCCCACATGGCCCGGGCCGCCATGGAAGGAGTGACCATGGGGATGAACTACGGACTCAACCGCTTGAGACAGCTGAAACTGGAGCCAACACAGATCCGCGCGACCGGCGGCGGAGCGCGGTCAAGAACATGGCTTCAGATCATGGCTGACATCTTCAACACGGAAGTTGTGACCCTCAAGGTCAGCGAGGGCGCCGCTTACGGCGCTGCTCTTCAGGCCCTGTGGAGCTGGCATTTGAACAGGGGCGAAAAGGTGGACATTCACGACCTGACCGCCAATTTTGTGAAAATTGACGGCCGTCGGCGATTTCAGCCCAATCCGGAGGCGGCTGCCATTTATCTCGAGATGCAGTCGCTTCTCGATTCAGTTTCCGCATCCCTCGTCAGGACCTTCCCGATGCACCGCCAGATCACCCGGCATAGCCACTGAATCGACCGCCGGGTTCCATCGGGGCAGATCGAAGCCGCCATTTCATGTTAACCCGGTGAGACTGCTTCCGGAGTTGATTGTTCAGTGCCGGGAGCAGTCCGGCAGTTCCCGCCGGATTTCAATCGTTGATGACAGCGATGAATTCCAGCTCGAATCGGGCTCCCAAAGGCAGTCTCGAAACCTGGATAGTGGAACGGGCTGGGAAATCGTCGGTGAAATACTCGGAATAAATCTGATTCACGACGGCAAAGTCATCAAGGTTGGTGAGGAACAGGGTGGTCTTGACCACATCATCATAGTCAAGGCCGGCGGATTTCAGCAGCGCACCGACATTTTTGAGGACTTGGTGGGCCTGTGCCTCAATGTCCTCGGATACAATCTGCCCGGTTTCCGGATCCAGGGGAATCTGCCCTGAGGAATAAACCATTTTTCCCGCTTTGATGAGGTGATTGTAAGGCCCGACAGGCTGGGCCACTCCGTCCGTCTTGAGTATTTTCTTTTTCATAACTGGTGTCAGTTCACGGATGATTGTAGCAGATGACCGCCGGAATAAAGGGGTTTTATTTTGTTGTCAAACCGGGATTTCCATGGCTTAGCTGTGGGTTCTGTTGGTATGACGAATAGGCTGTTGAAAAATGGTTCGGCGGTATTTCTTGCTGCTTTTCCGGGTGTTTTTTCGGCCGGTGCTCAGAATTTTGATGCTGATCGCTGGCTGAGTTATGAAGTGGGTCCTGCGGTGATTCTTCCCAAGGTCGGTACCGGGTTTTCCTATGACAGCGATGTGTTTATGGGAACAACCCCATCAAAGCAGTCTGATCTGATCTTCATGACCCGCCCTGAGGTGGAAGCACTTTTCGGAGCGACCGACCTCAGCAATCTCCGCTTCAGCTACGCACCGACCTACCTCAAATATTTCGACACGGACCTCCTGACACGGGTGGATCATACCGGGTCCATGACCCTGAGGATCGAACGGCCCAAAACCACCATCACCGGAAGCACCACTGTCAACTACCTTGGAGGCCTCCTCGGAAGTTTCGAGAACTTCACCACCAACCCCACCCGTCGACTCACTCATAATCACAATTACCGGCTTCTCCAGAACATTTCCGGAAAGGTCTCAGGTTCCCTGGCATTTTCCTACGGCGTCCAGGACTACGCCGACGGGTCCCCGATTCTCGATGTCACCGACTGGCGGGTGACCGGAGGCACAGTCTATGACCTGAGTGCCAAAATGGATCTGATCGGCGAGGTTTTCTACGGCCAGTCCAGCGCCACCAGTAATAACAACGCTGCTATCAACAGGGGCGGCGATGCTTCACGGATCGGTTTCTTTCTGGGCGCCGATGCGGAATTCACCCCGAAACTGACCGGCGAGGTCCGTATCGGCTATCAGACCTTTGAATTCGACGGCACCTCGACCTCGTCCTCCGGTATCAGCGCCGAAGCCGAGCTCAACTACGAACTCTCCGCCATGTCCAAAGTGGGGCTGCTCTTCAGCAGAGGAATTCAGCAGTCGGTTCAGCAGGGGGATACCAGTTTCGTTTACACCGATATCGGCGTGAATTACGCGCAGATGCTGGATGCAGCCGGCCGATGGGGATTCGACACCTCGGTGCGGTACCGCAATTCCGAGTTCGACGGCACCTTTTTTCAGGGGCGTTCGGATAATTTCTTTACATATTCCGCAGGTGTGAGCTACTTTGTAAACGACTGGCTTCGTGCAGGGCTAACGTATTCCTATTCTGATTTCTCCACGAATACGAACGGAGCCTTCGAGTACGACGTCCATCGGGTCGGCTTGAATGTTATGGTTGGTTACTAGGTTCAGTTCAGTCGTCACAGGCAGGTAATATGAAGTTTCTCTACTCTTTCATCGCTGTAATTCTCCTTTTTGCAGCCGGTAACGCTTATCCGCAAACCAGTATGGATCGACGGACCAAGTTCATGTTTGATGAACTGAGGGCCAACGCACTGGAGCGCAAGAAGGCTCAGGAACAACAGCCGTCAGGCGGCAGCACCGGTGAACAACCAGGGGTTTACCTCCAGGAAACTGCTTCCCAGACTCCATCCAGTCAGTCGCCCTCCAATATAATCACCGACGCAAATACTGCTCCTTCCCCCCGGATTATCGAGGAACCATCCCGTAATCCCGCAACCCCGAGCACAATCCAGTCCTCTGGAGCAGAGCTGCCGCAACGCCAGTATATCCAGAAGTCCAGCGGTCTTGGATTTTTCCCGGATTCGTCAGCTTCGAGCACTCCATCGGGCCGGAACCAGCCTCAACCGGCTGCCATCCCGGTCGCAGGCTACTCATCCGGTATTGGCGGTTTGAATGATGACAGCGATGTCGGACAGGCCACAGCCGAAGCCCTTCGTCAGGAAATTGGCTATGAGGGATTCAGCGGAACACGGACCAATCTGAATGACGGCTCCGTCTCAGCCGTGATACCGGCATCCACTCCTTCCGTCCCCAAACCCGAGCCTGAGCCGGCGTCTGTCTGGGCGCCCGAGGTTGAAAGAATCGTTTCGGAGCAGTCTCAGGAGCCGGCTATCGGAGTTTCCCAACCGGACATCGTTCAGGACTACAATTCCGCGTCGGAAGACAGATATGCCTTCGACGAAAGTGAATTCACCGAAGAAAATTTCGAAGAGTTGCTGAAATCCACCGCCGAGCCCCGTCGACAGATTCTCTCCAGTGATTACGAAGGGCCGACCTCTGATTACCGGATTCAGCCTGGCGACATTATTTCAGTCGAGGTGTTCAAGGAACCCGACCTGAGCCGCGAACTCAAAGTTGCGTCCTCGGGAGAAATAACTTTCCCGCTGCTTTCACAGGTCCAGGTGGCCGGTAAGTCAGCGGCTCAGGCTGAGCGTTATATCCGCGACCTGCTCACGGGGGATTATCTGGTCAATCCTCACGTCATCATCACCG